>JAOTSD010000074.1 GCA_030247555.1 Siculibacillus sp. | reverse complement strand
CGGTGACGTCGATGGGTTCTCGCGGCGCCAGCGGCCGGGCGGCGTCGGCGTGCGGCAGCTTCACCTCGATGCCGGCGGCGAGCATCGGCGCGGTGATCATGAATACCACCAACAGCACCAGCATGACGTCGACCAGCGGCGTGACGTTGATCTCGGAGAGCGGCCGGAAGGCACCGGGACGGATGGGACGCGGTGGACGGATCATCACGGGGTCTCCTCGGTGACGAGGGCGACGGCCCGTTCGTCGATACGGTCGGAGAGAATGGCGGCGAGCCGGGCCCAGCCGGCGCCGAGACGGGAATAGGCGACGGAGGCGGGGATGGCGGTCGCCAGTCCGTAGGCGGTGGCGGCGAGCGCCTCGGCGATGCCGGGAGCGACGACCGCGAGGCTGGTGTCCTTGGCCGCGGCGATGCCGGCGAAGCTCACCATGATGCCCCACACCGTGCCGAACAGGCCGACGAAAGGGGAGACCGAGGCGATCACGGCCAGGTCGGGCAGGCGCCCCTCGGCGCTCGTCAGGAAGGCGCGAGCCTCGCGGCCCATGGCTTCGGCGAGGCGATGGCGACGTTCGCCGACCGTCTCCCCGGGGACGGAGAGCGCGGCGGCGTCGCGTCCGGCCTCGAAGATCGGGGCGAGGAGCGGCGGAGGCGACCCGTCGGCCGGCAGGACCGTGGCGCGCTTCGATCTCGTCAGGGTGTAGAGGCCTTCGAAGATCAGAACCCAGCACCAGAGCGAGGCCGCCGCGAGCAGGATCATCACCGTGCGACCGACGAGGCCGGCGGCGAGGAAGAGCCCGAGAGGAGAGAGCGTGAGCGTGTCCATGGAGCCCGCGGCGGGTGATGCCCGACACGAGCCGGGTCCGAGAAGGGCTCCCGGCGGCGTTCGCCGCCGGGAAGGGAGATGGGGACCGGCGAGGCGCCGATCCGCGTCGAGGTCGGATCAGAACTCGATGCGGACGCCCGCCATGAACGAGCGACCTTCGCCGGCGACGCCATGGACGGTCTTGGACGAGCCGGGGTTGGGCTGCGTCTTGTAGTCGGTCCAGTCGACGCCGCCGAGCGGCAGCAGGTAGCGCTGATTCAGGATGTTGGTGACGCCGAAGTCGAAGCGGACGTTGTTCCAGCGGTACTGCGAGCGCCAATCGAGCAGGGCGAAGCCCGGCGTCCGCATCTCGTTGCGAGCGGCGGAGACGTCGTTCTTGGCGGCCACCATCCTGAGGTCGAGACCGTTCGTCCAACCGCCGAGGCGATGGGCGAGGCCGAGGCGCACTTCGAGCGGCATGATCCGGTAGAGCGAATCGCCGGTGTCGAGGTTGCGTCCGTTGGTGTAGGTCAGCCGTCCCGTCAGGTCGAAGCGACCGATTGTGTCGTCGCCACCGAGCGCCTTCCTGCCCGACAGGTCGACACCCCACAGCCGCGCGTCGTGGTTGGCGAAGCGCAGCAGGACGAACTGCGGCTGGTTCATCAGGAACATGGTCGGCTGCACCGCGGTGCGGTCGGCATCGATGAAGTTCTCGACGTAGGAGTACCAAGGGGTGAACTTCACCTCCCAGTCGGACTTCGCTGCGTCGTGTATGCCGAAGGTCGCCGAAAGCGTGTGGGCGACCTCGGGCTTCAGGTCGATGTCGCCGACATAGCCGTTCGCGTCGCCGAACCATGAGATCATCGCGGAGGACATGCCGCTGGTCGACCAAGCGTAACGCTCGTAGAAGTTCGGCGAGCGGGTCTTTCGGGCGTAGCCGAACTCGGTGTCGACCATCTCGTTCGGCTTCCAGCGGACGAGAGCCGTCAGATCGAAGTTGACGTCGGTCTTGGCGTGCTTGCGGGCATTGAAGGCGTCCGCGTCGTCCCAATAATGGTACATCGGCGCACCGACGGTGCGGTTGTAGCCTTGGACGTCGCCGGTATCCATCCACACCGTGTCGTTGCGCAGGCCGAGGAGCGTCGACCACTCCTTCGACCAGGCGCGCTCCCACTCGACGAAGGTGCCGAGACGGTCGCGCGTGCCGCCGTTGATGTTCCAATAGGTGTTGCAGCACATGCCGCCCATGCCGGCGACCGGTGGCCACCAGTCGTCGAGCGTGGTGTGGCGGAACTCGTTGCCGAAGCGGACGAGGTCGCGCTCGGTGATGTTGCGCTCGACCTTGACGGACCAGCCCATGTCGACGCCGGTGGTGTACATCGGCATGCCGGTCCTCGAGGTCGAGATGCCGCCGTTGAACTTGTCCGGCAGGAAGTTCATGTAGTGATCGGTGTGCTGGACGAAGGCCGAGGCGTCGATGCGGCCCCAAGAGTGCTCACCCTGGTAGCGGGCATTGGCGTATTTCACTTGGTTGCCCAGCATGTCCATGCGGACGTTCGGGAAGCCCTGCTTGGGAATGTTCTGGATGCCGCCGGACAGGGTGAAGAGCCCGGTGTCGGTCTTCTTGGCCAGCGTGGCGCGGTGGTTCAGCGCCTCGTAGAGGCTCGACCGCACGGTCCGGCCGTCGCCGTCCTCGTAGTTGTCGGCCTTGCTCCAAGCACCGGTGTATTCGAAGCTCCAGTCGCGGTTGGCGACGGAAGCCTCCAGGGTGGCGCCGACCCGGTTGCCGTTCGAGGCGAAGTGGAAGCCGGCGGCGCCGTGGATCTCGAGATTCTCGGCGCCGGAGGCGAAGCGCGGCGCGCGCGGCTCGACGATGATCGTGCCGGCGATGCTGTCGCCGCCCTTGGCGACCGGGGTGACGCCCGACAGCACCTCGACCGAACCGATGGCCGACGGCTCGACGTAGGACAGTGGCGGGTTCATGTGGTTGCCGCAGGCCGAGGTGACGGCCATGCCGAGGGTGACGACGTTGATGCGGTCGTCGGCGAGCCCACGGATCACCGGCAGGCTCGACACGCCGCCACCGGCGGCGGCCTGGACGCCGGGTACGGCGGTCAGGAGACCGGCGGTGTCGTTGGTGCCGACGGCGAGTTGCTGCAGCGGTTCGCCGGTGAGGGTGAAGGCGCCAAGGGGCGAGGAGAGCCCCTTGTCGGCGGTCGATTTCTTCGCCTTGGCGTCGGCGGTGATCACCACCTCCGGCAGCGATCGTGATCCGGACTGTTGCGCGAGCGCCGGCGTGGCGAGGAGCGCGAGGGTGAGGGTGAGGAGCCCGGTGCCCCCCATGAAACGAGCCTTGTCCATGATGTTCTCCCGGTGGTCCGGCAACGGCCGCGACCAGTCGACGAGGGGCGTGCGTCACCCCTCGGGGGGCGCACGATCGATCGCGTCGGTTCAGGAGAAGGCGGGAGGAGCGCGGCCGCGGATGTGGTCGAGGCGGCCGGAGGGAAGGGTGGGCTCGGCCGGCACCGGCCAGATGGCGGCTATGTGGACCGGGGTGGTCGGGGCGAGGAGCGGCGGCGGCGGCGGCGGGGCGAAGGCGCCCTCGACGACGAGTTGACACAGGCCGCAGGCCAGCCCCTTGTCGGCGGCGATCGGGTCGTGGCCGGCCTGCCGGTCGAGGATCTGGAGGTCGTGGCCGCAGATGACGATGTCGACCAGGGGGTCGGTGGCGATGGTCGCCATGGCGACGCTCGCTCGCACCGGCGCCACGATCTGAACGACCAGCGCCAGCGAGATCAACAGCCGCCCGACGAAGCTCCCCCAGCCCCGCAAAACCGTCACCCCTTCGCTTCCCGGTTTCGATCGCGGCATCCCGCGACCGCCGACGAAATCTCGACCATTTCCCGCGAACGGCCATGATGAACGTCAAGCCGGACGGCGGGTGGCGTCGATCGCGCCGGTTCCCCTCACCGGCGCGATCACCGGCCGGCCGTGGAGACGGCGACCGGACGATCCGTCGAACTGTGAAATCACAAAGCGGGCGAAGCCGCAACCCGACTTCCAGCGACCCGACGCCACATGTGGATTCCGCGGTGTCGGGAGGGCGGCTGAGCGAGCGCCGGCCGGTCGCGTAGGGGAGGCGGGCGACGAGGGCTCCTTCGCCGGCTCTTGGCGATTCGACTTGGTGGGGGCGGGGCGGTCGGCTATTGAAGACGCTCGCCGCGCGACCCGGCCGCGCCCTTCCCGGGGCGCGAGTGGGGCGATCGCGAAACGGAACCCGGACCGTCCGACATGCCTCGCCCGATCGCCTTCAATCTCGTCCGCACCGTGCTCGGCGCGGCCAACGGCGTGCCACGGGGGATCGACCGGATCGACTTCGGCTATCTCCGCAACCTCTTCGAGAGCTGGCCGGCGGATTGCGTCGGCGTCCTGCCGACGCCGTGGGGCACGCGCTTCTTCTCACGCGAGCGGGTGTTGCGCGGTTGCGAGGTGGTCGCCGCGATCTGGAAGGAGAACGACCGGGGGGGCGACGACCCGGCGCTGGAGCGTCTGCACGCGGCCTGGACCTCTCCCTTGGCATCGCAGCTTCCGCGCCGCGCCGCCAAGACGGTGCTCGACGAGATCCCGGATTATCTCAGGGCCCTGCGGCTCTTCCTCAGCGGCGGTCCGCGGATCGGCCGGTCGGTCGATCGGCTGTCGCCGGGGGCGCTCTATCTCGACATCGGCCACCGCGGCCTGTCGCGGCCGGCGGCGCTCGACTGGCTCGACCGGCGGCCCGACGTGGCGCCGGTGTTCATGATCCACGACGTCATCCCGATGGAGTTCCCCGATCTCGTCTCACCGGCGCGCCGGGCGACGCATCGGACGGTGATGGACACGACGGCGCAGCGGGCGAAGGCGGTGCTCACCCCGACGGCGGCGGCGGCGGCCGGCATCCGCGAGGAGCTCGCCCGCCGGGGCAAGCCGGATCTTCCGGTCCATCCGGTGACGCTGCCGGTCGACGATCTCTTCCTCGGACCGGTCGAACCCGATCCGGTGATCGCGGCCCGGCCCTATTTCCTGGTCTGCGGTGCGGTCGAGCCGCGCAAGAACCATGCGGTCCTGATCGAGGCATGGACCCGGCTGGCGGCCGAGGCCGGCGCCGCCGTTCCCCGCTTGCTGATCGTCGGAGCCGCCGACAACGCCATCGCCGGCAAGCTCCGCGCCGAGGTGGAGCGGCGCGGGCTCGCCGATCACGTCGTCTTCGCTTCCGGCCTCACGTCGCCGTCGATCGCCCGGCTGATGGCCGGCGCGCGCGCCCTGCTGATGCCGTCGCTCGCGGAAGGCTTCGGTCTGCCGCCGGTCGAAGCGATGGCGGTGGGGACGCCGGCCGTCGTCTCCGACATTCCGGCCCACCGGGATTCCGCCGGTGATGCGGCGATCTACGCCGCCACCGGCGACGTCGACGCCTGGGTCGAGGCCATCGGCCGCCTCGCCGCCGATGGACCGGCGCGCGAGGAGGTCGTCCGGCGAGTGCGCGACCGGGTCCACGTCGATTGGCGCGCCCACATGGACGCGGTGCGCGAGGTGCTGGTGCGGGTCGGCTGAAGGCGCCCGGCGGATCGCTTCGGCGATCGGGCCCCGAGGGTGCCCGCCGGTCGAGCCCGACGCCGAGCCGGCCGCGACGCGTCGACGCGACCGGAGGTGGTCCGTGTCCGCGGGCTCGACTCCCGGTGTCGTTCTGCTACCCTCGGCTGCGTTCCGTCGGGCGGAGGGTGTGGAAATGCGGGCCGTCGTCGTGGTGTGCGTGGGGCTGGGGCTCGCCGGCTGCGCGACGCGCTACCAAGAGATGGGACCGACCGGCGGCGTGACGGCGGCACAGATCACCGACGACCTCCACCGGATCTCGGCGCGCGGCAATCTCCACACCGACGCCGGTACCATCCAGGACTTCGTCCTGCTCAAGGCGGCCGAGACCACGGTCGCGGCCGGGCGCACCCATTTCGCCATCGTCGGCAAGCAGGACGCGCGGGGCAGTGCGTCGCAGGGCCTCTACTCCCGATCGGCGCTCGGCGCGACGCGCGAACATTTCGGCTTCGGCCTGATCGGCGGCGACCGGCGCGAGCCGGGCGAGGATCTGATGATCCGCGTGCTGCCGACGACGCTCTCGACCGAGGACCGGGCCGAGGCGATCGACGCGCGCCAGATCATCGCCAACGTCGGCGGGCGGGTGAAGCGGCCGGAGCCGTGAGCCTCACGCCGCTCCCGGCATGGCCGCGGCCTCGGCGGCGTGGCAGGCGGCGAGATGGCCGGCGGTGCCGGTGACCACCGGTTTCTCCACCCGGCAGCGATCGAAGGCGATCGGGCAGCGGGGGTGGAAGACGCAGCCCGACGGCGGGTCGAAGGGCGAGGGCAGTTCGCCGGAGAGCACGATGCGCTCCTTCTTGCGGCCGGGGTCGGCCATCGGCGTCGCCGACAGGAGGGCGCGGGTATAGGGGTGGCGAGGTTCGGCGAAGATGGCCTCCTTCGTCGCGTGCTCGGCGACGCCGCCGAGATACATCACCATCACCTCGTCGGCGATGTGGCGCACCACCGAGAGGTCGTGGCTGACGAAGACGTAGGCGAGGGCGAACTCCTGCTGGAGATCGGCGAGGAGATTCAGCACCTGGGCGCGCACCGAGACGTCCAGCGCCGAGACCGGCTCGTCGAGGACGATGATCTTCGGCCGGAGCATCAGGGCACGGGCGATGGCGATGCGTTGACGCTGGCCGCCGGAGAACATGTGCGGATAGCGGTCGGCGTGCTCGGGGCGCAGGCCGACGCGGGCGAGCATGTCCTCGGCCTCGGCGCGGCGCTTCGCCGCCGGCATGTCGGTGTTGACGAGCAGCGGTTCCTCGAGCGTCTTGCGGATGGTCTGGCGCGGATTGAGCGACCCATAGGGGTTCTGGAAGACCATCTGCACGGTGGAGCGCAGCGCCTTCAGTTCCGCCCCGTCGACCCGGGTGACGTCCTTGCCGGCGATCGACAGGCTGCCGGCGCTCGGGTGTTCGATCAGGGTCAGCATGCGGGCGAGCGTCGACTTGCCCGAACCCGACTCGCCGACGACGGCGAGCGTCTTCCGCTCTTCGAGGCTGAAGGAGATGCCGGCGACCGCCTTGACCGTGCCGGGCGGGGCGAACATGCCGCGGCTGACCACGTAGTTCTTGACGAGATCGTGGGCTTCGAGGATCGGCGCGGTCATCGGGCGGCTCCGGCGGGCTCGAGGTCGCGACGCGGCTCGCCGCCGACGAGAGGGAAGTGGCACAGGGCACGGCCGAGATCGGGGCCGCAGGGCTTCGGCGCCTCGCGACGGCAACGGTCGACGGCGAAGCCGCAACGCGGCGAGAACAGGCAGCCGACCGGGCGGTCCCACTGGCCGGGGACGACACCGGGGATCGACGGCAGGCGTTTCTCGGTGGCGCGTTCGGGCAGCGCCGCGAGGAGGGCGGCGGTGTAGGGGTGGTGGGGATCGCGGAAGAGATCGACGGTCTCGGCGAGTTCGACCTGCTGGCCGGCGTATTGCACGACGACCCGCTCGGCGGTCTCGGCGACGACGCCCATGTCGTGGGTGATCAACACCAGGCCCATGTCCTTCTCGTCGCGCAGGCGCACGAGGAGATCGAGGATCTGCGCCTGGATGGTGACGTCGAGGGCGGTGGAGGGCTCGTCGGCGATGAGCAGCTTCGGGCTGCAGGCGATCGCCATGGCGATCATGACACGCTGGCTCATGCCGCCGGAGAGCTGGTGCGGGAAGGCCCTGAGACGAGTCTCCGGCTCGGGGATGCCGACCTGTTCGAGCAGTTCGATCGAACGGGTGTGGCGGGCGGCGCGGCCGAGACCGAGATGGGTCTGGAGCGCCTCGCCGATCTGGAAGCCGACGGTGAAACACGGGTTCAGCGACGACATCGGCTCCTGGAAGATCATGGCGATGTCCTTGCCGATGAGCTTCCGACGGGCCGCGGGCGTGATGCCGAGCAGGTTCTCTCCGCCGAAGGTGAGTCGGTCGGCGGTGATGCGGGCGGTCTTGGGCAGGAGCCCCATGACGGCGAGCATCGCCACCGACTTGCCGGATCCGGACTCGCCGACGATCGACACGATCTCGCGCGGGGCGACGGTGAGGGAGACGCGGTCGACGGCGCGGAAGAGGCCCGAGCGGGTCTCGAAGTCGACCGACAGGTTCTCGATCTCGAGAAGGTTCATGACGCCGCCTCAGCTCCGCTTCAGTTTCGGGTCGAAGGCGTCGCGCAGACCGTCGCCCATCAGATTGATGGAGACGACCGTGAACAGGATGGCGAGGCCGGGCAGGGTGACGATCCACGGATCGGAGCGGATGAACTCGCGGCTGTCGGCGAGCATCGACCCCCATTCGGGAATCGGCGGCTGGGCGCCGAGGCCGAGGAAGCCGAGAGCGGCCGCTTCGAGGATCGCGTCGGAGACGCCGAGTGCCGCCTGGACGATGAGGGGAGCGAGGCAGTTGGGCAGCACGGTGACGAACATCAGCCGCAGTTTGCCGACGCCGATGGTGCGCGAGGCGACGACATAGTCCTTGCCGATCTCCGAGAGCGCCGAGGCGCGCACCAGACGCACGTAGCGCGGAAGGTAGACGACGGTCACCGCGACGATGGTGTTGGTGAGGCTCGGCCCGAGTATGGCGACGACCAGGATGGCGAGCACCAGTGAGGGCACCGCGATGATCAGGTCCATGACGCGCATGATCAGCGTGTCGACCAGGCCTCCGGCGAAGGCGGCGACGAGGCCGAGGACGATGCCGATCGAGACCGACACCACCATCACCGACATGCCGATGAACAGCGACACGCGGGCGCCGTGGATCAGGCGGGAGAGCATGTCGCGGCCGAGCGCATCGGTGCCGAGGATGAACTTCCACGTGCCGCCGTCCTCCCAGACCGGCGGCGCCTTGGAGAATTCGCGGAACTGCTCGATCGGCGAATAGGGCGCGACGAAATCGGCGAAGATCGCCAGACCCGCGATCAGGGTGAGCAGGACCAGCCCGGCGACGGCGCCGCGGTTCTCCGAGAAGGAATCCCAGAAGTCGGCGAAGGGCCCCTTCGGGCCCGCCTGCGCCACGAGAGTGGACTCGACGTCAGCGGCCATGGCGCAGCCTCGGGTTGATGGCGCCGTAGAGCACGTCGACGCTGAGGTTGACGATGATGACGATGGAAGAGATCAGCATGATGCCGCCCTGGAGCGCCGGGTAGTCGCGCCGGCCGATGCCTTCGATCAGCCATTTGCCGACGCCGGGCCAAGAGAAGATGGTCTCGGTCAGCACCGCGCCGGCGAGCAGCGTGCCGATCTGCAGGCCGATCGAGGTGATGACCGGGATCAGCGCGTTCCTGAGCGCGTGCAGACCGATCACCCGCATCGGCGACAGGCCCTTGGCGCGGGCGGTGCGGACGTAGTCCTCGTTCAGCACCTCGAGCATCGAGGAGCGGGTGATGCGGGCGATGACCGCGAGCGGGATGGTGCCGAGCACGATCGTCGGCAGAACCAGATGGTGCAGCGCCGAGACGAAGGCGCCTTCCTGATCCGACATGAGGCTGTCGATCAACAGGAAGCCGGTGGTCGGCTCGAGGTAGAACTTGATCAGATCGATGCGGCCGGAAACCGGGGTCAGGCCCCAACGTTCGGATACCAGCATGATCAGCAGGAGGCCCCACCAGAAGATCGGCATCGAGAAGCCGATCACCGAGGCGCCCATCACCGTGTGGTCGAAGGGCGAACCGCGCTTGACCGCGGCGATGGTGCCGGCCGGGACGCCGATCGCGACGGCGAAGATCATGGCGGCGAGCGACAATTCGATGGTCGCCGGGAAGAGGGTGGCGAATTCGGTCAGGACCTTCTCGTTGGTGACGAGGGAGGTGCCGAAGTCGCCGTGAAGGATCCCCCAGACGTAGTCGAGGAACTGCTTCCAGATCGGCTGATCGAGGCCGAGCTCGTGGCGGAACTGGGCCAGCCGTTCGGGCGAGATGCCACGTTCACCGGTGCGCACCTCGACCGGGTCACCGGGGACGAGGCGGATGGCGACGAAGGTGACGAACATCAGCGCGACGAAGGTGGGCAGCGTCAGCGCGGCGCGTCGCAGCAGGTATCGGAACATCGAGGGCCCTCAAAGGATCGCCGGCGGGGCCCGACGGGTCCACCGACCCGTCGAATCATCGGATCAGTGGTCGAAAAGATCCGACGCCCGCATCATGCGAGCGTCGGATTTCGATCACCGGGGCTCCGCCGGCTACGTGTTCGTCGGATCGCTTCGGATCACTTCAGGCCGACACCGTGGAACTCGTGACGGCCGAAGGGCGAAATCTTCCAGCCTTCGACTTCCTTGCGGGTCGGCTCGAACACCACCGAGTGGGCGATGGTGAACTGCGGCACCTCTTCGCGGGCGATGACCTGCATCTCCTCGTAGAGCTTGGTGCGCTCCTTGATGTCGGCGAGCGAGCGGGCCTTGGCGAGCTTGTCGTTGAAGTCCTTGTTGCACCACTTCGACAGGTTCTGACCGGCCGGCTTGCCCTCGGCGTTGCAGCCGATGAGGAAGAAGAAGTTGTCCGGATCGCCGTTGTCGCCGGTCCAGCCGAGCTGGCCGGTAATGTGCTCACCCGCCTGCATGCGCTTGCGATACTCGCCCCACTCGTAGGACTTGAGTTCCGCCTCGACGCCGATCTTGGCGAGGTCGGCCTGCATCATCTCGGCGATGCGCTTGGCGTTGGGGTTGTAGGGGCGCTGCACCGGCATCCACCACAGATCGATCTTGATCGGGGTGGCGACGCCCGACTCGGCGATCAGCTTCTTCGCCGCTTCCGGGTCGTACTTGTAGTCCTGGATCTTGTCGTTGTACGACCAGATCGTCGGCGGGATCAGGTTCTTGGCCGACTGGCCGGCGCCCTGATAGACCTCCTTGAGGATGGCCGCCTTGTCGATCGCCGAGGCGAAGGCCTGACGGATCTTCTTGTTGTCCATCGGCGGCTTCGTCAGATTGAAGGCCCAGTAGGCGATGTTGAGGCCCGGGGCGCTCATCAGATTGAGGTTGGCATCGGCCTTGATCTCGGCGAGGTCGGCCGGACGCGGCGCGATCATGACGTGGCACTCGCCCTTCTTGAGCTTGGCGAGGCGGGCGGTCGGATCGGGCGTGATGGCGAAGACCAGATCGTCGATCTTGGCCTTCTCACCCCAGTAGCCGGCGAAGGCCTTGTAGCGGATGACCGCGTCCTTCTGATAGGCGACGAACTGGAACGGGCCGGTGCCGACCGGGATCTGGTCGAACTGCTCGAGCTTGCCGGCCTTCTGCAGCATGTCGGCGTATTCGGCCGACTGGATGGTGCCGAAGTCCATGGCGAGGTTGGCCATGATCGGAGCGTTCGGCTCCTTCAGCTTCATGACGACGGTCAGGTCGCCCTTCTTCTCGATCGACTCGAGCAGCGCCGGCATGTCCATGTCGGCGAAGTAGTCGTACTTGCCGCCGGAGATCTTGTGGTAGGGGTGGTCCGCCTTCCACTGACGGTTGAAGGAGAACAGCACGTCGTCGGCGTTGAAGTCACGGCTCGGCTTGAAGCCGTTGATGCCGGAATGCCACTTCACGCCCTTGCGCAGGTGGAAGGTGATGGTCTTGCCGTCGGCGGAGACCTCCCACTTCTCGGCGAGGCCGGGAACGACGGTGGTGGATCCGCGGGCGAATTCGACGAGCTGGTTGAAGACGGGGCGGGCGGCGTCGAAGGTGGTGCCGGTGGTGTTGAGCGCCGGGGTGAAGTTCTCCGGGCTGCCTTCCGAGCAATAGACCAGCGTCTTGGCTTCCGCCGCCGTGACTCCTACGGCGAGCATCGCCAAGAGGGTGGCCGCGCCCGTGGTGAAGGTCCTTTTCATCGAGATCGCTCCTTCTCGTACCTGTTCTTGAGGTGAGCCGCTTCGAAAGGTGGTCCGGGACGAGCGGTCGACCATCGGGAATTTCCTTCCGCCGCGGCGGGAATCCCCGCTCGATCGCACCTTCTCGGCCCCGCCTCGGGGAAGTCCGATCCCGGTACGGCCATCGGCGGGAACCGATCGACCACTTCCTGTGCGGGCGATCAAATCCCAATGCCCGAGCTTTAGCAACGGGGTGTCGTCGGGATTCGTACCGGATTCGACTTCGCGGCCGATGCGATGGCGAGGGGCCGGCGGGGTCACTCGAGGTCCACCGCCATCGCCGGCCAGCGCCGGGTCGCCTCCGCCAACAGCCGATCGGGGTCCTCGAGGAAAGCGCGGCGGGAGAGGGCGTCGGCGAAGAGCAGCAGGCGGCCGCGCAAGACCAGATGATGGAGCGGGGAGCCTTCGGCCGGCCTGCCCCGGGCGACGGCGAAGGCGCAGCGGCCGGCGAAGAGCGGGGCAAAAACCTCGGGTGCGGCGCGAAAGGCGGCGAGATCGCCCTCGTTGCGGAACCACCAGGTGGTGCCGCCCCAGTCCCACTGGAAGCGGTCGTGGCCGAGCGCCGGCCGGTCCTCGAGGAAATAGATGACGGGATCGTACCCGCCGAGGGCCACACCGGTGAGCCTGTCGGCGAGGATCGGCACCCGCGCCTTCGGCGCCGGCGCGGCGATCGGTCCGTCGATCGGCGGGCGCACGTCGGGGGGCGGTAGGCGAGGGGACGGCGGCGGTGGGGGTGGCGGCGGCTCGGCCGGAGCCGCGGCGGCCGGCGGAGCTTCGTGCCCCCCGGAGGCCAGCGCCACGGGAGAACAGAAATGGGCGAGGGCGATCAGGACGGTCGCGCCGAGGCGTCGGAACCGAGCGGCCACCGAGGCGAACCTTTCCCGGTTCGGCCGCGCCTTCGCCCGAATTCCGCTAAACTGGTGCATGTACGATTCGATCCGTCGCGACGCGGCCCGCGTCGAGGGGCAAGGCGGAGGGTTCGGCCATCCGCGAGGGTGGAACATCCTTATCACGGATGACCGTCCGGTCGAAAAGACAAGCTGGGAAGAGACCAGATGCGCAAGATCGTCGTCCCGAATTTCGCTTTCGCCCTCGCCGTCCTCGCGGCGGTCTGCGGCCTCCTCGCGGTGCCGGCCTCGGCCCAGGATCGCGGCGGCACCTATTCGACCCAGGAACTCGTCCACACCGGGCACAAGTTCTTCGGGTCCGTATCGGGTGGGCTCGCCACTGTGATCGAGCATGCGGTGTCGCGCTACGGCCAGCCCAACGGCTACATCCTCGGCGAGGAAGGGTCCGGCGCCATCGTCGGCGGGCTGCGCTACGGCGAGGGCCAGCTCAACACCCGCGACCGCGGCAAGACCAAGGTCTATTGGCAGGGCCCGTCGATCGGCTGGGACTTCGGCGGCGAGGGCGCCCGCACGATGATGCTGGTCTACAACCTGCCCTCGGTCGACGCGCTGTTCCAGCGCTTCGGCGGCGTCGACGGCTCCGCCTATTTCATCGGCGGGTTCGGCATGACGGCGCTGGTCGCCGACCGCATCTACGTGGTGCCGGTCCGCGCCGGCGTCGGCCTGCGGCTCGGCGTCAACCTCGGCTATCTGAAGTTCACGCCGCGCGCCACCTGGAACCCCTTCTGAGGTTCGGCGAGAACGTGTTCGAGCGAGCGTGCGTCGCGGCGACGGGCGGTCGCCTCGGCGCGCGGAAGATGCTATCGAGACGGGCGACGGCGAAGATCGAGTGCGCGTGAGACGAGAGGGCCGATGACGATCGAGTGGGCGATGTGGTTCGCGCTCGGCTTTCTGGTGGCCGCGGTGTCCGCGCTCGTCCTGATGTCGGCGCTGTGGCGGCGGGCGGTGCGCCTGACGACTCGGCGGGTCGCGGCGAGCGTGCCGCCGGACGCGGAGGCGGCACTCGCCGAGAAGGACTTCCAGGCCGCCCGCTTCGCCCGCGACATCCGCCGCATGGAACTGGCGCTCTCAGACCTGCGTCGCCGCAACACCGAGGAACGGGTGGCGGTGGGGCGGCAGACGATCGCCCTCGACGAGATGCGCCAGGCCCGCGACGCCGAGATCGCGCGGGTCGAGGCCGGTCTGGCGCGCGAGGCCGGGCTCGCGGCGGAGATCGCGGCGCGCGACGCCACCCTGCAGGAGCGGGCCGAGGAACTGACGGCGCGGGCCGCGACCATCGGCCGGTTGGAGGACACCGTCGCCGACCACGAGACCACCATCGCCTCGCTGAATCGGTCGATCGAGGAACGCGACGTCGAAATCGCGGCGCGGCGGCTCGAGATCGAGGCGCGGGAGACGCAGATCGACGGGCTGAAGTCCGAAATCGCCCAGAAGAACGGGCGGATCGACGAGCTGCGCAAGACGCTCGGTCTCGCCGAGACCGTGGTGGCGCAGGAGAAGGATCGCGCCGACCGCCTCGACCGACGCATCGAGCGGCTGGTGGCCGACGTCGCCGATCGCGAGGAGATCGCCGAT
This sequence comes from Siculibacillus sp., assembly GCA_030247555.1. Lineage (GTDB taxonomy): Bacteria > Pseudomonadota > Alphaproteobacteria > Rhizobiales > Ancalomicrobiaceae > CALBKH01. The sequence continues at coordinate 6,861 of JAOTSD010000074.1, read as the reverse complement.
CGCCGCCATCGCGAACTCGAGCGGGCGCGCCACGCGCTGACCTCCGCCAACGCCCGCATCGCGGCGCTGACGCAGAAGTCGGACGGCGGCGAGGGAGGCCCGCGCCTCGGCGACAACGCCGACCGCAGCATAGAACTGCTCGAGACGCAGAAGCGCGAGCTGGAGAACCGGCTCGAGGCGGCCGAAGGCGAGCGCGACCGTCTCGCCGCGGCGCTGCGCGAACGTGATCGCACCGGTGACGGCGTGGCGACCCGGACGCACCTGCGCGAGGAGATCGCCGACCTCGCCGCCGAGATGGTGCGCCTCGCCGATGCCGTCGAGGGGAACGACGCCCGGATCGCCGAGATTCTCGCCGCGCCCGGCCCCGTCGACGGCCCGCGACCGAGCCTCGCCGATCGCATCCGCGCTCTGCGTGCCGCCCAGAAGTCCGCCGCCGAGGCCCGCGGCCACGGTGCCTGACGTCGGGGCGAGCTCCGCACCGCGGGAGCCGTGATCACATGACATCGTGAATCGGCCGCGCCTCTCGCAGATCCCGCTTTTCGTCCGGCGAAATTTGTGATCACATTTGCCGAGGCACTGGCACCGGGGTGGAGCCCGGCCCTCGGGAGATGCGTGATCATGGCTCGTGAGATCGTCTGCATTTCGCCCGTCGACGGGCGAGAATACCTGCGGCGTGCCACCGCGAGCGAGGCGGAGATCGCCGCCGCGCTCGCTCGGGCGCGGACGGCGCAGCGCGAATGGCGCCGGGTACCGGTGGAGACACGCGCGGCGATCGTCGCCGAAGTGGTGGACGCACTGAAGGCGATGGCGCCGGAGATCGCAGTCGAACTCGCCTGGCAGATGGGCCGGCCGATCCGCTACGGGCAGGGCGAGATGCGCGGCGTGGAGGAGCGTACCCGTCACATGGCGGAGATCGCGCCGACCGCGCTCGCTCCGATCGTGCCGGCGCCCTGGTCCGGCTTCGAGCGCCGGGTGACGCGCGAGCCGCTCGGCATCGTCTTCACCGTGGCGCCGTGGAACTATCCCTATCTGACCACGGTCAACTCGGTGGTGCCGGCGCTGATCGCCGGCAATGCGGTGATCCTCAAGCACGCCGCCCAGACGCTCGCCGTCGGCGATCGCTTCCAGATGGCCTTCGACCGCACGGCTCTGCCGAAGGGGCTGTTCCAGCATCTGGTGCTCGGCCACGACCAGACCACCGCGATCATCGCCGGCGGCCACGTGAACCACGTCGCCTTCACCGGTTCGGTGGCGGCGGGGCGGGAGATCGAGCGCGCCTGCGCCGGGACCTTCACCACCTGCGGGCTCGAACTCGGCGGCAAGGATCCCGCCTACGTGCGTCCCGACGCCGATCTCGAACACACGGTCGAGCAGTTGATCGACGGCGCCTTCTTCAATTCCGGACAGTGCTGTTGCGGTATCGAGCGCATCTATGTCCACGAGGCGATCCACGACCGCTTCCTCGCCGCCTATGTCGAGGCGGCCTCTCGTTACGTTCTCGACGATCCGACCAAGGAGACGACGACTCTCGGACCGATGGCGCGCACCGCCTTCGCCGAGACGGTGAGGGCGCAGACCGCGGAGGCGATCGCCCGCGGCGCCAGGGCCGAGCTCGATCCGGGTCTCTTCCCACGCGCCTGCGCCGGCACTCCCTATCTCGGCCCGCAGGTGCTGACCGGGGTCGACCATTCGATGACGGTGATGCGCGAGGAGAGTTTCGGTCCGGTGGTCGGGGTGATGAAGGTGAAGGACGACTCCGAGGCAATCGGGCTGATGAACGACAGCCCCTACGGCCTCACCGCCTCGATCTGGACGGCGGACCGCGACGCGGCGGTACGGATCGGCGAGGAGGTCGAGACCGGCACGGTGTTCATGAACCGCTGCGACTACCTCGATCCCGGGCTGGTGTGGACCGGGGTGAAGGACACCGGGCGCGGCGCGGCGCTCTCCTCGGTCGGCTACGAGACGCTGACGCGGCCGAAGTCCTGGCACCTGAAGCTGACGACGCCGTGAGGCGGTGCGCCCGGTTTGAAATGAACGGCGGACCTCTGTAACCCTCGACGGTGACGCGAGCGGCCGATTCGGCCGCGCCCCCGCCCACCGAGGAGCCCCACGCTCATGGCCGACACGTCGGACATCGCCGCTCTCGACCTCGCCGCGCTGATCGCCAGCCGCGTGTGCCACGACATCATCTCGCCGGTCGGTGCCATCACCAACGGGCTCGAGGTGCTGGAGGAGGACAACAACGAGGAGATGCGCAGCTTCGCCATGGACCTGATCCGCAAGAGTGCGCGTCAGGCCTCGGCCAAGTTGCAGTTCGCCCGCCTCGCCTTCGGCGCCGCCGGTTCGGCCGGCGCCTCGATCGATCTCGGCGACGCCGAGACCGTGGCCAAAGGCTTCATGGCGGGCGAGAAGGCGACGTTGCAGTGGACGGCGACCCGGGTGCTGATGCCCAAGAACCTGGTCAAGCTGCTGCTCAACCTCATCCTCATGGCCGGCCACGCCATCCCGCGCGGCGGCGTCATCGAGGTGGTGGTGACCGGGGCGGCCGAAGCGCCGACCTTCACGCTCACCTGTTCGGGCACCAACGCCCGAATCCCCGCCAACGCCGAGGCTTTCCTGGCCGGCGACGGCGGTGACCACGTTCCCGACGCCCACATGATCCAGCCGATCTACGCCGGGCTCCTGGCGCGGGCGGCGGGCATGGAGGTCGCGGTGGTCAAGGACGGCGACACGGTGGTGTTCCGCGCCGCGCCGAAGGTGGCCGAACCGGCGGAAGCCGCGCCCGTGACCGGCGAGAGCGCCTGATCGGGTCCACGAGACCGGCGTCGTCCACGTGGCGGGCGTGAAGAATGAGCGCGCGCTCGCGTGTGCGCTCCCGTTACCGCGTGTGCGCTCCCGGGGCGAGACCGTCGCTCCTGCGGGGGAGAGGACGGCCGAACACGTTCGCGCGGATCCCTCGCCCGCGTCGCGCCGGAGCGAGCGACCGCGGCGGGATCGGCCGCCCGAGCGGCGCGAGGCGGTTTCGCCACGTCACCACCACCCTGCGTCCCCGTGTCCCGGCACTTCTACGTAGGCGCGATCGTTTCTCCGCGTCGTGACCGAGAGATTCTACTTTCCACGCCGACGACATGCTCGGGTGACGTCGCACGAGACGCTCCGCTCGCCCTCCCACGGCTTCGCCATGTCGAGGGGGAAGGTGGCGGAATCCTAGTGAGTTCTTTCCATCCGCCGCGAATGGGAAAGGTTCCGGAAATCCTCTCTTAACGCTTTGTCTCGATACTCGACCCACTACCGGGGGAGACCCCGACCGACGACCCCGTCGACGACCGGACACAAGGTAGGGGCCATGGACGATCTGCTGCGCGAATTCCTCACGGAAACGAACGAGAGCCTCGACGTCGTCGACGTCGAACTGGTCAAGTTCGAGCAGGACCCGAACAACGAGAAGATCCTCGGCAACATCTTCCGTCTGGTCCACACCATCAAGGGAACCTGCGGTTTCCTCGGCCTACCGCGGCTCGAGGCGATCGCCCATGCGGCGGAGACGCTGATGGGCAAGTTCCGCGACGGTGTGCCGGTCACCGAAGCGGCGGTGACGCTGGTCCTCCAGTCGATCGACCGGATCAAGCAACTCGTCGCCGATCTCGAGGCCAGCGAACAGGAGCCCGCCGGTTCGGACGAGGACCTGATCTCGCAGCTCGAGCGCATGGCCGAAGCCGGCAAGGTTCCGGAGCCGGCGGTCGAAGTGCCGAAGCACACCGAAGGCCAACTGGTCTATCAGATCCTCGAGCGTCAGTTGCGTCCGGGCGAGGTCTCGCTCGACGAACTCGAGCGTGCCTTCCGCGAGACCGTGGCCGAAGAGCCGCCGGCCGGCGCTCCGGCGCCGGTGGCGACGCCCGCGCCGCGCGCCGCCAAGGCGGCGGCGCCGAAGGCAGAGGCCAAGGAGAAGGACGGCGAAGGCGAGGTCAAGTCGGGAGGCGTCTCGGCGCAGACGATCCGCGTCGCGGTCGATACTCTCGAACACCTGATGACCATGGTCTCGGAACTGGTGCTGACCCGCAATCAGTTGCTCGAGATCGTCCGTCGCCACGAGGACAGCGAATTCAAGGTGCCGCTGCAGCGGCTCTCCAACGTCACCGCCGAGCTGCAGGAAGGGGTGATGAAGACCCGCATGCAGCCGATCGGCAACGCCTGGCAGAAGCTGCCGCGCATCGTGCGCGACCTGTCGGCGGAACTCGGCAAGCACATCGAGCTCGAGATGAACGGTCAGGAGACCGAGCTCGACCGTCAGGTGCTGGAGCTGATCAAGGATCCGCTCACCCACATGGTGCGCAACTCCGCCGACCACGGTCTCGAGACGTCCGAGCAGCGCAAGGCGGTGGGCAAGGCCGAGAAGGGCACGATCCGACTCAGCGCCTACCACGAGGGCGGCCACATCATCATCGAGATCGCCGACGACGGTCGCGGTCTCGACATGGACAAGATCAGGCAGAAGATCGTCGACAACGGGCTCGCCAGCGAGTTCGAGCTCGAGAAGATGTCGGAAGCCCAGATCTACAAGTACGTCTTCGCGCCGGGCTTCTCGACCGCCACGAAGGTCACCAACGTCTCCGGCCGCGGCGTCGGCATGGACGTGGTCAAGACCAACATCGACGCCATCGGCGGCACCGTCGACCTGAAGAGCGTGCCCGGGAAGGGCACCACCTTCACCATCAAGATCCCGCTGACGCTCGCCATCGTCTCGACCCTCATCGTCGAGTCGGCCGGCGACCGCTTCGCCATCCCGCAGCTGTCGGTGGTGGAACTGGTGCGCGCCCAGCAGAACTCCGAACACCGCATCGAACGCATCCGCGACACGCCGGTGCTGCGTCTCAGGAACAAGCTGCTGCCGCTCGTCCACCTCTCCAAGCTACTCGACATCACCACCATCGGTGGCGAGGCCAAGCAGCCGGTCTCGGAGGAGGACGGCTTCATCGTCGTCATGCAGGTCGGCCAGCAGACCTTCGGCGTCGTGGTCGACGCGGTCTTCCACACCGAGGAGATCGTGGTCAAGCCGATGTCGACGATGCTGCGCCACATCAACATGTTCTCGGGCAACACCATCCTCGGAGACGGCTCGGTGATCATGATCGTCGACCCCAACGGGATCGCCCAGGCGATCGGCCCGAGCCAGTCGGCCGGGACCACGGAAGAAGTCGATCACGAGGAGGAGCGGAGCCGCGACACCGCGCAGATGGTCTCGCTGCTGCTCTTCCGCGCCGGTACGGCGGAGCCCAAGGCGGTGCCGCTGTCGCTGGTCACCCGCCTCGAGGAGTTCTCGGTCGACAAGGTCGAGCGTTCGAACGGTCGCGATCTCGTCCAGTATCGCGGTTCGCTGATGCCGCTCGTCTATTTCGACGAATACGCCCAGCGCAAGACCGAGGGCAGCCTGCCGATGCTGGTGTTCTCCGACGCCGGGCGCTCGATGGGCCTCGTCGTCGACGAGATCATCGACATCGTCGAGGACCGGCTCGACATCGAAGTCGGTTCAGAACGGGCCGGCATGCTCGGATCGGCCGTGGTCAAGGGCAAGGCGACCGAAGTGGTCGACATCGGCCACTTCCTGCCGCAGGCCTTCGAGGACTGGTTCCGCCGCAAGGAGATCTCCAGCGAGGCGTTGACCCGCTCGCTGCTCTTCGTCGACGACGCGCCGTTCTTCCGCAACATGCTCGGCCCGGTGCTGAAGGCGGCGGGCTATCAGGTGACGGTGTGCGGCTCGGCTCCCGAGGCGCTCGACATGCTCGAGCACGGCCGGCGCTTCGACGTCATCGTCTCCGACATCGAGATGCCGGAGATGAACGGCTTCGAGTTCGCCGAAGCGGTGAAACGCCATCCGCGACTGAGGCAGATCCCGATTCTCGCGCTGTCGTCGATGTGCACCCCGGCCTCGATCGAACGCGGTCGCCAGTCGGGCTTCGACGACTACATCGCCAAGTTCGACCGTCCGGGCCTGATCGCGGCGCTGAAGGAAGTCACGACCCACGAATTCGGAGTTGCCGCATGAGCGACGACGTGAACGGCCTCAACGAGTCCATCCAGTACGTCACGGTGGTGATCGGCGGACAGCTCTTCGGCCTGCCGATCGAACGCGTCCACGACGTCTTCGTGCCGGAATCGATCACGCGGGTGCCGCTGTCGCGGCCGGAGATCGCCGGCGTCCTCAACTTGCGCGGACGCATCGTCACGGCGATCGACATGCGGCGGCGGCTGCATCTGCCCGCCCGCACCGACGGTGGCACGGCGATGGCGGTCGGCATCGAATCGAAGGGCGAGAGCTACGGCCTCTTGATCGACAACGTCGGCGAGGTGCTCGACCTGCCGACGGCGGGGCGCGAGCCCAACCCGGTCAATCTCGACGCCCGGTGGACCGCGATCTCGGGCGGCGTGCACCGCCTCAACGGTCAGTTGATGGTGATCCTCGACGTCGATCGGGTCCTCGGCGGCATGACCGAAGCGATCGCGGCCTGACGCAGCGAATTCTCTGGAGTGTTCACGATGAAGAACTGCTTGGTCGTCGACGACTCGAGCGTCATCCGAAAGGTCGCGCGACGCATCCTCGAGGATCTCTCCTTCGAGATCTCCGAAGCCGAGGACGGCATGAAGGCGCTCGAAGTGTGCCGCAAGGACATGCCAGAAGCGATCCTGCTCGACTGGAACATGCCGGTGATGGACGGGCTCGAGTTCCTGGCTCAGCTCAGGCGCGAACCGGGCGGCGAGAAGCCGAAGGTGGTGTTCTGCACCACCGAGAACGACGTCGGCCACATCGCCAAGGCCATGCGCGCCGGCGCCGACGAATACATCATGAAGCCGTTCGACCGC
>JAOTSD010000073.1 GCA_030247555.1 Siculibacillus sp. | reverse complement strand
GTCGCCGACACGCCGTCGTTCCAAGGCGCGCCGGAATATCTGACGACGGCCCGCGCCGAGGTCGTTCTTCCGTGTCTTCGCAAAGACTTCCTCTTCGAACCTTATCAAGTACTCGAAGCTCGCGCCTGGGGGGCGGACTGCATCCTGATCATCATGGCCTCGCTCTCCGACGACGAGGCCAGGGCGCTCGAGGACGCCGCCTTCGACCTCGGTATGGACGTGCTCATCGAAGTCCACGACGAGGCCGAGACCGAGCGGGCGCTGCGGCTGGCCTCGCCGATGATCGGCATCAACAACCGCAACCTGAAGACCTTCGAAGTGTCGCTCGCCACCTCGGAGCGGCTGGCGGCGATGGTGCCCGTCGAACGGCTGCTGGTCGGCGAGAGCGGCATCTTCACGCCGGCCGATTGCGCCCGGCTCGAAGCCGTCGGCATCACCACCTTCCTCGTCGGCGAGAGCCTGATGCGGCAGGCCGACGTCACCGCCGCGACCCGCGCGCTTCTCGCGAGAGGATGACGCCATGGCCGACACCCCGCGCCTCACCCACCTCGACGATGCCGGCGCCGCCCACATGGTCGACGTCGGCGACAAGGCGGTGACCACCCGCACCGCCATCGCCGAAGGCTCGGTGACGATGCTCCCGGCCACTCTCGCCCTGATCCGCGACGGACTGGCCAAGAAGGGCGACGTCGTCGCCACGGCGCGCATCGCCGGCATCATGGCGGCGAAGAGGACGCACGAGCTGATCCCGCTCTGCCATCCCCTGCTCCTCACCAAGGTGACGCTCGACATCGAGATCGACGACGCCCTGCCCGGCCTGCGCATCCGCGCGCTCGCCCGCGTGGCCGGCCAGACCGGCGTCGAGATGGAGGCGCTGACCGCCGTCTCGGTCGCCGCGCTCACGGTCTACGACATGGCCAAGGCGGTCGATCGCGGCATGGTGATCGGCGGCATCAGGCTTCTCGAGAAGTCCGGCGGCAAGTCGGGCGAATGGCGCGCGGAGTGAGATCATGGCCCTGACCCCGGTCGCCGACGCCCTCGCGGCGGTTCTCGACGGCATCGAGCCGACGGCGATCGAACGCGTGCCGATCACCGCCGCCACCGGTCGCGTTCTCGCCGAGGATCTCGCCGCCCGCCGCACCCAACCGCCTTTCACCGCCGCCGCCATGGACGGCTGGGCGCTGCGCGCCGCCGATGCCGCCACTCCGGGGGCCCGCCTCGCGGCGATCGGCGAATCCGCCGCCGGCCGCGCCTTCTCCGGCCGCGTCGAAGCCGGGACCTGTGTGCGGATCTTCACCGGCGCGCCGTTGCCCGAGGGCGCCGACACCGTCGTCATGCAGGAACACACCCACCGCGACGGCGACGACGTCGTCTTCGAGGAGGCGGTGAAGCCGGGCCGACACGTCCGCGCCGCCGGCATCGACTTCCGCGAGGGCGACGTCGGCCTCGCGGCCGGGACGCGGCTCGACTACACCAACCTCGGACTCGTCGCGGCGATGAACCATGCCGAGGTGCCGGTGCGTCGTCGGCCGCGCATCGCCGTTCTGGCGACCGGCGACGAACTGGTGCCGCCGGGCACGACGCCGGGGCCGGACCAGGTCATCGCCTCGAACGGCTTCGCGATCACGGCGCTGATCGAAGCGGCCGGCGGCGAACCGATCGATCTCGGAATCGTCCGCGACGACCTCGGGGCGACGATCGCCGCGATCGGAAGCGGGTTCGACCACGGCATCGATGCGCTGGTCACCATCGGCGGCGCCTCCGTCGGCGACCACGACCACGTCCACGCCGCGCTCTCGGCCAACGGCGTCGACTTCGCCTTCTGGAAACTCGCGATGCGGCCGGGCAAGCCTCTGATGTTCGGCCGGCGCGACGCCGCACGGGTGATCGGCCTGCCGGGCAATCCGACCTCGGCGCTCGTCGGCTCGCTGCTCTTTCTGGCGCCTCTCGTGCGCGCTCTCGCCGGCCTCCGCGACCCCGCCCCGCGCATCGAGACGGTGGTGCTCGGCGGCAATCTCGCGGCGAACGACGTCCGACAGGACTACCTTCGCGCGGCCCTCACGGTCGACCGCGAGGGGCGGATGACCGCCGTGCCGGCGGATCTCCAGGATTCCTCGCTCCTCGGCCGCTTCGCCCGCTCCGACGGGCTGATCGTGCGTCCGCCGAATGCCCCCGCGGCACGCGCCGGAGAACTCGTCGACTTCATCCGCTTCCGCTGAACCACTCCGCGGAGAGCGGAGCCGACGGCAGCACCGGGCGAGCGATCCGGCATCGATCTCATGCGCGTTTTGTTCTCGCCTTCGCTTGCGGAACATCCGGGGAACGTGTAGGTTGAGTTCGCGATTTGTACTTGCGCCGAATCGGACCGGTCGAGCCTTCGAGAGCGAGTTCGCCTTCCTTCGCCGGGTACACGTGGGAACCGCGCGCCGAGATCTCTCGGTTCGGCGGGATCTCATCCGTTCTCTGTTCCGCGGTGTGGGCTTCCATGCCGGGACCGACGAGGTTTCGAGCCGATGCTGACGCGCAAGCAGTACGAACTGCTGATGTTCATCCACGAGCGGCTGAAGGAGACCGGCGTGCCGCCCTCCTTCGACGAGATGAAGGATGCGCTCGATCTGCGGTCCAAGTCCGGGATCCATCGCCTGATCACCGCGCTCGAGGAGCGCGGCTTCATCCGCCGGCTGCCGAACCGGGCGCGCGCACTCGAGGTGGTGCGCCTGCCGGATTCGGTCACCCCCGGTCTGGCCTCGGTCAACCGACCGACCAAGGGCTTCGCCCCTTCGGTCATCGAGGGCAGTCTCGGCCGTCCGCGGACGGTGCAGACCGGCGAGGACGAGCGCGCCGAGGTGGTGACCATTCCGGTGATGGGCCGCATCGCCGCCGGTACGCCGATCTCGGCGATCCAGAACTACACCCACGCCATCCCCGTGCCGATGGATCTGATCGGCGGCGGCGAGCATTTCGCCCTCGAGGTGCGCGGCGATTCGATGATCGAGGCCGGCATCCTCGACGGCGACACCGTGCTGATCAAGCGCGGCGACCATGCCGACAGCGGTGACATCGTGGTGGCGCTGGTCGACGAGGAAGAGGCGACGCTGAAGCGCCTGCGCAAGCGCGGTGCGTCCGTCGCGCTCGAAGCCGCCAATCCGGCCTATGAGACGCGGATCTTCGGGCCCGACAGGATCAAGGTCCAGGGCCGTCTCGTCGGTCTCATCCGCCGCTACTGAGCTCGCCGCCCCCGAGCCCGGCGCCGGCCGGTCCGCCGCCGGTGGGTTCATCCGGTGGCGCCTCCTCGACGTCGCCGCTTCTTCCGCCCTCGCCCGGACGACGGCCCCAGGACCCGCCGCGGGCCCGACCACCGGGGTCTCGTCCTCGGACGACGCGCGGCTTCGCCGAAGTGGCCGCAGCGCCGCCGGCCGGCACCGGCGTCGGATCCGCGGCGGCATCGGCGGGTGATCGCTCCGAGTCGGGTCCGCCGTCGCTCCTCGGCTCCGTCCGGTCGGCGGTGGCGGGCGTTCGCAGCACCTCCGCCACCTCCGCGACTTCCCGTTCGATCACGGCGAGGCGCGGGTCGATCGGCGTCCACGGCCGGGCGGTCGACGGCAGGGCGGTGCGGATGCGCACCGCGCGCCGGACCCGGATCTCGTGCGCGTCCTGCGACGAAGCCTCGCCATGGGCGAGGGAAGTCTCCGCCGCGGCCGGAGGGCCTCCGTCGATCGCCTCGGGGGCCGGAAGGCCGACGGCACCCTCCGGGGCCGACGTCGGATCGAGAAAGCCCGGTGCCGATCCGCCGCCGCCCCCGGGCTCGACGGCGCCCGTCGCCGTGCGATCGGCGAAGGGATCGATCGGCCGGACGGGGCCGGTGAAATCGAGGGTCGTCGCTCCGGCCCGGGCGAGGTCGAGACGATCGAAGACCGTCGTCGCGGCACGACAGCCCGGCGGCGCCACCAGCGTGGTGACGACGATCGCGGTGCGCCGGCAATCCTCCTCGAAAGCTCGCGGATCCCGCACCACGGCGATCTCCAGGACGCGCGGCACCCGAGCGGTCCCCGACGCATCGGCCACGGCCCGGCTCGCCGCCGCCGGCGCGGCGGAGTGCTCCTCTCCACCGCCCGGTACACGCTCACCGCCGCGCCGCCCCGCCGTGATCGAGCCGTCCGTCATCGGACCGGACGCGACGGCGGACATCGCGTCGACGTCGAGCCGATGGACGCAGCCGAGCGGGTCACAGCGCCAGCCCTCGGCGAGATCGGCGGTGGTCGCCGGGCGCGGATCACGGTCGGCGGCGAGCCAGATGCCGACGTCGAAGCGTTCCTGCCGGCCGCCGAGGACGTGCAGGCGCCCGTCGGCGCCGCGCACCGCGACGGCGGTACCGTGCCGCCCGATCAGCACGTCGGGCCGCGGGCCGGCGAAGACCAGGACGACGGCGACGACCGCCGGTACGAGGCCGAAGAGGCGGATGCGGCTCTTCAAGGCGGAGAGCCAGAGAACCGCGAACATGCCGAAGGGCATCATCGCCGGATGAGGTTCGCCGAGCAGGCCGGCGCCGGCGGGCAACGCCGCCGCCCAACGGCCGACGGCGATCATCCACTCGATCCCGAGGCCCATGACCGCGAGCGGCCAGACCTCGAGACCGAAGGGCATGGCGAGGGCCGCGACGATCGCCGACGGCATGACGACGAGCCCGGTGACCGGCAGCACCGCCATGTTGGCGAGGATCGAATAGGGAGCGGCGCGGAAGAACGTGCCGGCGATGACCGGCGCGGTGGCGAGACCGGCGACCAGCGAGGAGACGGCGAAGCCTTCGATCTGGCGCAGGCCGCCGCCGACGACGTGGCCGACGACCCCCGTCTCGCGGCGCGGCGACGCACGGCGCGCCGACAGAGCGCGGTGGACGTCGTAGGAGGCGACGAGCGCGATCACCGCGAGGAAACTCATGCGAAAGCTCGGCTCCATCACCGCCGACGGCTCGAACGCCAGGATCACCGCGGCCGCGACCGCCACCGTGTGCATGGTGATCGCCGGGCGATCGACCAGCACGGCCAGGAGCGCCACCGACAGCATGAGATGGGAGCGCAGCGCCGCGACCTGATTGCCGGAGAGCAGGAGGTAGATCGTCGCGACGACGAAGGCCGCCGCAGCCGCCCACTTCTTGATCGGAAAACCGAGCGCGAGCACGGGGAAGAGCGCCAGCAGCGCCCTCGCCACGACGATGACGCCGCCGGCGACCAACCCCATGTGCAGGCCGGAGATCGAGACGATATGGGTGAGACCCGAGGCGCGCAGCGGCTCGGCCGCACTTTCCGGGATCGCCCGTTGCTCGCCGACCATCAGCGCCGCCGCGATCGTCCCGCTCTCACCCGGCAGGCTCGCCCTGACCCGTTCGGCGATGGCGTGGCGCAGGCTGCCGATCATCCTCGTCGCGCCCTCGAACCCGGGCGTCGGCCCGAGGTCGATCGTCTCGACCCGGCCGAGCACGTAGCCGCCGGCGCCTCGCCCCTCGAACCACGCCCGCCGGGCGAAGTCGTAGCCCCCCGGCATGACCGGCCCCTCCGGCGGCTTCAACCGGGCCTTGAAGCGGACGCCGTCGCCCACGTCGGGACGTCCGCCGCGGGCGCCGAGCGTGGCGGTGATGCGGGTCGGGGTCGTCTCCGGCCGCAGCCCCCTACCCTCCATGCGATGGACGTCGACGACGAGCCGCAGGCCGCCCGCCGCCGTCCCCTCGAGATCGACGACCCGCCCCTCGACCGTCACGGTGCGTTCGTGGTCGAGACGCGGCGCCGCGACCCGTCGTGTCTCCCACGAGGCGGCAGCGATGCCGATCAGGAGGGCGGCGAGGGTCGCGGCGAGGCGGGCCGGATGGCCGGCGCGTCGCCGCATCCACGTGCCGGCGACGGCCAGCCCGGCCACCGCGGTCACGGCCGGCGGCCAAGGCTCGCTCGGAAAATGGAAATAGAGGCCGATGCCGCAGGCGAAGACGACGACGAGGCCGGGCAGCGCCAAGCCGCCGTCGAGGTCGCGGCGCACGGCGTCGGCGAAGCCCTCGCCGAGGCTCGCCGCACGCAGACGCAGCGCCGCGACTCCCGCGGCCGGGGTGATGCGGGCGAGGCCGCGGCCGAGGGACGGCGCTGGCGGCCGGGCGACGCCATCGAGCGGGACCGGTCGCGCTTCCTCCGCGTCGCTCCTCACCTCTCACGCCCCTTGGGTTTCGCCGCCTCCTCATGCTAGAGGAACCGGCGGGTTCCGATCCGTGGCTCGCCGTCACGTCCGGTTGCAGCCTCCCACGCCGCTCAACTTCCGTCGAGACCCCACCGCAATGGCCGACACCGTCGTCACCCGCTTCGCACCCTCCCCCACCGGCTATCTGCACATCGGCGGGGCGCGCACGGCGCTGTTCAACTGGCTCTATGCCCGCCACACCGGCGGCCGCATGCTGCTGCGCATCGAGGACACCGACCGCGAGCGGTCGACCGACGCGGCGATCGACGCCATCCTCGACGGATTGCGCTGGCTCGGGCTCGAGGGCGAGGGCGAGCCGCTGTTCCAGTTCGCGCGGATGAACCGCCACGCCGAGGTCGCCCACGAGCTTCTGGCGCGCGGCATGGCATATCGCTGCTGGGCGAGCCAGGCCGAACTCGAGGCGATGCGCGAGACGGCGATGAAGGAAGGCCGGCCGCCGCGCTACGACGGCCGCTGGCGCGACCGCGACCCCTCCGAGGCTCCCGCCGACGTCGCCCCGGTGATCCGCCTGAAGATGCCGCAGGAAGGCGAGACGATCGTCGACGACCGGGTCCAGGGCCGCGTCGTCTTCCGCAACGACGTGCTCGACGACTTCATCCTGCTGCGCTCCGACGGCACGCCGACCTACATGCTCGCCGTCGTCGTCGACGACCACGACATGGGCGTCACCCACGTCATCCGCGGCGACGATCACCTCACCAACGCGGCGCGCCAGACCCAGATCTACCGCGCCATGGGCTGGGAGGTGCCGGTGTGGGCCCACATCCCGCTGATCCACGGGGCCGACGGCGCCAAACTCTCCAAGCGCCACGGGGCGCTCGGCGTCGACGCCTATCGCGCCATGGGCTATCTTCCGCAGGCGCTGCTCAACTACCTCGCGCGTCTCGGCTGGAGCCACGGCGACGACGAGATGTTCAGCCTCGATCAGGCGATCGCCTGGTTCGACATCGGCGACGTCAACAAGAGCGCCGCGCGCTTCGATTTCGCCAAACTGGAGCATCTCAACGGCCAATACATGCGCGCCACCGACGACGATGCGTTGTGGACCGCCTTCACCGCCTTCCTGCCCCACACCGAAGAGGGCCGCGCCCTCGTCGCCAAGCTCGATGACGAGCTCGCGGCGAAGATCCGCGCCGCCCTGCCGGGGCTGAAGGAGCGCGCCAAGACCTTGGTGGAACTCCTCGACGGCGCCCGCTTCATCCATGCGACACGACCGCTGGTGATGGAGGACAAGGCCGTCGCTCTCCTCGACGAGGCCGGGCTCGCGGTTCTCGCCGCGCTTCACCCGCGGCTTTCGGCGATCACCGAGGCCGATTGGTCGGCGGCGTCGACCGAAGCCGCGGTGCGCGCCCATGCCGAGGAGGCGGGCCTCAAACTCGGCAAGGCGGCACAGCCGCTGCGCGCGGCCCTGACCGGCCGGACCACCTCTCCCGGAATCTTCGACGTACTCGCCGTTCTCGGACGAGAGGAGACGCTGGCGCGCATCGCAGACCGCCTGCCGGGTTGAATCCGGCCGACGCATCGCCGCGGCGGAGCGCCGCGAAGGCCACGGAAACCGTCGTCCGAGGGGTTTTGCTGCGACGCCACGTAGCACTTCGCAGGCACGGGAAGCGGTTGACCGGCCTCATTTTTGACCGAAACATCTGCCGCCTGATACCTAGGAAGTGCTTGTCGGCGGACCGGGAATGAGCTAGCTCTCGATTTCGGAAACGCGGCTTCGGGGATCACCCTCCCCCTTCTGTCCTCACCTTGAAACGGTTAGATGGTAAGTGCCCGCCAGTCCGTTGGATCTCCGCGCCCAGGGGGTATCTGCATGAGCGAAAAGTCCGCCACTCTCACCATCGGCGACAAGTCGATGACCCTGCCGGTACGCACCGGCTCCATCGGTCCCGACGTCATCGACATCACGAAGCTCTATGGGGCCACCCACTGCTTCACCTACGATCCGGGTTTCACCTCGACCGCTTCGTGCGAGTCGAAGATCACCTACATCGACGGTGACGAAGGCGTGCTGTTGCACCGCGGCTACCCGATCGACCAACTCGCCGAACAGGGTTCCTTCGTCGAGACCTGTTATCTGCTGCTCTACGGCGATCTGCCGACCCGCAGCCAGTTCGACGACTTCAAGGCTCGCGTCTATCGCCACACGATGGTGCACGAGCAGATGATGAAGTTCTTCACCGGCTATCGTCGTGACGCCCACCCGATGTCGGTCATGGTCGGCACCGTCGGCGCGATGGCGGCCTTCTACCACGACAGCTTGGACATCACCGATCCGCACCAGCGCATGGTCGCGTCGATCCGCATGATCTCCAAGATGCCGACCATCGCAGCCATGGCCTACAAGTACTCGATCGGCCAGCCGTTCGTGTACCCGGACAACAACCTCGACTACACGTCGAACTTCCTGAAGATGTGTTTCTCGATCCCCTGCGAGGAATACAAGGTCAACCCGGTGCTCTCCCGCGCCCTCGACCGCATCTTCATCCTGCACGCCGACCACGAGCAGAATGCCTCGACCTCGACTGTGCGTCTGGCCGGTTCGTCGGGCGCCAACCCCTTCGCCTGTATCGCCGCCGGCATCGCCTGCCTGTGGGGTCCGGCGCACGGCGGCGCCAACGAGGCGGCTCTGCAGATGCTGCAGGAGATCGGCTCGGTCGATCGCATCCCGCACTACATCCAACGTGCCAAGGACAAGAACGACCCGTTCCGTCTCATGGGTTTCGGCCACCGGGTCTACAAGAACTACGACCCGCGCGCCAAGATCATGCAGAAGACCTGCCACGAGGTTCTCTCCAACCTCGGCATCAAGGACGATCCGCTGCTCGACGTGGCGATGGAGTTGGAGCGCATCGCGCTGCACGACGAATATTTCGTCGAGAAGAAGCTCTATCCGAACATCGACTTCTATTCGGGCATCACGCTGAAGGCGATGGGCTTCCCGACCTCGATGTTCACCGTGCTCTTCGCTCTCGCCCGCACCGTCGGCTGGATCGCCCAGTGGAAGGAAATGATCGAGGACCCGCATCAGAAGATCGGCCGCCCCCGTCAGCTCTACACCGGCGCCCCGAACCGCGACTACATTCCGCTGTCGCGCCGCGGTTGATCGACCGGACCACGTTCGAGAAAGGGGCGCCCCTCGGGGCGCCCCTTTCCGTTTCCAACCGTGACGGGGGAGCGACGACCGGCTCCCACCGGCCGGAGACGCGGGGAGGAAAGAGGCCGGCGCCCTCAGCCCGGGGCCGAGAGAAGAGCGACGACCGCATCGGCGGCGGCGGCCCCCGGCGCCTCCGGCAGCCCTTCGCGCATGCGGGCCTCGAAGCGGGCGAAGGCGGCGGTCTGCCGCGCGCGCTCGGGCCCCTCCCGCACCAGCGCGGCCAGCGCCGCGGCGAGCGCCTCCGGGCGGCAGTCGGCGTCGATGAACTCCGGCACCGCCAGTTCACCGACGACCAGATTGGGCAACAACGCCGAACGCGCCGGCAGAATGCCGCGCAGCGATGCGGGAATGTCGACGAAGCGCTTCATCAGACGTCCGAGACCATCGAGCCGGTAGGCGGCGACCATCGGCAGTCCGGCGAAGGCCAGTTCGAGCGTCACCGTGCCCGAGGCGGCGAGTGCCGCATCGGCGCGCGCGAAGGCCTCGAACTTGGCGGCCCGGCCGACGACGATCGTCGGCTTCACCGGCCAATCCGACAGACGCGCCTCGATCTCGCCGCGCACGTGGTCGACCGCCGGCAGCACGACCTCGATCTCACCCACCGCCGCCGCCAAACGGCCCAGAGCCTCGCCGAACGAGCTCATCAGCCGCGACACTTCCGAGCGCCGCGACCCGGGTAGAACGACGATCATCGGCCGGCGGCCGACGTCGAGCGGTGCGGTCCGCGGCATCGCCGGGCGGACGCCGGCGACGTGTTCGAGGAAAGGATGACCGACATAGGTGGTCGGCGGGCCGCCGAGGAGGCGATGCGCGTCGGGCTCGAAGGGCAGAAGCGCCAGAAGGCGGTCGGTGAAGGCGGCGATCTTCCTCGCCCGCCCCGGTCGCCAGGCCCATACCGTCGGCGAGACGTGGAGCACGATCTTCTGCCGCGGCAGCGCCTTCTTCACCCGCTTGGCGACGCGGTGGCAGAAGTCCGGACTGTCGATCAGCACCAGCACGTCCGGCCGGGCGGCGATCGCCGCGGCCGCCGTCTCATGAATCCGCCGCAGAATGAGCGGCAGGCGCTCGAGCACCGGCCAGAGGCCCATCACCGCGATGTCGGTCATCGGAAACAGGCTCGCCAGCCCGGCCGCCGTCATCTCCGGGCCGCCGACCCCGGCGAACTCGACCGACCCGCCGATGCGCTCGCGCAGTCGCGTCATCAGATCGGCGCCGAGATGATCGCCGGAGGTCTCGCCGGCGACGATGAAGATCCGGGTCGGGGCATCGTTCATACCCCCGCCCTCCCCGCCGCGTCGTCGAAGCCCCAGACCCACAGTCCGGCCCCGTCCGCGGCGCGCGCGACACCCTCGCGGTCGGCGACGAGCGTGGCGCCGGCGGCGACCGCCATGCCCGCGAGACCCGCGGCCGCGGCCGACGCGACGGTCACCGGACCGATCGCCGGCATGTCGAGACGCAGATCCTGCATCGGCTTCGGCAGCTTGATGAGGACACCGCACGGCTCGGCTCCCGGGTTGCGTCGAGCGGCATGGGCGGCGAGCATGGCATCGGTTCCCTCGCGCCCCTCGCGAGCGACCACCCGTCCATCCACGACGATCACCGCCTGACCGAGATCCCGCGCACCGTGCTCGCGGGCGGCGGCTATACCGAGCGCGACATCGGCGAGCGCCTCAGAGTCGGGGCCGATGGCGCCGAGCATCCCGGAAGGCATGAGCAACTCCGGCGCCACCTCTCCCGCACCGACGATCCGAAACCCGCGTGTCTCGAAGATGCGGGCGATCCGGCGCAGGAGTGAATCGTCGCCCCGCGTCAGGATTCGCAGGTTGCGCAGGAAGACGAAGATCGCCCCGAGATCGAGCTCGTCGAGGCGCGGCAGGCGCCGCTCCCGCATGCCGCCGACGATCACCAGATCGCGCGCACCCGCTTCACGGAAGAGCCGCAGCACCGTGCCGAGCTGGCCGCGCCCCACCCAGCGATGGGGATGGGCCTCGATCGACGCATCTGCTTCGCCGCGGATCGCCGCGACGATCACACCGCGCCCCTCGGCCACCGCGGCACGAGCGACGGCGGCCGGAAAGTCTCCGCCCCCGGCGAGCACGGCGAGCGGACCGGGAGGCGCCGTCTCGACCTCGACCGCACCTACCATCGCACGCCTCACACCTCTCGGCCGTTGCGCGGCATGCAGATGCGCCGATCGCCACCGACACGGACGAAGTCGACCACTTGCATCACCAGCGATTCGTCGGCGAACATCGCTGCGACGTCCTCGACACGCTCCATCAGCGTCCCCTCGTCGGAAAACAGCATGCGATAGGCGGCGCGGAGTTTGTGGATGCGCTCGCGATCGAAGCCCCGGCGCTTCAACCCGACGATGTTGAGACCACCGAGCCTGGCGCGATCACCGATCGCCGAGCCGTAGGGGATGAGGTCGTTCTCGAGCCCCGAGAGCCCGCCGAGAAAGGCGTGCGGACCGATGCGCACCCATTGGTGCACCGCCGACAGGCCACCGAGGATGGCGTGGTCGCCGACCGTGACGTGGCCGGCGAGGGTCGCGTTGTTGACCAGGATGACGTGATCGCCGACACGGCAATCATGGGCGACATGGGCGCCGACCATGAGCAGGCAACCGTCGCCGACCGAAGTGACCAACCCGCCCCCCTCGGTGCCCGGGCTGATCGTCACCTGCTCGCGGATCGTGGTGCGGCTGCCGACGACGACCCGGCTCGCCTCGCCGTGATACTTCAGATCCTGCGGCGGATGCCCGATCGAGGCGAAGGGATAGACCTTCGAACCCTCGCCGATCTCGGTGATGCCGGCGATCGAGATGTGGCTCACCAGTTCCACCCCGTCGGCGAGGACCACTTGCGGTCCGACCACACAGTAGGGCCCGACGACGGTCTCGGCGCCGAGGACGGCGCCGTCTTCGACGATCGCGGTGGGGTGGATCTTCGCCATGGGCTGGAGCCTCTTCGTTGTCGTTCGTGGCGAGATGTCTAGCCGACCCGTCGGCCGGCATCGAAATCACATTGCATGTCGGATTGTGACGGTCCGCGGCGCCGGTCGAGCGTCAGTCGCGCACCAGCATGGCGCTGACTTCGCCCTCGGCGACGAGCTTGCCGTCGACCTTCGCCTCGCCCCGGTACCACCACATGTTGGCCCGCTGCTTCAGCTTGGTCATGTGGAAGTGGACCGTGTCGCCGGGGACGACCGGCTTGCGGAACTTAACCTTGTCGATGGTCATGAAATAGACGACCGAAGGCTTGCCGGCTCCGCCGTCCTTCTTGGTCTTGAGCACGCACATCGCACCGGCGGTCTGTGCCATCGCCTCGATCAGCATCACCCCGGGGAACACCGGACGTCCGGGAAAATGACCCTGGAACTGCGGCTCGTTGAAACTGACGTTCTTGACGCCGATACCACTGTCGTCGCCGTCGATGTCGATGATCTTGTCGACGAGCAGCATCGGAAAGCGATGAGGCAGGAGCTCGAGCAGTCCGTGGATGTCGACGGTTTCGAGCGCGGTGGACGGTTGTTCGGACATCGGGCCCAAGTTCCTCTGGATCGTTCAGTCGTCGTCGTGCGCGGAACCACCGTCCCGGCGCGCCAGCTTCTTCAGCGTTGCGATCTCGCGCGCGAATTCGCGCACCGGCTTGGCCGGCGACCCGACGATGCGCGCCCCCGGGGCGACGTCCACCATCACACCGGCCTGCGCACCGATCTGCGCGCCCGAACCGATCTTCAAGTGGCCGGCGATCCCCGCCTGACCGGCGAGGACGACGAAGTCGCCGAGTTCCGTGGAGCCGGAGATGCCGACATGAGAGACGATGACGCAGTGCCGACCGACGACGACGTTGTGGGCGATCTGCACCAGATTGTCGATCTTGGTACCCTCGCCGATCACCGTGTCGCGGTTGGCGCCGCGGTCGATGGTGCAGTTGGCGCCGATTTCGACGTCGTCCTGGATCACCACGCGGCCGATCTGCGGCACCTTCTGGTGTCCCTTCGGCCCCATGGCGAAGCCGAAGCCGTCCTGTCCCACCCGCGTGCCGGAATGGATGATCACCCGGTTGCCGAGGAGGCAGTGGATCAGGGTGACGGCGGCGGCGACGTGGCAGTTGCGCCCGATCCGCACGTCGTGGCCGATGACCGCGCCGGCGCCGATGACGCTGCCCGTGCCGATCTCGGCTCGCGCCCCGATCACCGCGCCGGGCTCGACCGTGACGCCGGGCTCGAGGTGCGCACTCGGATGGATGTGCGCGCCCGGCGCGATGCCGGTCTCGCCATAGGCGCCCTCGAGCTTCAGCGCCGCCGGATAGAAGCGCCCGACGACGGCGGCGAAGGCGCGGTAGGGATCGACGGTGACGAGCGCCACCACACCCTCCGGCACCTTGTCGGCGAAGCGTGCATGGACGAGACAGGCGCTCGCCTTCGTCGTCGCCAGCCGGTCGACGTATTTCTTGTTGTCGAGGAAGGTCAGATCGCCCGGCCCCGCCGTGTCGAGCGGCCCGACGCCCTGCAGCACCACGTAGGCGGCGCGCTCGTCGGCGACGGTCGCACCGGTCCAACTGCACACGTCGGCGACGGTCGCGGGCTTGGGAGGCGGGAAGAAGATCGGGTCGCTCATGCCCTCACGCGGGTTCCTCTGGACCGGCCAAAGAAAAGGCCGCCGCGTCGAGAGCGGCGGCCGATGTCGTGTGTTCCTCGGCGACGCCGATCAGAACTGCGTGCCGCCGCTGAAGCGGAAGATCTGCGTCTGGTCGTACTTGTCCTTGGCCACCGGGAAGCCGAAGTCGGCGCGCAGCGGACCGAAGGGCGACTTCCACATCAGGCCGACGCCCACCGAGGCGCGCAGCTTGACGTCGTCGACGTACCGGAACGTGCCGGTCGCACCCGCCGCGGTCGGACCGATCGCGGTACCGGTCGCCGGGATCGCCTTCTTGTCGACGCCCCACAGCGCGCCGGCGTCGGAGAAGGCCGACACGTAGAGGCCGAACTCTTCCGGCGTGCCCGGGAACGGCATCGAAGCTTCGACCGTCGCGGCGACGTAGTTCTTGCCACCGAGCGCGTCGCTCAGACGATAGGTTCCGGCGCCCTGAGTGATGACGGTGATGTCGCGCGGGCCGATGCCGAGCGGCGCGAAGCCACGAATGGTCTCACCGCCGAGGAAGAAGTTGTCGAAGAGCTCGACCTTCTGCCCGATACCGGTGATGTTGCCGGCCTTGACCCGCGCCATACCGACGATGCCCCAATCGGCGTAGAGCTCCTTGTAGATGCGCGCGTCGACCGTCGTGCGCACGAACTTGGCGTCGCCGCCGGCGCCGGCGAACTCCTGGGTGAATTTGGCGTAGAGGCCGTCATGCGGCAACTGCATGTTGTCCAGCGAGTTGTACACGAAGCTGTAGCCCGGGATCGACGTCAGGCGATCACGATTGAAGCTGGTGCAACCGATCGGATAGGTCGAACAGACGTAGCGCATGTAGGCCAGCGACGCTTCGCCGTTGGTGAAGTCGCCGTCGTGCTGCGACGTCGCGATCCCGATCTTCTGCTGGTTGATCGTGTAGTTGACGCCGAAGGTCAGGTTCTCGGTGATCGGCAGGCCGAAGCGGATCGTTCCACCGGTGTTCTTCTCGGTAAAGTTCCGGTACTGCGACTCCAGATATTGCTTCTGGTAGACGTCGAAGCCGGCCGAGATGCGGTAGCCGAGGAAGTAGGGCTCGGTGAACGAGAACTGGTAGCCGCGCTGGTACTGGCCGTACTGGACGCTGGCCTTGAAGAACTGGCCGCGGCCGAGGAAGTTCCGTTCCGAGAAGGAGACGTCGCCGAGGATGCCGTCCGAAGTCGAGTAACCGGCGCCGAAGCCGATCTCGCCCGTCGCCTGTTCTTCGACATCGACGTTGACGACGACCTTGTCCGGGGCGGAGCCCTGTTCGGTCTCGACGCGGACATTCTTGAAGAAGCCGAGGCGGGTGAGACGCCGCTCGGCCCGATTGGCCAGCGCCTTCGAATAGGCGTCGCCCTCGGCCATGTCGAACTCGCGACGGATGACGTAGTCGCGGGTGCGGTCGTTGCCGCGGACGTTGATCCGCTCGACGTAGACCCGCGGCCCCTCCTCGACGTAGTAGGTGATGGCGATGCGGTGGTTGGCGTAGTCGCGCTGGGCGCGCGGCCGCACCTGGGCGAAGGGATAGCCGGCCTGGGCGGCGGCGACCGTCAGCGCCTCCATCGTCTTCTCGACGTCCTCGGCCGAGTAGACGTTGCCCTCGCGGGTGCCGACCGCCGACTTCAGCGCCGAACCGTCGATGCCGGCGAGCGACGACTGCACGTCGATGGCGCCGTAGGAATACTGCTCGCCCTCGTCCACGGTGAACGACACGAAGAACTCGTTGCGCTCGCGGTCGAGGTCGGCGGTGGCCGAGACGACGCGCATGTCGGCGTAGCCGTTCTTCATGTAGTAGCGGCGCAGCAGTTCCTGGTCGGCCTGCAGGCGCTCCGGATCATAGGTGTCGGTGGTGCGCAGCCAGCCGAGCAGACCGCTCTCGCGGGTCTTGACCACGTCGCGCAGACGACCGGACGACATGGCGTGGTTGCCGACGAAACCGATGCGGGTGACGGCGGTCTTGTCGCCCTCGTCGATCTCGTAGACGAGATTGACGCGGTTGTCCGGCAGCGAGATGACCTTGGCCTCGACCTGGGCGCGATAGCGGCCGTTGCGGCGATAGGCTTCGAGCAGGCGCTGGACGTCGCTCTGGACGCGCGCCTTCGACATGAAGCTGCGCGATTGGGTCTGGACGACACCCTTCAGCTGCTCGTCGGTGATGCGCTTGTTGCCCTCGAAGGCGACCTTGTTGATCATCGGGGATTCGGCGACGGTGACGACCAGCGCCCCACCCTCGCGGGAGATCTTCACGTCGGAGAAGAGATCGGTGGAGTAGAGCGCCTTGAGCGAGGCGTCGACATCCTGCGCCGAGAAGGACTTGCCCGGCTTGACGGTGACGTAGGAGCGGACGGTATCGACCTCCACCCGGGTGTTGCCCCGCACCACCACCTGCGACACGACGTCCGCACGCGCGACGCTCGCCCCGAGCAACTCGCCCTCGACGCCGATCGCCGGTGCGATCGTCAGCATCGCGGCGGCAAGGGCCGTCTTCGTCATCACTTTCGTGAAGGAACTCATCGTATCCAGGCCCCGTTTCTTCTCGGTCGTCGCCCTCTCCGCCATCACCCGTTCGCACGGCATGTCGACGGCATCGGCGACCGTTTGAATCTCTCCGACCGTTCCGAGCTTTGTACAGGCTTTTGCGGTCGGTGCAAGCCGACCGGCGGGCGCGGCGGAGAGGTTTGCCGCCGACCGTTGCGCGTACGCCACTGCCATTTCGGATCGCATGTCGCCCGTCGACCTTCCCCGGGGAGCTACGAGATACGAGGGCCTCCCCGAGCCCCCTGCCCACTCTCGGACGATCCTAGAGCGAGGCGAGATGGCTGATGTCGTTCCACGTCGAAACGATCATCAACGCCAATACGATGGCCAGTCCGATGCGGAAACCGATGTCCTGCGCCCGATCGGACAGGGGCCGACCTCTCACCGCCTCGGCGGCGTAGAAGACGAGGTGCCCGCCGTCGAGCATCGGGATCGGCATCAGGTTCAGGAGCCCGATCGACACCGACAGCAGAGCCGCGAGATTGACCAGCGCCAAGAAGCCGACGCCGGCGACCTCGCCGGAGATCTGCGCCACCCTCAAGGGCCCGCCGAGCTGGCTCGCCGATTCCCGCCCGGAGAAGAGACCGGCGACGAAAGACCCGGTCCGTTCGACGATGAACCAGGTCTCGGAGACGCCGGAGCCGAGCGCCGCGATCGGCGAGAAGTGCCTCTGCACCCGATCCTTCGGATCGCGACTCGCCTGAATGCCGAGCAGCCCCCGCTTCTGCACGCCGAAGCGGCTCTTCTCCTCGAAGGAACGCGGCGTCGCCACCAGTTCGAGGTGCTTGCCGTCGCGATCGACGCTGACCGTGGTCGGCAGGTCGGCCCGCACCGAGACCACCCGCATGATATCGACGAAACTCTCGATCGGCCGCCCTTCGATCGCGAGAATCAGATCGTCCTGACGGATGCCCGCGGCTTCCGCGGCGCTGCCCGCCGACACCGCACCGACCCGGGGCAGGATGTCCATCCGCCCGGCGGTGGCGAACACCAACGTGAAGATGACGATGGCGAGGATGAAGTTGGCGATCGGCCCGGCGGCGACGATGGCGGCGCGTGCCCACACCGGCTGAGACGGGAAGGCGATCGCCCTCTCCTCGGCGGACATGGCGGCGACCGCCTCGTCGTCGGGCACCGAGGCGGCGTTCTCGTCACCGACGAACTTGACGTAGCCGCCGAGGGGGATCAGCGCGATGCGCCATCGCGTGCCCTTGCGGTCGTTCCAGCCGAAGAGTTCGGGACCGAATCCGATGGAGAAGGTCTTGACCCCGACGCCGCACCAGCGCGCCACCAAGAAATGGCCGAGTTCGTGGAAGAACACCACCAGGGTGAGCACGAAGAGAAACGGCGGACCGTAGCTGGTCACCGTCGAGACGATACTCTCCACAAAACCCATCGTCACCCTCTGTGCGCGTCCGCGACGCGTCTCCCGGCCGCGCACTTTCGCACGGCAATCGTGAACAACCACCCAACACGGGGCGTGTTCCTCATATGGGGCTGCTTCACCAGAAGAGCAGCCCCGCGGTCGGGTCGCTCACGCCACCGTGCAGTGTCGCGATCATCACCGCGGCGACCGCGGCCGCGACCAGCCCGTCGACCCGATCGAGAATGCCGCCGTGACCGGGGATCAGGCGCCCCGAATCCTTGACCCCGAATCGCCGCTTCAGCGCGCTCTCGAAGAGGTCGCCCGCCTGCGAGGCGATCGACAGCGCCACCGACACGAAGAAAACCGGCACCAGATGCGGCGCGCCGGCGAAATGAGCGACGACGAGGCCGGCGACCGCCGCGCCGACCACCCCCCCGATCGCACCCGACCAGGTCTTCTTCGGCGAGACCCGCACCCAGAGCTTCGGCCCGCCGATGGCGCGGCCGGTGAAATAGGCCGCGATGTCGGTCGCCCACACCACGGCGAAGAGATGGAGTACCAACCACAGGCCGATCGGCCCATCGCGCAGCGCCACCAGAGCGATCGCCGACACCGCGGCGTAGACCGCCCCCCACGGTGCCCAGCGGCTCGTCTCGTCCGAGAGACCGCGGTCCCGGACTTCGCGAGCCGATACGAACCAGGTGACGGCGAGGATCGCGATCACCGCCAGCGCGACCGCCAAGGCGGGTGCCCCGAGGTCCTCGCCGAAGGCGGCGACGGCGACGGCGAGACCGGCGAGCGCCAACTGCCCGAGGCGCAGGGGCGCCCGGGAGGCGCCCATCACGATCGACGTCCATTCGTCCATCATCAGCACGGCGCAGGCGACGAGAAGGAGGGCGAAGGGCACACCGCCGATCCAAGTGATCCCCAACGCGACCGGCGCGATCACCAGGGCCGAGGCGATCCTCAACTTCAGTTCACGCGATTTGTCGTCGCCGGGCGTCACCGTGGCGTCGCTCATCTCACCCCCTGCCGCGCCCCGACGCCGCCATAGCGACGCTCGCGGGCATTGTATTCCTCGATCGCCCCGTCGAAGCTGGCCTCGTCGAAATCGGGCCAGAGGACGGGCGAGAAGACGAGTTCCGAATAGGCCGCCTGCCACAGCAGGAAGTTCGACAGGCGCTTCTCGCCCGAGGTGCGGATGACGAGATCCGGCTCCGGCATGGCGGCGGTGTGGAGTTCGGCGTCGATCGCCTCGGCATCGATGTCGTCGGGGCCGATCTCGCCGCGCGCCACCTTCTCCGCCAGCGCCCTCACCGCTCCGACGATCTCCTGCCGGCCGCCGTAATTGAAGGCGATGGCCAGCGTCAACCCGGTGTTGGCGCGGGTCAGAACCTCGGCCTCGTCGAGCAGCGCGGCGATGTCGCTCGGCAGCCCTTCGCGTTCTCCGATCACTCGGACGCGGACGTTCTCGGCGTGGAGTTCGGCGAGGTCGCGGCGGATGAAGAAGCGCAGCAGACCCATCAGGAAGCCGACCTCCTCGGCCGGCCTGCGCCAGTTCTCCGAGGAGAAGGAATAGAGGGTCAATTGGCCGATGCCGCGACGGGAGGCGTGGCGGATGATCCGACGGACCGCCTCCATGCCCTTGCGGTGGCCCTCGGTGCGCGGCAGGCCGCGCGCCTGCGCCCAGCGGCCGTTGCCGTCCATGATGATGGCGACGTGCCTCGGCACGTCGCCCTTGTCGGCGACGGCGGTTCCGGCTGGCGCTTCCGAAGCCATCGTCATCAATCGGGGTCCCCGGTGCATCGATCGCCGCGGCGACCTCAGACCTTGGTGATGTCCTGTTCCTTCGCGGCGAGCAGCTTGTCGATCTCGTGGATCGTCTCGTCGGTCAGCTTCTGCACTCTTTCCTGCAGGCGGGACTCCTCGTCCTCGCTCATGCCGTCCTTGAGCGCCTTCTTCAGGCTGTCGATGCCGTCGCGGCGGACGTGGCGCACCGCGACGCGCGCCGCTTCCGCATATTTGTGCGCGACCTTGACCAACTCCTTGCGACGCTCGGCGTTGAGCTCGGGGATCGGCACGCGCATCGTCGCACCTTCGACGATCGGGTTGAGGCCGAGATTGGCCTCGCGGATCGCCTTCTCCACCGCGTGCGCCATGCCGCGGTCCCACACCGAGACCAGCAGCATGCGCGACTCCGGCACCGAGACGGTCGCCACCTGATTGAGCGGCATGCGGGCGCCGTAGGCCTCGACAGTCACGGGCTCGAGCAGGTGGGTGGAGGCGCGACCGGTCCTCAGACCGGCGAGCTCTTCCTTGTAGACGTGAACCGCCTGATTCATGCGGCGCTTGAGATCTTCCAGGTCGAACTTGTGTGACATCGGACGTCCTCGGGAGGGATTTCCTCGGATGTGCCCGGCCGACGGCGGTTCGTCGGCTTCGAGCGAGGCGTTAGGAGTTCAATGCGTCGCTTTCGGGGCGGATGGTCGCGCCGAAACGGGCGGCAGGCGTCGCGCCGATCGCCGTCACCCTCCCCGAGGGTCGCGTCCGGCGACCACCGTCGCCGCGGCCGTGCCCTTCAGGACGTCGATCAACGCACCCGGCTCCTGAGCCGAGAACACGATTATCGGAATCCCGTTGTCGCGGGCAAGTGCGAATGCCGCGGTGTCGAGGACCTTGAGATCGCGGCGGATCGCCTCGTCGAAGGTGAGCCGGTCGAAACGCGTCGCGTTCGGGTCCTTCTTGGGGTCGGCGGTGTAGACGCCGTCGACGTTGGTCGCCTTGAGGATGGCGTCGCAACGCATCTCGGAGGCGCGCATCGCCGCCGTCGTGTCGGTGGTCAGGAACGGCGTTCCGAGTCCGCCGGCGAAGAGCACGACACGGTCGCGGGCGAAGGCCTCGGAGGCGCCGCGCTGGGTGAACGTTTCGGCGACCGTCGGCATCGGCAGTCCGGACAGGACCCGCGCCTCGACGCCGCGCGCCCTGAGCGCCTCGCGCATGGCGAGCGCGTTCATCACCGTCGCCATCATGCCCATGTGGTCGCCGGTGACGCGGTCGGTGCCCTGCTTCTCCAGCCAAGCACCGCGGAAGAGATTGCCGCCGCCGATGACCACGCCGATCTCGGCGCCGAGCGCATGGGCGGCCGCGATCTCGCCGGCGATGCGGCCGACGACGGCGGCGTCGATGCCGAGCGGTTCGCCGCCGGCCAACGCCTCGCCGGAGAGTTTGAGCAGCACCCGCTTCCAGGCCAGTTTCTCGCTCATCTCCCGCCTCGTGCCTCCGTTCATCCATCGAAAGAGCGAATCCGCCGTCGCGACCGCGCTCTCCACGCGTGCCCGGATACACGAAGGGCGCCGGTTCGTCACCAGCGCCCTCCGCGAAGATGTCCATTCGGTGACGGGAAGATCAGACGCCGGCCTGCGCCGCGACTTCCGCGGCGAAGTCGGAGACTTCCTTCTCGATGCCCTCGCCGATCACCATGCGCACGAAGGCCTTGATGGTGATGGGGCCGCCCAGGTCCTTGGCCGCCTGGGCGACCAGCGCCTCGACGGTGAGTTCCGGGTTCATCACGAAGTTCTGCTTCAGGAGGGTGACCTCCTCGTAGAACTTGCGGATGCGACCCTCGACCATCTTCTCGACGACGGCGACCGGCTTGCCCGACTCGAGCGCCTGCTCGGAGAAGATCTTGCGCTCGTGCTCGACGATCGCCGGGTCGATCTCCTCGGTGCGCACCGCGGCCGGGGTGGGATCGTGGGCGGCGACGTGCATGGCGATCTGCTTGCCGAGCTTGGCGAGCGCGGCCTTGTCGGCGGCGGACTCGAGCGCGACCAGCACGCCGATCTTGCCCATGCCCTCGGCGGCCTGGTTGTGGACGTAGGACGCCACCACGCCGTCGCCGACCGAGAGCGCGGCGGTGCGGCGCAGCTGCATGTTCTCGCCGATGGTGGCGACGGCGTCGGTCAGGCTGTCGGTGACCGACTTGCCGGTCGCCGGCAGGGTCGCGGCGGCGAGCGCGGCGACGTCGCCGTTCGCGTCGAGCGCCAGCATCGAGATGCCCTTCACCAGACCTTGGAAACCGTCGTTGCGGGCGACGAAGTCGGTCTCGGAGTTGACCTCGACGACGGCGCCGCGGGTGCCGTCGGTGGCGACGCCGACGAGGCCCTCGGCGGCGGTGC
>JAOTSD010000072.1 GCA_030247555.1 Siculibacillus sp. | reverse complement strand
GTACTCAGGAGCCGCCGACGAGACGCGAGCCGCGGCGGCGCCCGCCCGACCGCTGCCCGCCGGGCGGGACGACCACCACGGGAGGGTGGGCGCCGACAGCAGCTGTCGAAACCCCGACAATTTCGCGACACGGGCTCGATCGACCATGCCGAGGTGGGCCGCATTCTCCGGCTCCGCGGGCGCGAAATCGCGGTTTTCCGCGCTTCCGCCACCTTGGCGCAACGCTTGCTCAGGGAAGCGCGACGCGACCCGGCCGGGGAGCGCGGCCCCCGGCCGCCCCCCTCGCCCGCCGGGTCCGCGCCCGCCCTCACACTCGAAGCGGAGACCCCGCATGGCCAACGTCACCTTCTCCTCCCCCCTCCTCCACAAGGACGTCACCGTCTACGCCGTCGCCGGCGATCGCGGCACGATCCTCTCGGTCGCCGAGAAGAACAAGATTCCCATCCCCTTCGAATGCCGCGACGGCGAATGCGGTTCCTGCCTCATCGAGGTGGTGACGCTGACCGGCAAGACCATGGGCTCGATGCTCACAGACAAGGAGAAGAGCCAGTTGAAGTCGCTCGGCAAGATCACGCCCGCCGAGATCGCCAAGGCCGAGACCGACGACGTCATGCCGAAGTACCGGCTCGCCTGCCAGACCATCGTCCGCGACCAGGACATCCTGGTGAAATTCGCCGGCGACGAGCCGGGCGGCGCCGAGTGACCCGGCGCGGACGGGCGCGGCTTCCCCGCCCGTCCGCCCGAACCCGAGGAGACGAGAGATGCAATCCGTCGAGGAATTCCTCGCCTACGCCATCAAGCTCGAAGAGGAGGCGATGTTGCGCTTCGGCGAGCTCGCCGACGCCATGGCCACCTATGGCAACGCCGAGGTGGCCGTTCTCTTCCGCCGTCTGTCCGACTATTCCGCCCTGCACATGGGCGACGCCAAGGCCCGTGCCGGATTCCGCGAGATCCCGGAGATGGCCCCCCACGAATTCCATTGGCCGCAGGGCGAGAGCCCGGAGCGCGCCGCCATCTGGGCGGCCGACCCGTTCCTCGCCCGCGACGACGCCCTCCACATCGCGCTCGAAGCGGAGAAGGCCGGCCTCGCCTTCTACGCCCACGTGCTCGCCACCACCACCGACCCCGAGATCAGGGCGCTGTGCGCCGAGTTCGTCGAGGAGGAGGAGGGCCACGTCCGCGAACTGGAGAAATGGATCGCCGCCCACGAGGCCGGCGAGCCGCTGCCCGCCGACACCTGAGGCGCGACGATCCGCATCGACGGAACCACCCGACCCGCGCAGCCCGCGGGCACGGGCGTCCCGTCATGCGCCCTCGAAGCCGGCCAACACTCCGACGACATTGTCGCCGATCGCCGCCACCGCGTAGCCGCCCTCGAGCACGAAGACCGTCGGCAGGCCGAGCGCCGCGATCCGTGCCCCGATCTTCGGATAGTCCGAGGTCTTCAGCCGGAAATGACTGATCGGATCGCCCTCGTAGGTGTCGACCCCGAGCGAGACGACGAGCGCGTCGACGCCGATCTCGCCGATGCGCCGACACCCGACCTCGAGCGCCGCGCCCCACACCGAGAAGTCCGTTCCCGCCGGCATCGGCAGATTGAGATTGAAACCCTCGCCCGGCCCCTCCCCCGTCTCCTCCGCCGCGCCGAGGAAATAGGGGTATTCCGTCGCCGGATCACCGTGCAGGTTGACGACCGCCACGTCGGACCGCTCCCAGAAGATCTCCTGCGTGCCGTTGCCGTGGTGGAAGTCGACGTCGAGGATCGCCACCCGCCCCGCCCCGCGGTCGCGCAGGCGTTCCGCGGCACAGGCGGCGTTGTTGAGATAGCAGTAGCCGCCGGCGGTTCGGACGCCGGCGTGATGGCCCGGCGGCCGGGCGAGCGAGAAGGCCGCGCGTTCGCCCGCGGCCACCAGATCGGCGGCGGTGAGCGCCGAGGCGTAGGAGGATTCGATCGCCGCCCAGGTGCCGGCGACGAAGGACGAGCCGCCATCGAAAGAGTACCAGCCGAGGAGTGCGTCGATCTTCGCCGGCCTCAGGTCGTGGCGCAGCCCGCGTGTTGGCCAGACGAAGGGCAACGCCGGTCCCTCGTTCCCCGCCGCCACCCAAAGGTCCCAGGCGTCCCCGAGGAAGTCGACGTAGTCGGGCCGATGAATGCGGCGGGCGACGTCGAGCGACTGCGCCGCCGGCGCGATGATCGGCCCCAATCCGGCGCGTTCGACGGCGGCACGGACGATCTCGACGCGCTCCGGCAGCTCGAAACCCGGCAGGATGCGCCCGGCGACGAGTTCGCTCTGGCCGGCGTGTCCGGTGTGGAGCGGCGAATGGACGGATCTCAAGGGCGCGGACCTCGCGATGGCAGGACGACGAAGCGCCAGTCTATCCGCTTCCGCCGCGCGGTCACCCCGTCAGGATCTCCGTGGCCCTGCCGATCGGCAGGTCGACGAGGACGACACCCATGTCGGCATGGAAACGCCGTTCGTTGCGGGTGAGCGCCGCCGCGTCGACCACGGCGACGTGGCCGCCGGCCGAGCGCTTGGTGATCTGGCGCGCGTAGATCCTGAGCATCTGGTCGTGGAAGCGGCTGCCGAGGAAGAGGAAGCCGCGCTGCGTGCGACGTTCCTTCACCACGTCGGGGATCGGCGACTGGATGTCGATCTCGGTCAGGACCTCGACGTAGTCGCTGTCGGCGACGAGGAAGTTCTTCGCCGGGGCGATGCCGCCGTGCGGCGCGTAGAGCACCGTCCTCGCCGCCCCGGCCGCCTCCGGCGCGACCTCGAGGCCCGCCGAGTCATAGGCCTTGAACCAGATGTCGCGGCTCTCGCCGGAGCGGGTCACGCCCTGCACCTCGACGAAATCCGTCCGCCCGGCGGCGATGAGCGCCGACCGGAAAGCGCCGTCGTACCAGGTGTCGACGACAAGCGACAGCGGCAGGCCCGCGAGGAAGGTGGCGAGCTTCGACGGGGCGACCTCGCCGGCGAAGATCTCCGCCATCCAGCCGGTCAACGTCTTGCGATGGCGGCGCTGTTCGATGAACTGGGCGACGGACCACATCGAAGTGCGGATGCGCGACGGCGCCGGCGCGCGCGCGTTGAGGGCGGCCGCGACCGCCTCCGGCGACGACGGCACCGAGGGAGCCGCGCCGTCGAGCCCGAGGAGTTCCGGACCGAGGAAGGGAACGATTCGATCGGCGAGAAGATCGGCGCGGACTTCGACGAGCTTCGCCTCGGCCGCCGCTCCCGAGAGAACGATCGGATCGATACGGGTGGCCATCATGGTCATCTCTCACTCCTTCGCGACCGCGCCGGCGGCGCGTCGTTGGTCTTCCCTCGTCCAGCGGTCGAGCCCGGCGATTTCGTCGTCGTCACGCGCTCCCCGGCACGCGACCCCGGACACTCACTCGTCGTCGCCGACCTTGCGGGCGTTGACGGTGACCGGAAGCCTGGTGTCGGCCGGCATCTCCGGCAGGATCAGCACCCAGCCGTTCTTCATCTTCACCGAGCCGCCCCACATCCCCTCCTTCTCCATCTCGACGATCGGCTCCTCGAGATCCTTCTTGGGGAGGTAGGCCGAAAGGCCCTTCGGCGTGTTGCGGATCATGACCTTCATGGCGTGGGCTTCCCTTTCCAACGCGACCGTTCGGGTCGCTCCAACCGGCGCGCCGCCGGGTTTCGATTCACTCGGCCGCGACCGCTTCGTCGGGCTCGCTCGCCATCGCCGCCTCGCGATCGAGGCTGACCAGCTCCTTGGCCCGCATGCCGACGATGGTGCCGCGTTCGGGCCATTCGACCGCATAGACGTAGAACATCTGCAGGAAGGTCCCGATGTCGCGGACGTAGCCGGTGTCGCCCTTCTGGACGAGCGGCTCGCCGATCTCCTTGCGCGGATAGGTGCCGTCGTTCTTGACCATCCGCTTGGCGCGCACCCGCTCGCCCGGCGCGAACACCGGCGCTTTGCGGATCTCGACCTCTTCCTCGCGTCCGAGCCCCATCACCGATCTCCTTCCGCTTCGAGCCGCTGGCGGGCGGTCTCGCGCACCACGTCGTCGGGGTCGTCGAGGAACCGCGCCAGTTCCTCGACCGGAGCGCGCTCCACCACGGTGAAGCGCACCCGCAGATCCTCGTCGGCGGCGAGGAGCTTCAGGTGCTCGGGCCGCATCCGTTCGGCGACGATCAGGCGGACCGTCGGATCCTCGTCCGCGGCGAGCGCGGTGAGGAGATGTTCGTCGATCCGCCGCGCCGCCTCCCGCCGGATGTCGCCGTCCTCGTCGTGGATGACGCGGACGAGCAGACCCGGAGCCGCCTTGCGCGCCGCGGCGAGCCGCACCGCGTAGTCGGGATCGGCGAGCAGCGGCACCAGGTCCTCGCCGTCGAGCCGCCGCGCCACCGCCATGCGCACCCGTCGGTCGAGGTCGTGGACGAAGCGGCCGAGGCGCGCCCTCGGCAACCGCGATGCCACCATCGCCCGCACTTCGGGCTCCGGGTCCTCGGCCAGCGGCGCCAGGCGGAAGAGGCTGGCGTATTTCGCCGCCAGCGTCCTGACCTCGAAGTAGGGATGATCGAGGTAACGATCGGCCTGCGGCGGGTTGGCGGCGAAGAACCGTTCGATCCGCCGGCCGCGCCGATCGTTGACGCAGGCGCGGCCGAGATCGCAGAGACCGATCCGCCGGTTCTCCTCGTGGGCGCAGTCGCGGCAGGAGACCGGATTGCCCAGCCAGTCGACCGTCTCGTCCTCGACGACCGGCAGGGCCTCGGCTTCTGCGCGCTCTCTGTCCGGTCCGGCCATGCGGCGTCCCCTCTCGCCGTTGGTCGCGCCGATCAGGCCTTGATGCAGGTCTTCGGCACCGGGCAGACGGCGGCGCACTGCTGGGTGTCCATCCCGTCGCATTCGGTGCACTTGGCCGGATCGATGATGTAGGTGTCGCCCTTCATCTTGATCGCGGCGGAGGGGCATTCGAACTCGCAGGCGCCGCAGCCGGTGCATTGGGAAGCGATGATCTTGAAGGCCATGGGACCAGTCTCCTGTGGTCGTCACGTCGTGTCGGCGGGTCAGCGCCGGGTGGGGCCGTCCGATGGTCGCCCAGCGGACCTGACGCGAGCGAACGACGGCCCAAATTCCGTCGACACCCACGAGATGCCGGAACGACGCCGAACGCCGCCCCGGAAACGGAAAGCGGTCAGGCGACCGCCGTGATCGCCTCGACGCCGAACTCGGTGGCGTAGAGCGCCCCGATCGCCGTCTCGATGTAGTCGAAGCCGTAAGCATCGGTGGCTCGGATGCCGGCCGCCGTCAGCATGTCCTTCGGGCAGTCGCCGATCTTCGAGCACAGCACCACCTCGACACCGGCGAGCGCGGCGATGACGCCGTCGAGCGTCGCGTCCTCGCCCCAGCCGCCCTCGCAATACTGGGCCTCGACCTTGCGATGGCCGACGAAGGTGATGCCCTTCGGTCCGGCCTCGTAGACCTGGAACTCCTTGGCGTGGCCGAAATGCTGGTTGATGCGGCCGCCGCCCTGCGTCGCCACCGCGACCAGCAACTTGGCTTCCGCTCCGGTCTCGAGCACGCTCTCCACCGCCGCCTGCTTCGCGGCGACGTGATCGCCGCGTTCGCGGGCGACGATCTCGCGATAGGTCTCGCGCTTGGAGGGGTCGTAGCTCACGGTCTCCGGCGACTGGTCGAGAGTGAACTCCTGGCCCCGGTCCTCGCCGAGCAGGCCGACGGCGTCGGCGCGGCACTGGCGGCAGTGGCGCATCAGCTTGGCGCCGCCGTCGAGCTTGTCCTGCAACGCTTTGATTTCCATCGCGGTCGGCCCGCGCTGGCCGGTGAGCCCGTAGTGGGTGCCGTGTGCCGGATCGGAAATCAGCGGCATGACGTTGTGGAGGAACGCACCGCGCTCTTTCACCCACCGGTTCACCTCGACGAGGTGCTCGTCGTTGACGCCGGGAATCATCACCGAATTGATCTTGGTGAGGATGCCGCGAGCGGTCAGCATCTCGAGCCCGAGCATCTGGCGCTCGTGGAGGATGCGCGCCGCCTCGACGCCCTCGTAGCGGCGCCTGTTCCAGAAGATCCACGGATAGATCTTCGCGCCGATCTCGGGATCGACCATGTTGATGGTGATCGTCACGTGGTCGACGTTCATCTCGGCGAGCTCGTCGACGTGGTCGGGCAACGCCAGACCGTTGGTCGAGATGCACAATTTGATATCGGGAATCTCCTTCGAGATCGCCGCGAAGGTCGCCTTGGTCTTCTTCCAGTCGTAGCAGGCGTCGCCCGGCCCGGCGATGCCGAGCACCGAGAGCTGCGGCACCTCGTTGGCGACGGTGATCACTTTGCGCATCGCCTGATCCGGCGTCAGCTTCTCCGAGACGACACCCGGGCGGCTCTCGTTGGCGCAATCGTACTTGCGGTTGCAGTAGTTGCACTGGATGTTGCAGGCCGGCGCCACGGCGACGTGCATGCGGGCGAAGTAGTGATGCGCCTCTTCGGAGTAGCAGGGATGATCCTTGATCTTCTCCCAGGTGGCGGCGTCCATGTCGTCGGGCTTGGCCGACGAACCGCAGGACGAAGACGAACAGCCGCCCGACGAGGCGGTCTTCGCGAGCGCGTCGACGTCGATCGGCGCGAGCAGGCTTTCGAGCGAGATCATCGGCTGGTTCATGCGACCACTCCCCTCGGCATGGTTCGAGGAGGAGATAGCAAGGGCCGTGCCAGCGCTTCAGATCATTGAATCATCGTGCTTTTCGATGCGTTTGGTCGGATACCGACACGGACGGGCGCGACAGTCGTGTCGGGTGTCCGACAAGGCCCCACGGTCGCCCGCGGCGTCGATCGCCCGCTTCGGCTCATGCCGGAAAGACGGAGGCGGCCCGGATCGCTCCGGACCGCCTCCTCTTCGTCGCCGGGAGGAACGTCGGCGCTCAGAACCTCTTCAGTTCGATGTCGTGCTTCTTCAGCGCATAGCCGATCTGCCGGGGGGTCAGCCCGAGCAGGCGCGCCGCTTTGGCCTGAACCCACCCCGAACGCTCCATCGCGTCGATCAGGCGGTCGCGCTCCGACGGCCGGCCACCGAGCGCCGGACACGACGGGTCGGCGGCGTGCTCGCACAGCCCCGGCGGGATCTCGGGGACCGCGACGGTGAAGCCCTCGCCCGGCAGGGCGGGGACGACCGCCGGCGGCGCGGCACGAGCCGGCGTCGGCGCCACCGCGACCACCCCGGAAGCGAGTTGATCGATCGGATCCGGCGCGACCGGCGCCTTCGGCGCGCTCTTCCACAGGAGCGCCGAGAGGCAGTTGCCGCCGTGGCAGGCGAAGTCGGCGGCGGTGATTTCGTCGCCGTGGGCGAGCGTCGCCGTCCGCCGCACGCAGTTCTCGAGCTCGCGCACGTTGCCGGGGAAATAGCAGCGCTCGAGCATCTCCATGCCCGAAGCGGCGAGCGTCAGATGACGGCCGTTCTCGGCGTTGAACCGCTCGACGAAGGCGCGTGCGAGGTGCGGAATGTCGCCGGGTCGCTCGCGCAGAGGCGGAAGGAACACCGGCACGACATTGATGCGATAGTACAGGTCGGCGCGGAACTCGCCCTTCGCCACCGCCTCTTCGAGGTTCTTGTTGGTGGCGCAGACCAGCCGTACGTCGACCTTCAGCGTCTTGTTGCCGCCGACCCGCTCGAACTCGCCCTCCTGGAGGACGCGCAGCAGCTTGGCCTGGAAGGCCGGCGAGATCTCGCCGATCTCGTCGAGCAGCAGCGTTCCGCCGTGCGCCATCTCGAAACGACCGGCGCGCTGGCCGATCGCTCCGGTGAAGGAGCCCTTCTCGTGGCCGAAGAGCTCGCTCTCAAGCACGCTCTCCGGCAACGCCGCGCAGTTGAGCTTGACGAAGGGCTTGTGCTTGCGGGGACTGAGATCGTGGATCGCCCGGGCGAAGAGCTCCTTGCCGGTGCCGCTCTCGCCGCGCAGCAGCACGGTCGAGTTCGACTTCGCCACCACCGCGATGGTGGCGAGCACCCGCTTCACCGCCTCGCTTTCGCCGACGATGCCCTCGACCTTCGGCGACGGCACGCGGACCCGTCGTTCGAGCTCGTTGCCGAGCGCCTTCTCCAGCGCCCCGCGCTCGTCGAGGAGCCGCTGCCGATCCGCGGCGAGGATGCGGTGCAGGCGCACCGTCTGGCCGGCGAGATTGGCCACCATCGACAGGAACCGCAGGTCCTCGTCGATGCGGAATTGGGTGTTGCCGTCCCAGACTCGATCGATCGAGAGCGTTCCGACCACCTTGGCATCGGCCTTGATCGGTACGCCGAGGAAGGAGACGCGGACGTCCCGCTCCGCCGCCACCAGTCCCTTGGCCTCGGCGAAGAGCGGATCGTTGACGACGTCGTGGACGACCAGCGGCGTCGCCGTGACGACGATGCGGTCGATCACGGCACGCGGCAGGCTGTCGATCGCCCTGACGTCGCCCTGGCGGGTCCAGCCGGCGGCGGCGACGATCTCGATGTCGCCGGGATCGTCGAGAACGACGATCATCCCCCGGCGCATGCGCAGGAAGGACGTCAGCACGTTGACGACATTGGACAGGGTGATCTCGAGGCGGGCCGGCGTCGACAGGATCTTCGATATCTCGTAGATCCCGAAGAGCGCCATCTCCGAATTCGCCTTGGGGCGAATCTCGGTCGCAGCCGCGAGTGCCGTTGCGTCACGCAAACGGCCACCCGTGTCCGCACCGAATACGGCTGCGGTCGGAATACCCATCTCTCGTCTCCTTCCAGATCTCCCTCGTTCCGGCATTCGCCATGCCGGAAGATCTGTCCGGGGTAGGCTCGATGCTGAGCGTCGACTGCCGAAATGTCACGCCGCTTTTATCGGCAACCCATCTCGCATCTGCACAATGGCGACGCAGACCGCCTGAATTTTCGGCGGCGGGGCCCGCATCCCGTCGTTCGGCCGTGGTCGAGATCGGTTCGCCGGAGATGACGCGATTCGTAATCCGCCGGTCGATTGACCGACCGGGAACCTCACGTCACCATTCGCCGTCCCCTGGTTCGAAGGTTCGCTCCATGTTTCGGCTGCTGCGCTGCGCACTCCTCACCGCGACCGTTCTTTCCGGGATTCCGGCGGTCCACGCCGCCGACCGGGTCGCGCTGGTGATCGGCAACTCCGCCTACCGGTCGCAGAACCCTCTCTCCAACCCGGCCAACGACGCCGCCGACGTCGGCGAGATGTTCCGCCGGCTCGGCTTCGAGGTGGTCGAGGGCATCGATCTCGATTCGAACGCCCTGAAGGCGAAGCTCAAGGAGTTCCGCGACAAGCTCGACGAGCCGACGCTGGCGGTCTTCTACTACGCCGGTCACGGCCTCCAGGTGGACGGGCGCAACTACATCGTCCCGATCGACGCCAAGATCGAGAAGCCCGACGACGTCCGCCTCGAGACCGTCGAGATCGATCTCGTCCTGCAACTGATGCGGGCCGAGAACCGCGTCTCGGTCGTCGTGCTCGACGCCTGCCGCGACAGCCCCTTCGCCCGGTCGCTGCGCCGCTCCACCGGCAAGGCGACACGCGCCGCCGAGAGCGCCTACGGCGGCCTCGCCGAGGTGAAGACCTCGGTCGGTTCCGTGATCATCTACGCCACCGACCCCGGCAACGTCGCCCTCGACGGCGACGGCCGCAATTCGCCCTTCACCGAGGCCTTCCTCAAGAACGCGCCCGAGCCGGGGGTCGAGATCTCGCGGATGGTCAAACGGGTGCGCCACGAAGTGGTGCAGGTGACCGGCTCGCGGCAGGTGCCCTGGGACAGTTCGACCCTGATCAACGACGTCTATCTCGCCGGCGGCGCCCCGGCCGAAGCGCAACTCGCCTCCTACACGCCCGAGCCTCCGGGCGCCGGCACGCTCGTCCGCGGCGCGCCTCCGTCGGACGGCGCCCCCGCCGCCGTCCCGGCGACGCCGACGGTCGCACCGGCGTCACCCGCCGCGCCCACCGCCCCGCAGACCGCCGCCGAGCGGTGCGACCGCCTCGCCTCCGATCCGCAGGACACGCTGCGCGACCGCGGTGTCGCCCCGGTGCGCACCGTCGACGTCGAGCGCGCCGTTCCCGCCTGCGAGAAGGCGGTGGCGGAGCGACCGAAGGAACTCCGCCTCGCCAACCAACTCGGCCGCGCCTATCTCAAGGCCGAGCGCCACGCCGACGCCCTGCGCGTCTTCAAGGACGCCGCCGCCCGCGGCTCGCCCTACGCCAGCAACGAGGTCGGCTACCTCTACTATCGCGGCTTCGGCGGCCTGAAGAAGGACTACGCCCAGGCCCGGCCGTGGTTCGAGAAGGCGGCCCAACTCGGCGTCCCCGTCGCCATGAGCAATCTGTCCTTCATGTACGCCCACGGCATCGGCATCGAGAAGAGCGAGGAGAAGGCCCTGCACTGGCTGCGCCGCGCCGAAGCACTCGGCGACCCCGGCGCCATGGTGCAGCTCGCCTGGTACCACGCCGACGGCTTCGGCATGCCGCGCGACCCGCGCAAGGGTCGCGAATTGTTGTTGCGCGCCGCCGAGATGGAGGACCCCGAGGCCATGGCCGGCCTCGGCCTCTTCGCCCAGCGCGGCCTCGGCGGTCCGCAGGATTTCGACGCCGCCCGCAAGTGGTTCGAGAAGGCCGCCGCCTACGACAGTTCCTCGGGCATGTACAATCTCGGCTACTTCTACCTGAACGGTCAGGGCGGCGCCCCACGCGACTACGCCATCGCCCGCGACTGGTTTTCCCGCTCGGTGCGCCACGAGGGTCTCGACGCGCTGATCGGGCTCGCCCACATGCGCCTCAACGGCCTCGGTGGAGAGCCCGACCCCGCCGGTGCCCGCGAACTCCTGGAACGCGCCGCCTCCCACGACCACTCCCACGCCATGGTCTATCTCGCCCGCGCCCTGCGCGACGGCTCCTTCGGCGAGGTCGACGAGAACGCGGCGCGCGACTGGCTGGTCAAGGCCGTCGCCCTCGACGACGCCGACGCTCGAAGCCTCCTCGCCGAACTCGACCGCCCGGAGACGCCCGGCCGGACTTGTGATCGGCTCGCGGCGATGGAAACGGACCCGTTGCGCCCGCCGGACGTGAAGGGCCTCGCCTCCCCGAGCGCCATCGCCCATGGCCGTGCCGTCCCGGCCTGCGAGGAAGCGATGAAGGCGTCGCCCGCCACGCTGCGCTACGCCGACCAGCTCGGCGCCGCTCTCGTCGCCGCGAACCGCTGGAAAGACGCCCGGGCCGTCTTCGAGGCGGCGGCGAAGAAGAAATCCGCCTTCGCCGCCATGTGGATGGGCAACATCCACCGCCGCGGCCTCGGCGTGACCGCGGATCCGGCCGCGGCGCGCAAATGGTGGGAGCAGGCGAGCGCGCTCGGCTCACGCGACGCCATGTTCAATCTCGCCGTCCTCCATCACGACGGCGACGGTGGCGACCGCGACTTCGTCAAGGCGCGCCAGTACTTCGAGAAGGCCGCCGCCCTCGGCGACGCGACGGCGATGCGCGAGGTCGGCGAACTCTGGTACTTCGGCCGCGGCGTCTCCGAGGACAACACCCGTGCCCGCGAATGGTACGAGAAGGCCGCCGCCCTCGACGACACCCGCGCCAAACGCCGGCTCGGCGAGATCATGGCCAAGGGTCACGGCGTGAAGCCCGACCCGATCGCGGCCCGGCTGTGGTTCCAGCGCGCCGCCGCCGACGGCGACACCGACGCCATGCGCGCCCTCGCCGATCTCTACCTCAACGGCCGGGGCGGCGACCGCGAGCCGAGCAAGGCCCGCGGCCTGCTCGAGCAGGCCGCCGACGACGGCAACGTCAAGGCGATGTCCACACTCGCCCAGTTGCTCCTCGCCGGGGCGGTCGGCGACGCCGACGAGGCCGGCGCCCGCGGCTGGTACGAGAAGGCCGCCGCCGCCGGCGACAAGTCGGCCGTCGACTGGCTCGCCACCCATGCGCCGGCCGCCACGCCCGACGCCTCGCGAGGCGACGCCTGCGATGCCGCCGCCGGTGCCGACGTCGATCCGTTGCGCTCGGTCGAGCACCCACCGGTGACGACCGTCGACCCGACCGTCGCCATTCCGGCCTGCGAGGCGGCGCATGCCGCCGAACCGCAGAACCTGCGC
Organism: Siculibacillus sp.; assembly: GCA_030247555.1. Taxonomy (GTDB): domain Bacteria; phylum Pseudomonadota; class Alphaproteobacteria; order Rhizobiales; family Ancalomicrobiaceae; genus CALBKH01. Next base: position 10,782 of record JAOTSD010000072.1, on the reverse strand, counting down.
TGGGCCAACCAACTGGCCCGCGCCTATTTCGCCGGAGATCGTCCTCTCGATTCCCAACGTGTCTTCCGTGCCGCCGCCGAGGCCGGTTCGACCTATGCCACGCTGTGGATGGGCAACCTCCACGCCCGTGGTCTCGCCGGCCTGCCCGAGAGCCGCGAGGAGGCGCGTCGCTGGTGGGAGAAGGCGGCCGAGCTCGGCTCGCCCAACGCCATGTTCAATCTCGGCGCCTCCCACTGGAACGACGGCCTGGCCGGCGACGCCGAGGCGATGCGCGTCTCGCGCGACTGGTTCGAGAAAGGCGCCGCCCTCGGCGAGCCCGAATCCATGCTCCACCTCGCCATCCTCCATCGCGACGGCAGGGGCGGGCTCACCCCCGATCGCACCCGCTACGTCGACTGGCTGAAGCGGTCGGCCGAATTCGGCAACGCCGACGCCATGCGGACGATGGCCGCCGACCTGCACAAGGGCGAGAGCGGCCGGGTCGACGACACCGGCGCCCGCCGCCTGCTGGAGCGCGCGGTGGCGACCGGCAGCCTCGACGCCCACGCCGATCTCGCCCTCTTCCTGCTCGAGGGATGGGGCGGCCAGAAGGATCCGGCCCGCGCCCGGGCTCTGCTGGAGAAGGCGGTCGGACGGCAGAACCTCGGCGCCATCACCCTGCTGGCCAGAGCGTACGAGAAGGGCAACTTCGGCAAGCCCGACAAGGGCGAGGCGCGCCGGCTCTACCGTCTGGCCGCCGACCTCGGCGACGGCGAGGCGGCGGAGGCCCTCGGCCGGATGAAGTGAAGGGACGTTCGAACCAACCGTTCGACCCCGGCGGACCGGTCCGGCGGCGGACGGAGCCCCGGAAGAAATCGGCCGGCGACCGGACATGCCGTCGCCGGCCGTGATCGTCGTTCGACGGAGCTCGCGCCTCTCGCCGCCCGCTCACGGCGGGTCGATGCGTCGTCCCTCGGCGTCGGCGAGGCCGGTCAGAAGATGCCGGCCGGCCGGATCGACGCGGAAGATGCCGTATTTCGCCTTGGCGTAGAGGTCGGCGTGCCCCTCTTGGAAGAGGAAGGAATGCGGCTCGATGGCGATCCGCCCGTCGGCCCCGCCGCGTCGGACGTCGAACGCCAGTTCGCCTTCCCCTGCCGCGCCGGCCGTGGCGAGACGGCGGAAATCGCCCACGCGCCGCGCGTCGAGCCCCAGCACGATCGTTCCGGTCGCCCCCTCGATGGTGATCGAGCGTCGCTCCGCCGCCCAGGAGAGCCGCATGTAGTCGCCCTGGATGAGCGAACGCGGATCGACCGGCGCCAGTTCGAGCAACACCACCTCACCCGAGGCGATCAACGCTTCGGCGTCGCGCACCCTCCAACCGAGAAAGGCGAGGATCGCCACCCCGACGACGACGAAGAGGATCCGTCTCATGCCGCGTCCTCCCGATCCCAACCGGCGAACCGCATCCAGCCGCGCGCCGCCAGCAGCAGGGCGCCGCTGCCCACCAGCGTCACCGATTTCTCCAGGAAGGTCATGTCCCTGCCGTAGTACCACAGAACCAGGAAGGCCGGCAGCGCCAGGATGCCGACCACCCGCATCGGCACGTCGTGCAGCGCGTGGCCGGCGACGAGCAGCATCAGCGCGAAGACGATGCCCGGCGCGCCGGCGAAGCCGAGGAGAACCGCACCGACCGCCGCCGCGGCGAGCGGCGGACGGGCGAGGCGGTCGACGCCCCCCGCCGCCCAGACGATCGTGCCGACGAGCGAGAGCGTCAGCATCGCCTCGATCGGCCGCGGATCGATCGGCCGGCGGCTCATCCAGATGCCGAAGTCGTGGCCCGAGGCGAGGATGCAGACCACCGTACCCATCGCCCCGAGTGCCGCCAGACCGATCGGCCGCAGCACATCGGGCCGGCGATGGGAGAGCAACAATCCACCGGCGAGCCCGGTCGCCACGGCGTGGAAGAGGGTGAGCGACAGGGTCACCTCGCCGCCGCTCCCTCGCTCCATCAGTTCGAACAGCGCCGAAGCCGCCACCGCATAGGGCGACAGCACCCGGTCGAGCGAGGCGCCCGACACCGGATAGGTGGCGACGGTGACGAGGAAGAGCGTGATCGTCGCCACCCAGGGGGTGCGCTCCCCGAAGATCAGGATCGCCCCGGCGACGCACAGCACCTTGCCGACCGCCATCGCCGCGAAGGTCGCCTGCGCCAGGAAATCGCGCCCGAGACCGGGCGAACGCCCCTTCAGCACGAAGGAGAGGCCGATCCCGGCGGCGAGAAGCGCCACGCCCCAACCGAGCGTACCGGCGCCGGACTTGAACGAGATCAGATCGGCCATCGCCAAGAAGCCGGCGAAGAAGATCGTCGCGAAGAAGGTGCCGATGCCCGAGAGGATCTTGAGGTGGAGCGGCGGCTCGGCATCCCGCGTCGTCGCCGCCATCGCCTCGGCGACCACCGGGGTCTCCTCGGCCGTGAGAAGTCCGGCGCGCCGCCAAGCGGTGAGCAGCGTGACGGCGTCGATCGAAGCCCGCGTCGTCATCTCACGCCTCCATCGAACGCGCCACGGCGCGCAACCAGGCGATCGCCGCGGCGAAGACGCCGAGCGTCACCAGCCCCATGACGAAGAAGACGCCGAGGTCGGCCCTCCCTCCCCCGGTGAGAAGCTGGAAGACGGCGAAGACCGCCACCACCGCCACCCCGATCGTCGTCACCGCCAGCGCCGCGACGTCCCCGTACCACCGCCGATGCAGCGGGACGAGGACGGCGAAGGTCAGCATGACCAGCGCCGCCGTCGCCGCCTGCGGCGTCCCGAGGCCGCGCGGCCGGTCGATCACGGCGATCGCTGCGAAGGTCGCCGCCGCCACCGTCGGCAGGAGCAGGTAGAACCGCGTCCAACGCGCGGCCACCCAGACGACGCCCCGACCGGCGAGGATCTCGCGCGCCAGAAGGAATCCGCCGTCGATCACCAGCGGCAACAGGTAGCGCGTCGATTGATGCGTCGAGAAGGACGGGTTGACCTGATCCCACCAAGTGATCGCCGCGACGTTCGCCACCGCCAACCAGATCGCCCACACCGCCGCCGAATTCGCCAGCAGGGCCCAGACGACCGTCAGCGCCGCCCAACCGGCGAAGAGCTGCCAGGCGTCGGCGCCGGTCTGGTGGATCTGCCCCTCGACCGCCATGAAGACACCGACCAGCATCACCGCGGCGCTCGCCGCCACCTCGCCGACGAGGCCGCCGAAGCCGGCGAAACCGACGATCGCGACCGCCGTGGCGATCATCGCCGCGATCCCCCCGAGCTTGGCCGGTGGCGGGATGTGGTTCCAGTTGTAGGCGAAGAAATGGACGATGCCGGCGAGGACGAGGGCCGCCCCGACGACCGTGACGAGCCGCGCCGCCCACACCCCCCAACGTCGCGGCGGTTCGATGAGACCGAGCGCATGGTCGCGGGCGGCGGCCGAGACGAGGCCGCGTGCCGCCAGACGATCGATCGCCCGCCGGTCGACGCGGATCGCCGCGGCCGGAGTGGTTCGATCGGTTACATCTGCGTTCATCCCGTCCACTCCGTCTTGCCGGGTGAAGAGCCTCGGATAGCATCGCCGAAGATGCCGCGGAGATCGACCCCCGTGTTCCCGACGAAATTCATCGCGACCGCCCTCGTCGCCGCTCTCGCCGCGACGCCTGCCGCCGCCCTCGACTGCCCACTCCTGCGCGCCGTCTACACCGCGATCGACGCCGACGACGACTGGAGCGCCGGCGACGGCGAGACCAACGCCTGGGAGATCACCCACGTCGCCCGCTCCGACACCGAGTCCGATCGCCCATGGGTGATCCGCCTCGCCGAGAACCGGCAGAAACTCTCCGCCGAATTCGCCGTCGCCCATCCTCCGGGCTTCGGCGTCGCCCACATCTTCATGGTGAAGCCGCCGACGCCGATCGGAAAGCGCTTCGATCCGACCGGCGCGCCCACCGCCACCCTCTACTACTTCGACGAAACCCTCCGACGCGTCGACCCGGACGCCGAGGGCGTGCCGAAGGCCCCGCCCCACCTGCAGCTCCCGGGTCTGTCGAAGGCCTTCTGGGATCAGAAGCGCGACGGGCGCCGCTTCGTACCCCCCGACGGCATCTGGAAGCTCACCGCCTGCCGGCCGTGAGCGCTCATTCTCGCCGACGAGACGAAGTCCGGGGCCCATCGCCCCGGACGAGCCGTCGGCGGTGGACCCGAAGGCGCCTCCGCCGGCCGCGAGACCATCGAAACGACGCGTCCCCGGCGCGAGGCCGGGGACGACCGTGGGGACGACGAGCGGTCCGACATCGATCCCGGCCGGGGCTCATCGCCCCGGCGTCGATCGCCTCAGTTGGTCTCGAGGCGATAGTGGGCCAGCGAAGTACCGTTGTTGTGGACCTTGACGGTGAAGGCTCCGGTCCAGGCCGGGGTGAAGCGGCAATAGGCCGGATCGGTGTCGCGGCAGATCAGGTGGCCGCCTTCGTCGAAGACCTCGAGCATGATGTCGTTGGTGTCGGTGCCGACCGCCGCGATCTCCGCCGTCTGCTTGGCGCGGAAGCTCATGGTGCGATTGTGGATGGTGCGGCCGGTGATCTGGCCGAGGCTGATGATGCCGCCGCCGACCCGGCCCTTGGTGGCGGACGCCTTCACGTCGTCGGCGAGCGCCACGATGGTCTTGTCGTTCTTCGACAGCGCCTTGGCCTCGTCGAGCAGCCCGGCGACCACGTCGGTGGCGGCCGGTGCCGCGGCGTCGACGCCGTCCGGCTTGCGTTCGACCACCTTGACCCCGACCTGCTGGCGGATCTGCGCCGCCACGATCAGCGAAAGCGGGTCTTTGTTGGCGCGGCCGTAGGTGGCGAGCTGTTCGGAGAGGTGGAGCTGCTGCACCGGCATCGGATCGCCCGGCTTCACCGCCTCGCGGGTGACGTTCTCCTTGGACTTGTCGGCCGGGGCCGCCGTCTGGGCGACCGCCGCGCCCGCCATCGAGACGCCGGCCATGAGAGCGAGAGAAACGAGAATGCGCAGGGTCATCGTGGTCTCCTTCGAACCGATCGCGGGAGCGCATCGGAGGGGTTCACTCGCGGCGCCGCGCCGCCGAGCGGGGGAAAGCGCAGGTTCACGCAAGCTCAGTTGGTGAACATGCGATAGGGAACGGCGACGGTGGAGCGGTTCTCCACCTTGACGTCGAAGGTCGCGGTGCGCGACGGCGTCCAGCCGCAATAGGCGATGGCGGACGGATTGGGATCCCGACACACCAGGTTGCCGGCCTCGTCGTAGATAGACACGTGGACGGCTCCGTTGCCGGCGAGCTCGACATAGGCCTCGGCGTAGCGCGCGCCCTCGAATTTCAGCTTGCGGTACCAGTCGGTGCCCGCCGGCCGCACCGTGGCGCGGCTCATCGCGGCGCCGGCGACGAGGCCCTTGGTCGCCGAGGCGCGCAGGTCGTCGGCCAAGGCCGCGATGGTCGCATCTCCGCCGCCGAGCGCCACAGCCTCGGCGAGCAGGCTCTCGACGCTGGTCTCGGGCGTCGCCGCGGGAGCGGACCCGGCGGCCGCGGCCTCCCCGCTCTGCTCGGGGCCGCGTTCGACGGTGCGCGCCGGCGAACCCTTGCGGATCCCGGCCGCCACGATCAGCGCCAGCGGGTTCTTGTCGGCCCTGCCCCAGTCGGCCAGACGCGCCGACAGAGCGAGGCGGCCGAGCGGAGCCTTCTCCGCGACGTCCCCGGCCGACGCCGATACACTGCCGACAAGAGCCGGAAACACGACGGCCACGATCGCGGCCGGATATCTCCGGCCGAGCGCCCGGAATGCCATGGGATCCCTCCTCGCGAACGGCGATGCGAACCGAGCGCTCGCCGCTTCCGGAAACACTGTCGCAGATGGTTTCCGTGGCGACAATCCTGCCGTGGATGACGAATTCCGTCATTTTCCCGGGCACGGAAGGATGACGGCGAACGTAACGCGGCATTCGAGCACCGGCGGCGCATAGGAGAGCCGACGCAACTCTCGCGGAGGTGAATTTCCATGTCCCATCCGTCGCTTCGCCGCTCTTCCCCGGTCCGTCGCGCCGATCCCGCCGTGATCGTCGTCGGCATCCTCGCCCTCGCCTTCGCCCTCTTCGCCGCTCCGGCCGGTCGCGCCGGGACGCCACCGGCCGACGTCGCCGCCGCCGCGGCGCGAATCGAAGGCTCGAGCGTCGGCGTCTCGGCCCGCGCCCCCGGCCGACCGACGAATCGGGGCGCCGGTTTCAGCCTTCGCGCCGGCGGCGTCCTCGCCACCGCCGCCCACGTCGTCGCCGGCGCGACCGACGTCGACGTCCGCCTGCCGGATGGTCGCGAAGAACGGGCGGCGGTGATCGGCATCGATACTCTCTCCGACGTGGCGCTGCTGCGGATCGCCACCGACCTGCCGCCGGCCGCGCCCGCTCCGGCCGGTTCGACGCGGCGCGGCGATCCGGTCGTCGCCATCGGCGACCCCCTCGGTTTCGCCGGCACCCTCACCGTCGGCCACGTCTCGACGCTGGCCCGCCCGTTCGACGAGACCTCCCCCTATGACCTCCTCCAACACGATGCGGCGCTCAACCCCGGCTCCTCGGGCGGCCCGCTCGTCGATGGCGCCGGCCGGGTGGTGGGCATGAACGTCGCCATCGCCGACGGCGCCCGCCGCCACGTCGGCATCGGCCTCGCCCTGCCGATCGCCGTGGTCGAGCGCATCGCCGACCGGCTGCTCGCCGAGGGCGACCTCGCCCGCCCACGTCTCGGCGCCCGCGTCCGCCCGGCCGAGGCGTTGCGGCCGGCCATCCCCGGTCTGCCGGCCGGCGTCGTCGTCGAGGCGGTGGATCCGGGATCGCCCGCCGCCGTCGCCGGGATCGATCCGGGCGACCTCCTCGTCGCCGCCGACGAGTTCCCCCTCGCCGGCCCACGCGACCTCGCCCGGACGCTGGAACCGAAGCGGGCCGGCGACGAGCTGCGCCTGACCATCGGCGACGCCGGACGCGAGCGGACCCTCGTCCTGCGCCTCACCGCCACCGAGCCGCGCCCCCCGGTGCCGACCGAACCCGGCCCCCTCGCCCTCGGTCTCGGCCTCGAGCCCGGTGCCTCCCGACGCATCGCCTCGATCACGCCCGACACCCCGGCCGAGACCGCCGGCCTCGCGACCGGCGACGAGGTGCTGGCGGTCGGCGATCGCCGGATCGGGGGCGACGGCGCCGCCGCATCGATCCGCCGCGCCGAGGCGGCCCCGGCACCGGGCGGCGTGGCCCTGCTGGTCCGGCGCGGCGACCGGACCCGCTGGGTCGTCCTCGGCCGCGGCGGGCGGCTCGACGGCGAGGCGCCTTTCGGCTCCAATGCCGAGGCCCGTTCGAGTCACCAGTTCTGAACCGCCGCGGAGATCCGCCGACATGGCGATGCATGCCCTGATCATCGAAGACGACGCGGTCGTCGCCGAGCACGTGGCGACGTTGCTCGGCGCCCGCGACTTCGCCACCGAGACGGTCACCGACGGCGCCGAGGGCCTGCGCCGCGCCGCCGCCCGAGCCTACGACCTCGTGGTCACCGATCGCATGCTGCCGGGCCTCGAAGGGCTCGACGTCGTCGAGCGGCTACGGGCCCTCGGCGTCGGCACCCCGGTCCTGGTGGTCTCGGCCCTCGGTCTCGCCGGTGATCGCGCCCACGGCCTCGATCGCGGCGCCGACAACTATCTCGCCAAGCCCTTCTCCGACGACGAGTTCCTCGCCCGCGTCCACGCGCTGTTGCGCCGCGCCCGACCCGAACCGCACCCGGAGGTGATGCTCGTCGGCGACATCGAGATCCGGGTGAAGGCGCGCACCGTCCACCGTGCCGGCCGGCACGTCGCCCTGTCGCCGAAGGAGTTCGAGCTGCTTCGCTGCCTCGCCGAACACGCCGGGCGCTTCGTGCCGCGCTCGCTGCTGCTCGAGCGGGTGTGGAAGCTGCGCTTCGACCCGCAGACCAACGTCGTCGACGTCCACGTCTCGCGCCTGCGCGGCAAGATCGATGAGGGCTTCGAGACGACGGTGATCCGCTCCGCCCGCGGCGAGGGCTACATGCTGGCGGCGGAGGACGCGTGACCGCCGCCGGCCCGCCCCTCCCGCGTCTCGCACGTTCCTCGACGCTGCGCCTCGTCGGGGTCGTCGCCGGCGTCTTCCTCGTCGCCACCCTCGGGCTGGCGATCCTCGTCCGTCAGACGGTGTCGACGGCGATGGAACGGCGCATCCTCGACACGATCCGCACCGACGCCGCCGGCCTCGAGGAGGTCTGGCGCGAGGGCGGCACGCCGGCGCTCACCCGCGCCGTCGAGCGGCGGCGCGGCGAGACCGGCACCGACGGTCACCGCCGCGTCCATCTGGTGGTGAGCGCCGAGGGCGAAAAGCTCGCCGGCGACTTCGAGGCCTGGCCCAACGATGTCGCTCCCGCCGGCGAGATCGTCCGCTTCCGCGATCCGTCGAGCGGCCTCGCCTATTCCGGTGTCGTCCGGCGCATCGCCGGCGGCCCGGACCTGCTCGTCGCCCACGACCGCGCCGAGCACGAGGCGGTGATGCGCCGGCTCGCCGGTGACCTCGCCGCGCCGATCGGCCTCGCCCTGATCGTCTCGTTGATCGTCGCGGCGATCGTCGGGCGGCGGCTCCTGGCGCGCGTCGAGCGGGTCAACGCCACCGCCCGTGCCGTCGAGGCCGGCGACCTCGCCGCCCGCGTGCCCGGCGGCGGCGACGACGAATTCGGCCGCCTCGCCATCCACGTCAACGCAATGCTCGACCGCATCGCCATCCTGATGCGCGGCGTCCATCACCTCTCCGACCAGATCGCCCACGAGACCCGCACGCCGCTCGCCCGCCTGCGCTCGCGTCTGGAGCGCGCCCGGCGCGAGGCCGAGGCCGTACCCGGCGCGGGCGCCACCATTCCGGCGCTCGACGACGCCATCGCCGAGTCGGCCGAACTCATCGCCGTCTTCTCCGCCCTCCTCGACATCGCCCGCACCGAGGCCGCCGCCGGCGACGCTCGCGGCCTCGCCCGCGTCGACCTCGCCGAGGTCGTCGCCGACGTGGCCGACCTCTACGAAGCGGTCGCCGAGGATCGCGGCGTGAGCCTCGCCGTCGCCACCGTTCCCTCGGTGGTGCTCGGCGAGCGCCTGCTGCTCACGCGGATGATCGCCAACCTCGTCGACAACGCGGTGAAGTTCTCGCCCGAGGGCGGCGTCATCGACATCGTCGCGACGGCCGGCGACGGCGAGATCCGCCTCGTCGTGCGCGTTCGCGGGCCCGGATTGCCGGAGGGGTTCGAGGCGGCCGCCTTCGAGCGCTTCACCCGCGCCGAGGACGTCGGCGCGGTGCCGGGCCACGGGCTCGGCCTGCCGCTGGTGCGCGCCGTGGCGCTGCGCCACGGCATGAAGATCGACCTCGAGCGCGCCGATCCCGGCCTGCGCGTGGTGATCCGGGCGCGACCGGCGGCGGCGTGAGCGGCGCCGGCGGCGCCGGATCACTTCGCCCCGTCGGGGGCCACCACGCGCCAGCCGAAATCGACGATACCGGCGGCGCCGAGATCGGCCGGCGCCGCGGCCGACCGCGTGCCGCCGCCGCCGAAGGCCGCCCGCTCCATCAGTCCGCGGAAACTCCCCGGCGCCGGCCCACCGCGGGTGGCGGCGGTGGTCGGGGCTGCTTGGGCGAGGTAGCGGAAGTCGGCCGGCAGCGCGGTGCGGCCCTCGACCTCGACCGCGACGAAGAGCAGCCGCTCGCGACCGATCGGCAGCGGCGCCTTGGCCTTGCGGCTCCAGGTGACGATGCGCAGCGGCAACAGCCGGCCGGGCACGCCCGGCTCCAGCCGCAAACCTTCCGGCGGCCCCATGTAGGCGATGCCGCCGGCACCGTCGACATGGAGCGGCGTCACGTCGATCGGCTTCGACCCGCCGTTGGAGAGGCGGAAATAGAGCGCGTCGCAATGGCCGAGATCCGGCACCGCGTCCCCGAGCGGCCGCGCCGACTCCGGCAGGCGATCGAGTTGCAGCGTCGGGCAGGGCCGGTCGTCGGGCGCCGCCGCCCCGGCGGATGCGAGTCCCTCGTCGCGCGCCAGAAATGCCTCGACCGAAAGCGCCCCGCCGACCGATCCCGGGCCGACCAGTCCCGCCACCTTCACCAGATTGCGCGCCTTGGCGAAACCGGCGAGCGCCGCCTTCACCGCCCGCGTGCTCTCCGCCGGCGTCGCGGCGAGCGGCATCGACGGGGTGACGTCGCGGCCCGAGGTGACGAGCCGCGTCCCCTCGCCCACCAGCCACAACCGCCCTGCCTCGACATGGAGCACGAGATCGGCCGGTTCGCCCGGTTCCACCAGCCGCGCCACCGTCTCAGGTTCCGCCGCAATGGCGTCGAGCACCGCGGCGACTGCCGCCGCCGCGACGTCTCCGTCGCGCCGCGGCCGCGCCACCGTGAGCCGGAAGTCGGCGTTGCGCTCGACCAGCGTGGCGAGCAGGCTCTCTCGCACCAGCGCCGGATCGAACGTCGTGCCGCCACGCTCGATCGGCTCGAGCCAAGCGCGCGCCGGTCCGGCCTCTGTGACGCGGGCGAAGGCCTTCGGCATCTCCGGCGCCTCGGCGATGGACAGGGCGACGATCGCCCCGGCGCCGAGCCCATCGACGATGCCGGCGCCGACCTCGAGGCTCTTGCCGCCCGACACCACCGGCCAGCGCAGCGCCCCGCCGCTCCCCGATCCGCCCGGCACCGGTGCGGCGAGGTCGCCCTCGAACATCGGGGTCGGCGCCCGCCCGAACTGATCGTAGCCGGCCATCAC
>JAOTSD010000071.1 GCA_030247555.1 Siculibacillus sp. | reverse complement strand
CATGCCGGACATTCCGCCCATGCCGGACATTCCGCCCATGCCGGACATTCCGCCCATACCGGACATTCCGCCCATGCCGGACATGCCGCCCATGCCGGACATGCCACCCATGCCGGACATTCCGCCCATGCCGCTCATGCCGGACATTCCGCCCATGCCGCTCATGCCGGACATTCCGCCCATGCCGCTCATGCCGGACATGCCGCCCATGCCGCCCATGCCACCCATGCCGGACATGCCACCCATGCCGGACATTCCGCCCATGCCGGACATGCCGCTCATGCCACCCATGCCGGACATTCCGCCCATGCCACCCATACCGGACATGCCGCCCATGCCGGACATGCCGCTCATGCCACCCATACCGGACATGCCGCCCATGCCGGACATTCCGCCCATTCCGCCCATGCCACCCATGCCGGACATTCCGCCCATGCCGCCCATGCCGCTCATGCCGGACATTCCGCCCATGCCACCCATGCCCTGCATGCCCTGCATTCCGCTCATTCCGGACATCCCGGTCTGAGCGGCCGCCAGCGACACGCCCGAGAGCAGGGCGGTCGCGAGAGTGGCGGCTCTCATGGCCGCTCCGAGTGATGTCCTCATGATCTTCCTCCGTTGTCCGACACGCCGTCCCCTGCTTCGCGAGGTGGGGGCGGTTGTTCTTCGGCGACCTCGGCGCCTACCGATGCGATCCCTCCCGGCGTCGCCCGGGGCGAGCGACGCCGGAACCGCGGGCTCCGACGACGACGCGATCGCCCGGCACATGGGTCGGGGGAGGCCGTCGACGGAGTTCCGCTCCGACGACGAGCCAGCAATCGCCGCGCCAGTCCGCGACACTCCTTCAAGCCATTGATTCATAACGGGAATTGTTCTGCGCCCGGCCGCCGTTCCGAGAGGGCGCCGCCAGAGTGGCAGGAGAGGCGGCGAGCAGTTGGAAATGGTTATGGAAATCAATCGCTTGCGTGGCCTGCCATTCTGGCGTGGGTGGCAGCGCGGGGAAACGGTTCGGCTTCGCGTCGCGGGTACGGAGCGACGGAGCCACGGGCCGGTGGTGCGGGGGCGCACGACCTCGGGGCGAACCCGATCGCGGTCCGAGCGGTGGCGAAAGCCCGGGCGGCCGGTCGGCCGCGGGCCCCGGACCGATGGTGCGTCGGTGGTCTCGCTCGTTCCTCAGCGATCGGCGCGGCGCAGGTCGGCGAGGCGGCCGGCGAGTTCGATCGCCGAGCGAACGCCGAACTTCTCCAAGATGCGGGCGCGGTGGACCTCGACGGTGCGCATGGCGATGCCGAGGTCGTCGGCGATCTGTTTGTTGAGGAGCCCGTCGAGCATGAGGTCCATCACCTCGCGCTCGCGCGGCGAGAGAGTGGCGAGACGCTCCTCGAGGGCGCGCGTGGCGGAGGCGGCGACGTGGCGGCGGGCCTCGAGGGCGAGGCCGGCGAGGACGCGGTTGACCAGCTCGCCGCCGTCGACCGGCTTCTCGAGGAAATCGACAGCCCCCTTCTTCAACGACTGCACCGCCACCGGGACGTCGCCGTGGCCGGTGAGCACCACCACCGGCAGGAGCGAGGTGAGCTCCTCCAGCCGGTCGAGCACGTCGAGGCCGGACATGCCGGCCATGCGGACGTCGAGGACAACGCAACCGCGCATCGCCGGGGTCCAGGCGGCGAGGAAGGCCTCGCCGCTCTCCCACAGGCGGACGGTGAGGCCGCGCGAGCGGAAGAGCCAGTCGAGCGAATCGCGGATCGCCGCGTCGTCGTCGACGACGTGAACGGCGACGGCTTCGATCGCGGGCGGGGTCATCTCGAATCCTTCGCGGGCGAGGCCGGTTCGGTTTCGGGGATACGCGTCGGGAGCGCCAGTGTGAAGAGCGTACCGCCTTCCGGCCGAGAGGAGAACTCGAGGCGCCCCTGGTGCAGCTCGACGATGGAGCGGCAGATGTTGAGCCCCATCCCCATGCCCTCCGGCTTGGTGGAGAAGAAGGGCGAGAAGAGCTTCTCGGCGACTTCCGGCGGGATACCGGGTCCGCGATCGGCGACCTCGACGACGACCTCGTGCACCACCGCGGCGTGGCCGGGTGAGGGGTCGTGGCGGTCGCGTCGATGGACGGAGATCTCCAGCCGTCGCAGGCGTGCCGGGGTCGCGGCCATGGCCTCCATGCCGTTGCGGACCAGATTGAACAGCACCTGCTCGAGCAGCACGCGATCGGCGGTGACCGGTGCGGGAGCGTCGGGCAGGTCGAGGTCGACCTCGATGCCGGTCTTGCGCGCCTCGGGTGCGACGAAACCGGCGAGATCGGCGACGAGGGCGACGACGTCGACGGCGGCGAAGCGCGGCTCGCGTTTGCGGACGAAGTCGTGGACGCGGCGGACGATGCGCCCGGCACGCTGAGCCTGGACCTCGAGCTTCTCCAGCGCCTCGACGAGATCGGCGGGTCCGTGGCCGGCGCGGATCAGGTTGAGGCTGCCGGTGGCGTAGGAGGAGATGGCGGCGAGCGGTTGGTTGAGTTCGTGGGAGATGGTCGAGGCCATCTCGCCCATCGAGATGAGGCGAGCGGTGCGCGTCATGGTCTCGTTCTGGCGGCGCTCCAGTTCTTCGGCGCGCTTGCGGTCGGTGACGTCGATGATCGAGCCCATCCAGCCGCGATGGACGCCGCGGGCGTCGATCAGCGGCGCCTCGTAGACGAGGACGTCGAAGAGCGTGCCGTCGCGGCGGCGGAAGCGCGTCTCGAAGGAGATCGGCTTCAGTTCCTGATGCGCCAGGGTATGGTGGCGGGCGAGGGTCTCGTCGACGAGATCGGGCAGCCAGTAGGGCAGCGGCGGGCGAAGGCCGACGATCTCCTCGGCGCGCCAGCCGACCATCCGGCAGAAGGCCGGGTTGACGTAGATGATGCGGTCGTCGAGGTCGCGCGCCCGCATGCCGACGGTGAGGCTCTCCTCCATGGCGCGGCGCAGGGCCTGGGCCTCGCCGAGGCTCTCTTCCGCGGCGAGGCGGCGGCGGTAGTGGCGCATCAGGGCGAAGATCGAGACCACCGCGACCAACGCGAGGCCGAAGATCGTCGCCACCAGCGAATTGCCGGTGAGGTTGGACGGCTCGCGATTGGCGGCGAGCGACAGCGTCACCCCCGGCAACGGCGGGTCGAAGGCGAGGTCGTGGCGCAGGGCCTCCGGTTCGCGCGGCAGCGACGACTTGCGCGCCAGTTCGCCGCCGTCGCGATCGACGAGGGCGACGAGGCTCTTCTGGGTGATCCACCAAGGCACGTGTTCGGTGAGCAGGCGCTCGAGGTGGAGGCGCGCGGTGAGCGAGCCGACGCGCACGCCGTTCTCGAAGATCGGCACCGACAGGTCGGCGACGTGGCCGCGCCCGACCTCGAGCCGCGGGGCGGCGAAGCCGTGAGCGGGGCGAAGCGCTTCGGCGACGCGGCCCGCTGACGGCGCGGCATCGGGCGGCACGATCGTCCGCAGACCGCCGGCGGCGTCGCGCCATTCGAGGGCGACGAGTTCGGGATGGGCGGCGGCGACCGCCCTGAGCCGCGCCACCACGACGGTCTCGGCCGGGCGATCGCCGAGGTCGAGGGCGAGGCGCTCGACGGCGGCCTGATCGGCCTCGATCTGGAAGCGCAGCGCCTGTTCCACCCACAGCGTGTCGCGGATGAGGGCGAGGCCGGCCTCCTCGCGTTCGGAGCGATCGGCGAACCAGACGAGGAAGCCGAGGAGCGCGGCGATCAGCGCCACGGCGATCAGCGGGGCGGCCTCGACGGCGCGGTCGAGGTGACGGCGGTCACGGGGACGCGGAGCGGTGAACGGCGTCGTGCCGTGGGTCGCGGCGGCGGGGAGGGGGCCGGGCGTCTCGGCGGTGTCGGACACGCGGGCGGGCCTTCGACGGGGCGGGGTTGGCGGGTGGTGAGGAGACTACGGAAATCCACAATAGCGCAAGCACCGCTTCCGCCGTACCCATGAGGCAAGTCCCGTAGAGGGCTCGCACGTCTTTCGCGCAACAGGGAGGTTCCGCGCCATGAAACGTCTTCTCGCCACCGCCGCCGCACTCGCCGTCGCCGCCGTACTCGCCGGCCCCGCCTTCGCGCAGGAGGTGGTGATCAAGTTCTCCCACGTCGTCGCTCCCAATACACCGAAGGGCAAGGGCGCCGACAAGTTCAAGGAACTGGCGGAGAAGTACACGGCCGGAAAGGTCAAGGTCGAGGTCTATCCGAACTCCCAGCTCTACAAGGACAAGGAAGAGCTCGAGGCGCTGCAACTCGGCGCGGTGCAGATGCTCGCCCCATCGCTGGCCAAATTCGGCCCGCTCGGCGTCAAGGAGTTCGAAATCTTCGATCTGCCGTTCATCTTCCCGTCGAAGCAGGCGCTGGTGAAGGTGACGAGCGGGGCGATCGGCAAGGCGCTGTTCAAGAAGCTCGAGGACAAGGGCATCGTCGGGCTGGCCTACTGGGACAACGGCTTCAAGATCATGAGCGCCAACAAGCCGCTCAAGTCGCCGGACGACTTCCTCGGCCTGAAGATGCGCATCCAGTCGTCGAAGGTGCTCGAAGCCCAGATGAAGGCGCTCGGCGCGCTGCCGCAGGTGATGGCCTTCTCCGAGGTCTATCAGGGCCTGCAGACCGGCGTCGTCGACGGCACCGAGAACCCGCCCTCGAACATGTACACCCAGAAGATGCACGAGGTTCAGAAGCATGCGACGCTCTCGAACCACGGCTATCTCGGCTATGCGGTGATCGTGAACAAGAAGTTCTGGGACGGCCTGCCGGCCGACGTCCGCGGCCAGCTCGACAAGGCCATGGCCGAGGCGACCGCCTTCGCCAACGACATCGCCCAGAAGGAGAACGACGACGCGCTGGCGGCGATGAAGGCCACCGGCAAGACCGAGTTCTACTCGCTCACCGACGCCGAGAAGGGCGCCTGGATGAAGGCGCTGAAGCCGGTCCACGACGAGATGGCCGGTCGCGTCGGCAAGGATCTCCTCGCCGAGATCTACCGCGAGACCGGCGTCGCCAAGTGACGTCCGCCGGCGGTCGGGCTTTCGTCCCGGCCGCCCGCCTCGACCACGCATCGTGACCAAGGGGGCCCGCACCGGGGGATCGGTGCGGGTGGCGCGGGAGGTCCATCCATGCTTCGGCTGCTCGACCGGCTCGAGGAGGCGATCATCGCCTTCCTCATAGGAGCCGCGACTCTGATCATCTTCGCGGCGGTGGTGCACCGCTACGGCCTCGGCTTCATGGCCAAGTCGGTCGCCAACTTCAACGCCTGGGGGCTGCCGGCGATGGCCGGTGCGGTGCGCACCGTCTACAAGACCATGGCCGGCATCAACATGACCTGGGCGCAGGAGCTGACCATCTACATGTTCGTGTGGATGGCCAAGTTCGGAGCCGCCTATGGTGTCAGGACGGGCATCCACGTCGGCGTCGACGTGCTGATCAACCAGATGCAGGCGAGAGCCCGCGTCGGCTTCATCCTCTTCGGGCTTCTCGCCGGGGCGTTGTTCACCGGCATCGTCGGTCTGCTCGGCGCCAACTTCGTCTGGCACATGTTCCACACCGACCAGACCTCGGCCGACCTCGAAGTGCCGATGTGGCTCGTCTATCTGTGCGTGCCGATCGGCTCATGGCTGATGAGCTTCCGCTTCCTGCAGGTGGCGGTCTCCTATTGGAAGACCGGACAGTTGCCCAAGCACGACCACGGACATGTGGCCGGCCTCGACGAGGAAGGAGCCAAGGCATGAGTGCGCTCATCATCTTCGCCCTTCTCATCGCGCTGATGCTGACGGGCATGCCGATCTCCATCTCGCTCGGCCTGACGGTGTTGACGTTCCTCTTCACCATGACGACCGTGCCGATCGAGAGCGTCGCCCTGAAGCTCTTCACCGGCATCGAGAAGTTCGAGATCATGGCGATCCCGTTCTTCATCCTGGCCGGCAACTTCCTCACCCACGGCGGCGTGGCGCGACGAATGATCCGCTTCGCCTCGTCGATGGTCGGCCACTGGTACGGCGGCCTCGGACTCGCCGGCGTCATGGCCTGCGCCCTCTTCGCCGCGGTGTCGGGCTCGTCGCCGGCCACCGTGGTGGCGATCGGCTCGATCATCCTGCCGGCGATGGTGAAGCAGGGCTTCCCCGCCCGCTTCGGCGCCGGCGTCATCACCACCTCGGGCGCGCTCGGCATCCTGATCCCGCCATCGATCGTCATGGTGATGTACGCGGTCGCCACCTCAGGCCAGTTGGCACTCGGGCCGAACGGCGAGGCGGTGACGGCGGCTTCGGTCGGCCAACTGTTCATCGCCGGCGTCATCCCCGGCCTGATGCTGGCCTCGCTGCTCGGCCTGACCACCTGGTACCGGGCTTGGAAGAACGACTATCCGCGACTGCCCAAGGCGCCGTGGAGCGAACGGCTGAAGGCGCTCTCGGAGAGCTTCTGGGGCCTGTTCCTGATCGTCATCGTCATTGGCGGCATCTACTCCGGCGCCTTCACGCCGACGGAAGCGGCGGCGATGAGCGCGGTCTACGCCTTCGTCATAGCGGTCTTCGTCTACAAGGACATGAGGCTCCGCGACGTGGCCAAGGTGCTGCTCGACAGCGCCTCGATGTCGGCGATGCTGCTCTACATCATCACCAACGCGGTGTTGTTCTCGTTCCTGATGACCAGCGAGCACATTCCGCAGGCTATGGCCGGATGGATGGTCGACCAAGGGCTCGGTTGGATCGGCTTCCTGCTCTTCGTCAACGTGTTGCTGCTGCTCGCCGGCAACGTGATGGAACCGTCGTCGATCGTGCTGATCATGGCGCCGATCCTGTTCCCGGTCGCCGTCCGCCTCGGCATCGATCCGGTGCATTTCGGCATCCTGATCGTCGTCAACATGGAGGTCGGCATGTGCCACCCGCCGGTGGGCCTCAACCTCTACGTGGCGAGCGGCATCACCAAGATGGGCATCACCGAACTGACCGTCGCCGTGTGGCCGTGGCTGATGACCATGCTCGGCTTCCTGGCCCTGGTCACCTACTGGCCGGCCCTGTCGCTGTTCCTGCCGCGGATGCTCGGCATGTTGTGATCGGGCCGCGACGGTCCGGAAAATGGAGGCGCCGGAGGGAGATCTCCGGCGCTTCGCCGTTTCGGAGCGCCGGTCGCCGCGGCGCCGTCTGGAATGTCGACAGGATAGGGCCGATGTGATCCGCCCCGGCGTCCGAACTCGCAAGTCCTCACCGACCGCCCGGCGCTTCGATCGCTCACGGCGGCGTGAGCGTACTTTTCGCGATTAACCTCAACGACAGACGGCCGAAGGTCGAGGGCCCCGATTTCTTCGCGATCGGTATATAAATCCTTTCCGAGAGTATCGAAGTACCGCGTCACGGTGAGGGCATGTCGCAGCTCGATCAGGGCCAATTCACGGCCGGTCTGTGGGACGGCGCCGAAAGCGGCGGCCGTCGGCTGCGTTGGACACTGGAGGTCCTGCAGGCCGGCGCGATCGTTCTCGACATCACGCTGATCATGGCGACGGCTCTCTCGATCCGCCTTCTCTATCCCGAACCGGCGGCGGCCGGGTGGGGGCACCTGCTCGGCACGGTCCACATCGGCGTGCTGACGTCGATCCTGTTCGTCGGCTTCATGGCGATGCGGCGCGGCTATGCGATGGCGGCGCTGTCGAGCCTCGAGCGGCAGACCGTGCTGGTGGCGCAGGCTTGGATCTTCGCCTTCTTCTGGCTCGGCTGGGTCGCTTTCCTCGCCAAGGTGACCGAGACCTATTCGCGTGGTGCGGTGTCGATCTGGTTCTTCTTCGGCTTCGCCTCGCTGCTCCTCGTCCACGTCTTCGGGGCGCGCTGGCTCGCCCGCCGTTTCGCCCGCGGCGAGATGTCGGTGCGGCGGGTGGCGGTGGTGGCGGTGGCCGACGACGCCGGGCTCGAGCGCATCTCGCACCGGCTGGCACTGCGTGGCATCGAGGTGGTGACGCTGACGGCGATCTCACCGGCGCGCATCGGGCGGAGCGGCTTCCTCGGGGCGGCGCGCACCGCGGTCGGCAACGTCCGGCAGGCGCTGGCGGCGCGCAAGCTCGACGCCGTCTACCTCTTTCTGTCATGGCGCGAACGCCGTCACATCGAAGAACTGAAGGCGGCGATGGCGCCGTTGCCGGTGCCGGTCTATCTCTTCGCCGATCGTGAGATCGAGCGGCTCATCGCTCGCGGCCGCGAACGGGTCGGCGATCTCGTCGGCTTCGAACTGCAGCGGGCGCCGCTCTCCCGCGTCGACCGGGCGATGAAGCGGTCGCTCGACGTCGCGGTGGCGACGACCGCCCTGGTGGTGCTGTCGCCGTTGCTGGTGCTGACGGCGCTCGCCGTTCTGGTCGAGACCGGCCGGCCGGTGTTCTTCCGCCAGAAGCGCAAGGGCTTCGGCGCGCGGCCCTTCACCATCTTCAAGTTCCGTTCGATGTCGGTGCAGGAGAACGGGTCGGTCGTCACTCAGGCGACGAAGAACGACGCGCGCGTCACCCGGCTCGGCCGCGTCCTGCGCCGCACCTCGATCGACGAGTTGCCGCAGCTCTTCAACGTGCTCGCCGGCGACATGTCGATCGTCGGGCCGCGCCCGCACGCCGTCGCCCACGACGACCTCTACGATGGGCTGATCGCTTCATATGCCTTCCGCCAGCACGTCAAGCCGGGCATCACCGGCTGGGCGCAGGTCAACGGCTGGCGCGGCGAGACCCGCGAGGTCGACCAGATGAAGGCGCGGGTCGAGCACGACATCTGGTACATCAACAACTGGTCGCTGTGGCTCGACGTCAAGATCATCGCGATGACGGCGCTGAAGATCTTCTTCGACGACCAGGCCTATTGAAATCCACGGGTGGGGACCCGGAACGGCCGGTGTAGGGGCGACCCCGCGCCGGCCGTTCGTCGTTCGGGGGGCGGTTGGTGCCGCCCGCGGGAAGCGGCGGGCGGGGAGGCGGGGAGCTTGGGGCTCCGGCCGGACCGCGGGCCTCAGCCCTTCGCCTTCGGGTCGTAGGCGAGGATCGGCGCCAGCCAGCGTTCGGCGGTGGCGAGATCCCAGCCCTTGCGGGTGGCGTAGTCGGCGACCTGATCCTTCTCGATCTTGCCGACGCCGAAATAGTGGCTCTCGGGATGCGAGAAGTAGAGGCCGGAGACCGACGCCGCCGGGTGCATGGCGAAGCTCTCGGTGAGTTCGATGCCGGCGCGATGCGACGGATCGAGCAGCTTCCACAGCGTCGCCTTCTCGGTGTGGTCGGGCTGGGCCGGGTAGCCCGGCGCCGGGCGGATGCCGACGTATTTCTCCGCGATCAGTTCCTCCGGCGTCAGGGCTTCTTCGGGAGCGTATCCCCACAGTTCGCGCCGCACCTCGGCGTGCAGCCACTCGGCGAAGGCCTCCGCGAGGCGATCGGCGAGGGCCTGGGAGAGGATCTTGGAATAGTCGTCGTTGGCGCGGGAATAGCGGTCGGCGATCTCGGTCTCGCCGATGCCGGCGGTGACCGCGAAGGCGCCGATCCAGTCGTCGGTGCCGGCGGGGGCGACGAAGTCGGCGAGCGCCAGATTGGCGCGGCTCGAGCCGGTGCGACCCATCTGCTGGCGGAGCGTGTGGAGGCGGGCGAGTTCGTAGTTCCGGCCGGCGTCGGAGAAGACGACGATGTCGTCGCCCGCCGCGTTCGCCGGCCAGAAGCCGACGACGCCCTTGGCCGAGAGCGAGCCTTCGGCGATCAGCTTCGTGAGCATCGCTCGCGCGTCGGCGTGGAGCGCCTTGGCCGCCGGGCCGACCTTGGCATCCTCGAGGATCGCCGGCCAGCGGCCGATCAGCTCCCAGGTGGCGAAGAACGGCGTCCAGTCGATGTGGGGCACCAGTTCCTCGATCGAGACGTCCACCGTCCGCACCCCGAGGAAGGACGGCTTCACCGGCGGGTGCTTCACGAAATCGGGGCGGAAGGCCGCGGCGCGGGCGTCCGCCAGCGTGACGCGCGCCTTCTCCGCCTGGCCGCGGGCATGGGCCTCGCGGGTCTTGGCGTAGTCGGCGGCATAGCTCGCCGTGGCCTCCGCCCTGCCGGCGCCGAGGAGCGCCGAGGCGACGCCGACGGCGCGGCTGGCGTCGACCACATAGACCGCCTGACCGCGATCATAGGCCGGATCGATCTTCACAGCGGTGTGGACGCGGGACGTGGTGGCTCCGCCGATGAGCAGCGGCACGGTGAAGCCCTGGCGCTCCATCTCGCTCGCCACGTGCACCATCTCGTCGAGCGACGGGGTGATGAGGCCGGAGAGACCGATGATGTCGGCCTTCTCCTCGCGCGCCCGGGTGAGGATCTTCTCGGCCGGCACCATGACGCCGAGGTCGACGACGTCGAAATTGTTGCAGGCGAGCACGACGCCGACGATGTTCTTGCCGATGTCGTGGACGTCGCCCTTGACCGTGGCGAGCACGATCTTGCCGGCGGTCGAGCGCCCTTCGCCGCCGCCGGCCGCCTTCTCGGCGTCCATGAAGGGCATCAGCACGGCGACCGCCTGCTTCATGACGCGGGCCGACTTGACCACCTGCGGCAGGAACATCTTGCCCGAGCCGAAGAGGTCGCCGACGACGTTCATGCCGGCCATCAGTGGTCCCTCGATGACGTCGAGCGGACGGGCGGCGGTGAGCCGCGCCTCCTCGACGTCGGCCTCGATGAAGTCGGTGATGCCGTGGACCAGCGCGTGCTCGAGGCGCTTGGCGACGGGTGCCTCGCGCCAGGAGAGGTCGATCTCGCGCACCTTGCCGGGCTCGCCCTTGAAGCGCGGCGCGGCTTCGAGCAGGCGCTCGGTGGCATCCGCACGGCGGTTCAGCACCACGTCCTCGGCGAGATCGCGGAGATCCTTGGGAAGGTCGTCGTAGACGGCGAGATTGCCGGCGTTGACGATGCCGAAGTCCATGCCGGCGTCGATGGCGTGGTAGAGGAACACCGAGTGCATCGCCTCGCGCACCGGCTCGTTGCCGCGGAACGAGAACGACAGGTTCGAGACGCCGCCCGAGACGTGGGCGTGCGGCAGCTCGGTCTTGATGAAACGCGTCGCCTCGATGAAGTCGACGCCGTAGTTGGCGTGCTCCTCGATGCCGGTCGCCACCGCGAAGACGTTGGGGTCGAAGATGATGTCCTCGGGCGGGAAGCCGACTTCGTCGACGAGGATGCGGTAGCTGCGCGCGCAGATCTCGCGCTTGCGGGCGAGCGTGTCGGCCTGGCCGCTCTCGTCGAAGGCCATGACGACGACCGCGGCACCGTAGGCCCGCACCTTCTTCGCACTCGCGACGAAGGCGTCCTTTCCTTCCTTGAGCGAGATCGAGTTCACCAGGCCCTTGCCCTGCAGACACTTGAGCCCCGCCTCGATCACCGACCACTTGGATGAGTCGACCATCACCGGCACCTTGGCGATGTCCGGTTCGGCGGCGACGAGGTTGAGGAAGGTGGTCATCGCCTTCTCACCGTCGAGCAGGCCCTCGTCCATGTTGACGTCGATGATGACGGCGCCGTTCTCGATCTGCTCCTTGGCGATCGCCAGCGCCGCCGGATGGTCGCCGGCGGTGATGAGCTTCCGGAACTTGGCCGAGCCGGTGACGTTGGTGCGCTCGCCGATGTTGACGAAGCGCATCTCCGGCGCATGGGTGAAGGGCTCGAGCCCGGAGAGCCGCATGCGCGGGGCGATCTCCGGCGCGGTGCGCGGGGCATGGGGCGCGACGGCCTTGGCGATGGCGGCGATGTGGTCCGGCGTGGTGCCGCAGCAGCCGCCGACGACGTTGACGAGGCCGGAGGCGGCGAATTCGCCGACGAGGGCCGCCATCGCCGCGGGGCTCTCGTCGTAGAGGCCGAATTCGTTGGGCAGGCCGGCATTGGGATAGGCGCAGACGAGGGTGTCGGCGACGCGGCCGATCTCGTCGACGTGGGCGCGCATCTCCTTGGCGCCGAGGGCGCAGTTGAGGCCGATCGAGAAGGGCCTCGCGTGGCGCAGCGAGTACCAGAATGCGGTCGGCGTCTGGCCGGAGAGGGTGCGGCCCGAGAGATCGGTGATGGTGCCGGAGATCATCACCGGCAGGCGGAAGCCCTTGGCCTCGAACACCCCTTCGATGGCGAAGATCGCCGCCTTGGCGTTGAGCGTGTCGAAGATCGTCTCGACGAGGAGGATGTCGGCGCCGCCGTCGATCAGGCCGCGCGCCGCTTCGGCGTAGGCCGTCGCGAGGTCGTCGAAGGTCACGGCGCGGAAGCCGGGATCGTTGACGTCGGGCGAGATCGAGGCGGTGCGGTTGGTCGGGCCGATGGCGCCGGCGACGAAGCGCGGGCGGCTCGGGTCGGCGGCGACCGCCGCGTCGCAGGCCTCGCGGGCGCGCCGCGCGCCTTCGAGGTTGAGCTCGTAGGCGAGGCTCTCCAGCGCGTAGTCTCCTTGCGCGATGGTGGTCGCCGAGAAGGTGTTGGTCTCGACGATGTCGGCGCCGGCGGCGAGGTACTGCGCGTGGATGCCGCGGATGATCTCGGGCCGGGTGATCGACAGGAGGTCGTTGTTGCCCTTGAGGTCGTGGCCGTGGGCGCCGAAGCGGTCGCCGCGATAATCGGCTTCGCCGAGCCCATGGCGCTGGATCATCGTCCCCATCGCCCCGTCGAGCACCAGGATGCGCTTCGAGGCCGCGTCGGCGAGGGTCGTCGCGAGGCGGGCGGCGGTGGCGGCGGTGTGGGTGAAGGGCGTGGTCATGATCCGGCTTTCACTTCATTGGATGTCTCGGGGAGACCGCGACGACGGGACCGCGTCGCTCCGCCGCGTACCCCCCTCTCTGTCTCTCCCCCACTCGGGGGGAGAGGACCCTGGGGTGAGGGTCTTCGAATCGCATTCGCCGGCGTGTCGCGAGAGCCTCGCCCCGCCTATCCCCTCCCCCTCGTGGGGGAGGGCCAGGGAAGGGGGCACGCGGCGCTTCGATGAAGCGAAGCCGCCGCGGGCCGCCGCCGCCTCACGCCGCCGCGCGGGCGCCACCCACGCCGAGGCCGGCGCAGATCCCCGTGACGAGATCGGCGCGGTTCATGGTGTAGAAGTGGAAGTGCTCGACGCCGCGGCGGCGCAGGTCGGCGACCTGTTCGATGCCGAAGTCGATCGCGGCGCGGGCGCGCTCCTCCGCCGTCTCGCCGACGCCGGCGAAGCGGGCACGCACCGCGTCCGGCACCGAGGCGCCGGTCTTCTCGGCGAAACCGGCGACGGCGGTGAAGTTGTGGACCGGGATGATGCCGGGGACGATGGGGATGGTGATCCCGGCGGCGCGGACGCGCTCCAGGAACGTCTCGAAGAGGTCGTCGTCGAAGAAGAACTGGGTGATCGCCCGGTTCGCCCCGGCGTCGACCTTGCGCTTCAGGTTGTCGATCTCTTCGCCCCAGGAGCGGCTCTCGGGGTGGCGTTCGGGATAGGCGCCGACCGAGATCTCGAAGCCGCCGATGTGGGCGATGCCGGCGACGAGATCGGAGGCATAGGCGTAACCGCCGGGGTGGGGGGTGTAGGTCGAGCCGACACCTTCCGGCGGGTCGCCGCGCAGGGCGACGATGTGGGAGACGCCGGCCTCCGCATAGGCGTGGATCACCGCGTCGACCTCGTCGCGGGTGGCGGCGACACAGGTCAGATGCGCCGCCGGCTTCAGTGCCGTCTCGCGAACGAGGCGGGCGACGGTGCCGTGGGTGCGCTCGCGGGTCGAACCGCCGGCGCCATAGGTGACCGAGACGAAGGCGGGCGCGAGCGGGGCCAGCTCCTCGACGGCCCGCCACAGCGCGACCTCCATCTTCTCCGTCTTGGGCGGGAAGAACTCGAGCGAGATGGTCGGTCGGGAGGACGAGGTGGTCATGCGAGACTTTCCGAGGCGAGGTCGCCGGCGACCAGCAGTCGCGGATCGCGGGCGAGCCAGAGGGTGACGGTGAGCTTGCCAGCGCCGCCGGCGGGGGCGGGGAGATCACGGATCGAGACCACCTCGAGACCGGCGCCCTCGAGGGCGCGGGTGATCTCCTGATGGCCGAAACCGAGGCGGCGATGGGCATGGGCGTCGCGCAGGAACTCGAGCCCGTGCGGCGCGAAATCGACGATCAACATGCGGCCGCCGGGGCGCAGGGTGCGCGCCGCCTCGCGCAGCGCCCGGGCCGGGTCGTCGAGGTAGTGCAGCACCTGGTGCACGGTGACGAGATCGAAGGCGTCGCGCGGCAGATTGAGCGAATAGACGTCGCCCTGCTGGACGCGCGCCGTGGCGATGCCGGCGCGGTCGAGTTCGGCGCGGGCGACGGCGAGCATGTCGTGCGATTGGTCGATGCCGACGGCGCGGTCGAAGTGACCGGCGAGCAGTTCGATCATGCGAGCCGTGCCGGTGCCGAGATCGAGCAGCGCGCCGAAGCGGCGGTCGCCGACCGCGGCGAGGACTGCGGCCTCGACTTCGCGCTCGTCGACGTGGAGCGAGCGCAACGCCGCCCAGTCGGAGGCATTGGCGGCGAAGTAGCGGCCCGCCGCCTCGGCATGACCGCGCTTGACCGCTTCGCGGCGTTCGCGGTCACGGAGGACGGCGAGATCCTCGCCGTCGAGCGCGGCGAGCACCAGCCGGACGAGACCGGCGGCGGCGCCGTCGTCGCGCAGGCGGTAGTAGACCCACGATCCTTCCGGGAAGCGATCGACGAGGCCGGCCTCGACCAGCAGCTTCAGGTGACGGGAGATGCGCGGCTGGCTCTGACCGAGAATGGCGGTGAGATCCTTGACCGTCAGATCGCCGGCCTCGAGCAGGGCGAGGACGCGCAGACGCGTCGGTTCGCCGCCGGCGCGCAACACCGCGACGAGGTCGTCGGTCGAAAGGGAGGCGATCGGCGGAAGGGCGACGGTCATCACGGCCTCGATTGGATGGAAACGATATAAAGATATCTTTATGTCGTTTCAACGGCCAATTCGGCAGTGCCGGCGCCGATCACCGTCTCCCCGCCGGACGGCGGGCGGATGGGGTGCGGTGCGAGGGGAGGGCGGACCCGGTCGCCGCCCTCACGGCATCGCGAGTTCCTTCGAGGGATCGTCGGCTCCGGCGATCGTCACCGCGGTGCGGCCGCCGCAGAAGCGTTCGATCAGGGTGGTCACGTCGGAGAGTGCCGCCGCGAGGTCGCCGACGCCGAGGGACTGCACCGTCAGGACGGCGCGGGTGGTCGACGGGCAGACCAGCGAACGGGCGTCCTGACGCCAGTTCCAGCGGCGACAGAGGACCTTCGCGGCGTCGGTGTAGACCACCTCGCCGGGCTTCGGCGGATCTTCCGCCGGACCAGCGCCCTCGGCGGCGTCCTCGCCGCCGGACATGTCGACGAAGCTGTCCCCCTCGCGGGCGTAGCGGAAGAAGATGTCACCTTCGACCCGATCGAGATCGTCGGCGCCGACAGGAAAGACGTGGGTGAGGGAGACGGCGTTGTAGGCGTCGACGAAGCCGTTGATGGCGGGCAGCGGCCGGTCGGCGAGCGTGTTCTTGACGAGCCGCTCGACCGAGCAGCGGTAACGCGTCGACTTGATGCCGAAGGCCTTGTAGGCGAGCCGCCAGGGCGGGATGCCCGGCACCTCCGCGAGTTCGCGCCCCCCGTGGGCCAGCCGCGACGCGGCCCGGCGTTCGTCGATCAGCGCATCGAGTTCGGCGGGCCGCACGGCCGGGATGGACATGCCGGTGGCGACGACGACGCCGACACGGAAGGCGGGGAAGGCTTCGGCGATTTCACGCAGGTCGATGCGCATCGGGTGTCCATCGAGGTGGTGACGATGCGCCACCCTAGAGCATGTCGCGTCCGGGCTGAACCGCCGGATCGTCGAGACGTCGCCCGAAGTGACGCCGGCGAGGGACCGTCGCGTGCCGCGGCCGGTCAATGGCGGGAGGAGGTCTCCTGTTCCACCCATTCGCGCAGGCGCATCCGCGAGTCCTCGGGATCGAGGCTGCGGAAGAGCATGAGCGCGGCGTCGCGGCCGCGATCGTCGAGGCGGTGGATCCAGGGGCCGGTCGACAGGAGTTCGCGCACGGTGTCGCTCTTCAGCGACAGAGCGCGGGCGACGACGGCGAAGGGATGGGTGTCGAGCGAGACGAGCAGATGCTTCATCGTCTCGAGCGGGAGGCCGGTGACCTCGGCGAGCACGAGGACCACCTCGGCGAAGCGGTCGGCCTCGGCGAGACGGCGGATGAAGCCGTCGACATGGTTCCTCACCTCGTCGACGCGGTCGAGGATCGACGTGGCGGCCTCGAAATCGTAGGCGTCGAGCCAACCGTCCTCGGCGGCGCGGATGGGCAGCAGGGTGCCGTCGTGGAACGTCGGCGCGCGGTGGGCGGGAGGGCGTTCGGCGAGCGCCCGGCGAGCCTCGGGGGAACCGTTCTCCACCAGAAAGCGGATGACCACGTCGGGCAGGTCGCCGCGGCGGATGAGGCGAGCCTCGACCACCATGTCGCCGCGGGCCTGCAGCGACAGGCGGGTGAAGCTCTTGTCGGAGATCGGAGCGGTCTCGTTGCCGGCGACGATGCGGCGCACCTGGTCGTCGCCGCGCAGCACCAGCACGTCGGTGACGCGGATGGTCAGATCGACGCGTTCGGCGATGGCGCCCATGTGGCCGGGACCACGGGCGCGGGCGATGTCGATCAGGTCGCACTCGCCGAGGGCGGGCGAGCGCACCAGGATCGGCCGAGCCACCTCGGCGACATCGTTGGCCAGCGCCACCAAGATCTCGCGGGGCGGCAGGTCGGAGTCGGCGAGCCGGTCGGAGAGATAGATGCGCGCCTCGATGGTCGCCCCCGGCGTGATGCGGACGAGGATGCGGTCGAAGGCGGCGCGGTCGTCGTCCGAACAGTTCGGCGCGGCGATGTCGAAGAGTTGGGCGAGGGAGCGGGTGAGGCGGTCGCAGAAGTCGGCGCCGAGGAGAGTGGCGTTCTCGACCCGTCGCACCACGTGCGCGAGATCGTCCGAGATCACCGAATATCCGATCGACGTCATGACGTCCCGATCACCCAAGGGTTCCGCGTCCGCCTCCAGAACCGCCTTTTCCGAGAGAAATTCAAGGGAAACCGGGTGAGACGGTTGGCGAAGCATGAATGACGGAGCGTCACTTTCGCAGGTGTTTCCATGGCGGTCCGCCCGAGCGATCGACGCCGCCCCGCCCTCTCGTCGCCGCAATCGCAGGCTTGATGGGCGCCTCGCCGCGTCGCACGCGCGGATCCGCCGCCCTCACCGCCACGGTCCCGTCGATGTCGATCTCCTCCCTGTTGCGCGCCCTCGTCGGACCGGTCGTCGCCGTCGCCGCGATCGGCGGATGCGCCTCGATCGACAACGCGCCGGTCAACCGCCCTTCGGCGCTGCCGCGGCTGACCCAGGTCAACACCGTCGCCGGCGACGACACGCTGCGTCCGACCATCGTCGGTCTCGCCTTCTCCGGTGGCGGCACGCGGGCGGCGGCCTTCTCCTTCGGGGTGCTCAAGGGGCTCGACCAGATCGAGACGGTCGGCGGCGGACGGGCGCTCGATCAGGTGCGCTTCGTCTCCGGCGTCTCGGGCGGCTCGGTGACGGCGGCCTATTTCGGGCTCAAGGGGCGCGGCGCTCTCGCCGATTTCGAAAGCCGCTTCCTCTACCGCGACGCCGAGGAGGCGCTGCGAACCCGGGTCTATTCGGTCGGCAACCTGATGCGGGCGATGGACGGCGGCGTCAACGATCGCTCGGGTCTGCCGACCTGGCTCGAGAAGAACCTCTTCGGCAAGGCGACCCTGCGTGATCTCGGTCGGCCGGGGCGGCCGGTGGTGTGGATCAACGCCTCCGACATCCACGGCAAGACGCCCTTCATCTTCGAGCCGGTGACCTTCGCGGCGATCTGTTCGGACCACGGCTCCTATCCGCTGGCCGAGGCGGTGGCGGCGTCGGCGGCGGTGCCGATCGTCTTCGCCCCGGTCGTGGTGCAGAACTGGTCCGAGAAGTGCGGCTTCAAGCTGCCCGATCATCTCGAGGCGCAGGCGAAGAACCGCGAAACCTCGCCGATCGTGCGTTCCTACCTGCGCACGCTCGCCGACTACCGCGAGCCGGGCAAGATCAAGTACATCAAGCTGCTCGACGGCGGGCTCACCGACAACTGGGGGCTGGCCGGGCTCAACATCCAGCTCGCCGCGGCGAGCGAGCCCCACAAGCCGCTGACCCGCGAGGACGCCATCGCGGTGGAGACCTTCCTCTTCGTCGTCGTCGACGCCGGGCGCAACGTCGCCGGCGACTGGACGAAGACGCTCGAGGGGCCGAACGCCGAGCAGCTGCTCGACGCGGTCGCCGACACGGCGGTCGACAGCGCGGTACGCTCGTCCTTCGAGGTGATGCGGCTGCAGATGAAGCTGTGGGAACAGAAGCTCAGGGCCTGGCGCTGTTCGCTCGATCCGGCCGAGGTGGCGCGGGTGCGCGGCACGGCGGAGGGCTGGGACTGCAACAAGGTGTCGATCCGGCTGGAGCGCGTCGCCTTCGAGGATCTCGGGGGGCCACGCGCCGCAACGCTCGGCCGCATCCCGACCCGCTTCAAACTCGAGGCGGATCAGGTCAAGATGACGGTCGAGGCCGGCGAGGCGGTGGCCCGGTCGGTGATCGGCCCGGCGCTGGCGCGCTGAGGCGGACGCCGTCGCGACGGCGCGGGCGGGTTCGCTTCGGCGATCGGCGGAGCACCGGCGCTGGTTCGGGCCGACGCGCCGGGCGCGGAGAGGTGGCGGGTCGACCGGCGGCCGTCACGGGGAGAGGATGCCATGCACGACGAGAAGATCGACGCCACCCACGGCCACGCCCATCCCGAGCCGCACGCCCATCCCCACGAGCACCGCCACGCCCACGAGCACACCCACTGGCACGCCCACGAGCACCGCCACGGCGATCTCGTCCATTCCCACCCGCACGCCCACACCCATTCCCACGAACACGCCCACGTCCACGAGCACGTCCACGCCGGCGCCCACGATCACGCCGACGCCCACGAGGGAACGAGCGGCGAGCACGAGCACGGCCACGGCGACCACGCCCACGGCAGCCACGGGCACGGGCATCGGTGAGGGGGTGCGGGGGAGCTTCCGCGTCGCGCCGGAAGGGGACGTTGGCGGCTTCAGGAAGTC
Organism: Siculibacillus sp.; assembly: GCA_030247555.1. Lineage (GTDB taxonomy): Bacteria > Pseudomonadota > Alphaproteobacteria > Rhizobiales > Ancalomicrobiaceae > CALBKH01. Next base: position 4,192 of record JAOTSD010000071.1, on the reverse strand, counting down.
GAGCAATCACCCTGGTTTGGGGCGGGTCTTTCGATCAGACAGTCTTCAAGATATCCATCAAGGCGCGCTGCCCATCAGAGGTAGAAGAATCCCAGATTTGCTGTGCAGATAAATTTCGCGGCCGTTCGCGGCAGCATGCGCGAACGGCCGCTTCGGGTCGAACCCCGCCGTCCGGCCATCGCCTCACCCGATCTTCACCGCCGTCGTCTCCTTGATCCGCTTCACCGGGATGATCGTCCTCGTGTTGGCGACGCCTTCGATGCGGGTGAGGATCTGGGTCAGGAAGCGGTGGAACTCGTCGAGGTCGGCGACCGCCACCTTCAGCAGGTAGTCGAAATCGCCGGTGACGAAGGCGCAGTCGATCACTTCGGGGCGGGCAAGGATCGCCGTCTCGAAGCGGGTCGACCAGGCTTCCGACTGGCGCTCCAGCCGCACCTCGACGAAGGCGACGAAGCCGGCGCCGACCGCCTTGCCGTCGAGGAGCGCCACGTAGCGGCGGATGACTCCGGCCGCCTCCAGCGCCTTCACCCGCCTCAGGCAGGGCGACGGCGACAGGCCGACGCGGGCGGCGAGCGCCTGATTGTGGATCGCGGCATCCTCTTGGAGAATCCGCAGGATCTTGCGGTCGATCTCATCCATGTGGCATCCGATGTCGGAATATGGTCGATCAACGCTATCCGATTGCGCCTGAACGCGCCAGAGGCCGCCAATTCGCCCGCCGATTTCATCGCGCCGCCCTTAGGCTTTCGCCGATCGATCCGACGAGGAGGCCTTTTCCGATGACGCGCCGTGCCGCCGACATCCTGCTCGACATCCTGCGCGACGAGGGCATCACCCACGTCTTCGGCAATCCCGGTTCGACCGAGATGCCGCTGATGGACGCGCTCGTCGACGCGCCCGACATCACCTACGTGCTCGGCCTGCAGGAGGCGACCGCGGTCGGTATGGCCGACGGCTGGGCGCTGACCTCGGGCAAGACCGGCTTCGTCAATCTCCACGCCATGGGCGGGCTCGGCAACGCCATGGGTGTGCTGGTGGCGTCGCGTGCGAGCGAGACGCCGCTGGTGGTCACCGCCGGCCAGCAGGACACCCGTCATCTGATGACCGAGCCCTGGCTCTCCGGCGACCTCGTCGCCCTCGCCCAGCCGGTCACCAAGTGGGCGCAGGAGGTCCGGCGCGGCGAGGACGTCGGCAAGGCGCTCAGGCGCGCCTTCGCCATCGCCTCGACGCCGCCCTGCGGGCCGGTGTTCCTGTCGCTGCCGATGGACGTGCTCGATCAACCGGTCGCCGGTCCGACGCCGCCGGCCTCGGCGTTGCCGCGGCTCGGCGCCTCGCCGGACGCGGGGCTCCTCGCCGAGCGCCTCGCCGCGCACGACCCGGAGAAGGTCTTCGTGCTGCTCGGCGACGATCTGCCGGCGCGGGCGGCCCCGGGGCTTGTCGCCTTCGCGGAAGCCGGCGGCTATGCGGTGTGGGGGACGCAGCTCACCTCGCGTTCGGCCTTCCCCTCGGCGCATCCCTGTTGGGCCGGGGTGCTGAAGCCCGATTTCGCGGTGATGCGCGAGCGGCTCGAGAAGGCCGAGGCGATCGTGCTGGTCGGCGGGCGGGCCTTCGTCGCCTATCCCTATCGCGACGTGCGGCCGATCCCGGAAGGGGTGGCCGTGCACCACGTCGCCGACAATCCGGAGGCCTTCGGGCGCGAGCATCCGGCCGACACGGCGCTCCTCGGCGACATCGGTGCGACGGCGCAGGCGGTCGCCGCCGAACTCGCCCGCCGTCTCGATGGCCGGGCGATCGAGAGGCGGATGGCGGAGCGGCGGGCGGCGAAGACCGCCCACATCGCGGCGGCCCGCGCCGAGATCCTGGCCGATGGCGCGACGCCGCTGACCCCGGATCTGGCGGTGATGACGGTCTGCGACGCGCTGCCGGAGACGACGTTGATCGCCAACGACTCGGCCGCCACCTTCGGACGGGTGCAGGAACTGCTGATGACCCGGCCGGGGCGCTATTTCTTCGCGCGCGGCGGGGTGCTCGGCTGCAACATGCCGGCGGCGGTCGGAGCGGCGCTGCTGCACGACGGGCCGGTGGCGAGCTTCGTCGGCGACGGCGGGGCGATGTATTCGCCGCAGGCGTTGTGGAGCGCGGCGAAATACGACGCCAAGGTGCTGTTCTTCGTCTTCAACAATCGTCGCTACGGCGTGTTGCAGAACATCGCCAAGCAGCTCGGCTGTCCCAACGCGGTCGCCGGCCGCTTCGTCGGCATGGACGTCGACGACCCGGCGATCGATTTCCAGGCGCTCGCCGCCTCGATGGGCGTGCCCTCGGTCAGGGCCGACGCGCCCGAGGCGATCCGCGCCGCGATCGCCGAAGCGCTGGTGCGCGAAGGCCCGAGCCTGATCGAGATCGCGGTGAGGTGAAGCCGGCCGGCACTCCGGCCTCGCCCCGCCTCGGCCGGCGTTTCGGCCTCCCCCCTGCGCTGGTGGGTGACCAACGACCACCTCGGCCGGCCGGTGCAGATGACCGACGGGTCGAAGACCGTGGTGTGGCGGGCGAACCACCGGCCCTTCGGCGAGGTGACGGCGGTGACCGGCCCGGCGAGCCTCGACGCCCGCTTCCCCGATCGATGGTCCCCCTCTTCGTCCCCTCCATTGACTCGGCGAGAGGATGGCGGTAAGAACAAAAGACGAACATTTAGGGTACGAAGAGGGATCAACGATGCGGCGAGCGGCCGAGACGGCGGAGCGTCTGGCGGCGCTGAAGCGGGAGATCGCGGCGATCGAAGGGCGGCCGGCGCCGCTCGCGTGGCCGGAGCCCCCCGGCGGGACGACGACGTCCCGCCCCGCAACCGGGAATGGGACGATGACGTCCCGCTGCGAAGCTCTCGATGGGGCGGCGATGCGGTTCGCGTCGCGGACGGGCGGGGAGGCCGAGCGGGGTGGTGCGGTCGGCGTGGAGGAAGGCTTTCGTGCGGCGTGCGGCGGGTGGGGAGCGCCGCGTGGCGAAGCGACGGCGTTCGCCGCCCGCGCCGGGGCGGAGTCCGGCGAAGTTCTGTCCTTCGGGGTCGAGGCGATCGACCGGCGGCTCGGAGCGGCGGGCGGGCTCGCCCTCGGGGCGCTGCACGAGATCGCCTGCGACGAGAGCCGCGAGGCCGGCGCCGTCACCGGGGTCTGCGTCGCGCTCCTCGCCCGGCTTCTCGCCGAGCGGCCGGGGCGGGTGCTGTGGATCACCACGGCCGAGGCGCGGCGCGAGGCGGGGCGGCTCGACGGTCCCGGCCTCGCCGCGCTCGGGCTCGGTCCCGGCCGGTTGGTCGAGGTGCGGGCCGAGCGGCCGGAGGAGGCGTTGTGGGCCTTCGAGGAGGGGCTCTCGTGCCGCGGCACGGCGGCGGTGGTCGCCGAAGTGCCGGGGCGGGCGGCCGCGCTCGATCTCACCGCCACCCGGCGGCTGGCGCTCCGGGCGCGGGCCGGCGGCGGCGTCCTCGGGCTGCTGCTCAGGGTCGCCGGGCCGGCGCAGACGACGGCGGCGGCGACCCGCTGGCGGGTGAGTGCGGGGGCCTCGCGCATCCTCGGCGGTTTCGCGCCCGGCCTCGGGCGGCCGGTCTTCCGGCTGGAGCTCGAGAAGAACCGAGACGGGCGGCTCGGGTCCTTCGAAGTGGAGTGGTCGTCCCATGACCGGCGTTTCGCGTTCCTGCCGGCGCATCCTGGCGCTGTTCCTGCCGAGACTCGCGACCGACCGGCTGCACCGGCGGGCGAAGGGCGCGTCCTGGCTTTCGAGCGCCCCGTCCGCCGATGAGCCGCCGCTCGCCGTCTTCGCCCGGGCCGGCAACGCCTTCCGGCTGGAGGCGGTCGACGAGCGGGCGGCGGAGGCGGGGCTCGCCGTCGGCCAACCGCTCGCCGAGGCGCGGGCGCGGTTGCCCGCGCTCGTTCTCGTCGAACGCGACGCGGCGGGCGAGGCGGAGACGCTCGCGGCGATCGCCGACTGGTGCGACCGCTTCACACCGCTCGTCGGCCTCGACCACGGCTTCGACGGCGAGGCCGGGCTCCTGCTCGACGTGACCGGGGCGGCGCATCTCTTCGGTGGCGAGGCGGCGATGGTCGAGGAGGTGGTGACGCGCCTCGCCGGCAACGGTTTCACCGCGCGGGCGGCGATCGCCGGCACGGCGGCGGCGGCCCGGGCGGTGGTGCGCGCCGGCCTCGAC
>JAOTSD010000070.1 GCA_030247555.1 Siculibacillus sp. | reverse complement strand
CGTCGCCCGGGCCGGGTGCAGCCTGCGCGACGTTCAGATGCTCGCGGGGCACCGCTCGATCGAGACCACCCAGCGCTACATCGACGGCGACACCGAAGCCCAGAGGCGCCTCGTCGCGCTGATCTGACGGGCTGAGCAGACGTCGGTGTGTTTTGCGAAAAATGCACTGAAGCGGGAGGCCGACGCCACCATCGCCGGAACACCACTGCCATCCGAGGCCGATAACCCCGCCCGAAATCTTCGACCGCACCCTCGACCCGCTCTTCTCCGCCACCGGGATTCTCGTTGCAGCGGGAGCAGGCATGGGCGTGGATCCCGGCCACCCCGACTTCCGCGGTGCCGACGGCTTCTTGCGAGCCTACCCGGCGCTGGCGACCGCGGGACTCGACTTGAGCACGTCACCATCATGCCGCGCACCTTTCACAACCTTCCTCGGCTTGCCTGGGGCTTTCCGGGCATCGGCTGAACCTCTATCACCGAGTGGCGCCGCACGAGGGCTTCGGGATCTTGAAGACCTTCATCGCCATGTGCCGCGACTGCAGTCCAAGCGTCGTGACGGCAGCAGTCGCGCATCTGTGATGTGCCCGAGCGGTCGTGCCAAGCGGTAGGGACCGCCGTTGCACCAAGGCTCGGCTTCTGAACTTCTTGTGCATTTTCAATGCAATCGGTGCATAATCTCAAGTATTTCGCCTCGAATTACGCCCTCGTGGACGCGCCTTGCCACTTCGAAACACTCATGAGACTTAGGTTACGAGAGGCAGCCCTCCAGCCTGCCATGGCCTCTGCTCTGAGCCTCGGCAATACCACAGACGACATTCATTCAATAGTCGTTAACTATAGCGGCGTCTATTCGTACTCGTAGACTGTACCGACTCGCACAGACGAAATCGTCGCCGAGCGGATCTCCATCAAACACATCTGCTGTGAAACAAAGTGGCACGTCGTGCCGCTGCAGATACCTATTGGGTGCTCACATGGTGCAAATTCGGGACCCTGACACAGGGGGTCGACTTCTAACTCAGCGGCAATTGGCGGACAGGTGGTCGGTCTCGACGAAGAAGCTCGAGGCCGATCGCCTCAAGGGTTGCGGTTGCCCCTACGTGAAATTGGGCTCGGCCGTGCGGTTCCGCCTCAGTGACGTGCTCGCCTTCGAGGAAGCGAACCTCCGCCGCTCGACCTCCGACAAGGGAGGGCGGTGACATGAGATGGAGCGACCGCCGAACCGATCCCGACGCCGAGTACCTCCCCGAGCGGGCGAGGCTGGAGGAACTCGGCATCGAGCTCATGAGCCTTGAGGACGAGCGATGGTGGACCGCACAGGCACGCGCCCTCCTGCAGAAGGAAGGTGCCCCCCTGCCGCCATGCCGCCTTGACCCTTTAGGGCGTGATTGCGTTCAACGCGACCACGGCCAATGTCCGGGGGCTTGTCGGGTCGCGCTCGGTCGCCACAATTGCGACATGCTCGGATCCGCGCTCGATTATCTCGAGGGGCACGGCGGGCCCTTCTGCTTCTCGACCCTGATCGAACCGAAGTGGGCCAAGCCACAAGGGCAACTCGCCACCTTCGACCTCCCCAGGGCTCGTCGCACCCTCGCGCAAAGGTTCTCTCGCTTGGGGGCATCGGGCTACGGCGGCTTCGGCATGTTCGAGTTCGACTACGTTCCCTCCGCCGAGGGCGGTGGGCTGTGGACCCCCCACCTACACCTGATTACGGCCGGGCTCACCAAGCCGCAGGCGAAGGAGGCTCTCCACTCACCGCGTCTCTACCCCGGCCACAAGCCGAGCGAGACGGAGTGCATCGGTCTCGATGAACTTCCCTACGTCCTGGGCTACAGCACCAAGCGGTATGCCTCGGATCGATTCTGTGGTCGGCAGCCCTTACGCAGAGACCGGCAGCTCGAGTACGAACGTTTTGCGCTTCAATATCGGACCTCCGACTTCTGCTTCCTCGTACGCCTGAGGCGCTACGGGCGCAATTTGGTATCCCCTACCCTGTGATCACGGCCTTCATCAATTCGGTCTATTTCGCGGGGTATCGGGGGTATACGGGCGTGTTGGTGGGGTGAATGGGGTGGGTGGGTACTTATACAGGCCAACACTCAGCAACGATCGGCAGAAGTCCAGAATTCGGTTACCGTTGTTGCGGGCTGAGAATCTGCGTGAGTAGCTCGAGCACTCGAGCAGCTGCCAGGGAGTCCTTCGGCGATAGGAGCCGAACACATGAAGTCAGAAACCCCTTCCACGGCGACCCCATCCGTTCGCCCCCCGCAGGTCCGTCTTTCCAGGATGATGCGGTGCGCCGGCTCGACGCCCAGTCATTTCGTCAGGATCTCCTTCGTCGACCTGAGAGGGGCGACCCGGCAACACGATCTGCCGTGCAGCGAGGTCACCGACCTCAAGAAGGTGACGAAAAGGCTGCTCGACCTGGGAATCCCGACCTTGGACGTCCGATTCCTTACCAAGCAACTCACCGCCGAGTTGAGGCGGATCGATAAGCAGCCACCAACTGAACTCACCGACCGAACCGGTTGGCACGGCCGATCGTTCGTTTTCCCAGGCGTGGATCTCGGGGCGGCAGGCGAGCGTTTCCTGTTCGAAGGTGCATCACCCCACGCCTACACGCTCAGCGTCGGCTCGGCGGGAGAGTGGAAGAACGGCCTCGGGGAGGCCCTCAGCCGGAGCCCGACGCACGTGTTCGCAATGGCCGCGGCGCTCGCCGGACCACTCCTGCGGTTCTCCGGCCTGCCGGGCGACGTGGTCTTCCTGTTCACCCGGGACGCCTACCCGAGTGCCGTCACCGTGATGCAGGCGGCATCGTCCGTCTGCACCGGAGCGCCCGTCGGCGCCGGCGAGCGCCGCATCGAGCCGCCTTACCCGAGCGACATGGAGGAGCGGCTGTTCGCCGATCTGCCCAGGCTCCTGAGAGAAGATTCGGATGCCGCCGAGTTGCTCGAGCAGGTCACCGGCCGACGGCTCGGCTACTCGAGGCGGAAGGAGGGGGCCGTAAGTGGCTCGAGCAGATCGAACGCCGCCGTACCGCGATCGCTCATCCTCGCCACCTTGGACGAAGGGCGTGACGGGGGTCGCCTTGGGGCGTGCCACCGAGGTGCCCCCGATCGCCTCGTGATGATCGTCCCCGGGCATCCCTCCGCGACCGAACTCGCGGCGTGCCATTCGTTCGAGCGGGCGGCCCGGCAGGTCGCGAGCGTCTGTGGTCGTCATGCCGGCCATGCACTGCGGGCCTTCGTCGCGAAGGTGGTGGCCGACGTCGACCACGTCGGCCAGAGGATCGATCGAGAGATCCGATCCTTCCGCTCGGCGGTGAAGTCCGAGCGCGCTCTGTCCGAAGAAGAAGCGCGGGCGCTGACGGCATTCGGGATGGTCGCGGCGACCGGGGTTCTGGCCGCAGAATGGGGCCTCGTCCCCTGGAGCAAGGATCAGTGCATCGAGTCCTGCCGCCACATGGCGCTCGGGCACTTCAGGCTGCGCGCCGAAGCCGACGACGAACCCGACCTGGCGTCGATCCGGGCCGCCGCGCTCGACGACACGCGGTTTCCCGTCGTCGAGGATAAGCAGAAGCTGGATCCGACCGCCGCAAGCGACCCGTGGGGCATACGCCGAACCTTCGGCGGCCGGCTCCACCTGTTGGTCGCCCGTGACCGTCTCGTCGACCTCGTCGGTTCCAAAGAATCGGCCGACGCGCTCGCGAGCCGCCTGGCCGGAAGAGATGGCCTGGTTCTAAAGGGCTCTGACGATCGGGTGTTCAGGCAGGTGTCGGTGTCGGGCTGGCCGGGTGGGGGCGGGCGGCAGTCATGGCTCTGCCTCGACGTGGACTTGTTGATTCGGGGGGCAGAGCCGGCCGATCCGCAGATCTGCTTCGCGCCGATCGCGCCCGTTCAAGGACCGCGGCCGCCAGGGCACACCAAGCCCGGCGTGAGTCCGGCTTCGTTGATCGGCGGCCGCCTGATCAAAGGAACCTACGCCCGCACCGACAAGGCGGTGGCGAAGTCACTCAGGCAACTCAAGAAAGATATCAAGAGGGATATGGAGTCGAGGCAAATTCGTGTGGCGATACGGAAAAAGCGGCTCCCGATGAAGGGCGCGTCAGCGGACGCTCACGATCGTCGTGGTAGCTAGGTGGTAGCTACGTTGCCACCGGTGCGGCGACCCATACCCGAGCCACCTGGACCAACGCCGGTCAACCCTTTGATTTGACCGGCCATATTAGGCGGAGGGAATGGTGGGCGCGACAGGGATCGAACCTGTGACCCCTTCGGTGTGAACGAAGTGCTCTCCCGCTGAGCTACGCGCCCGCCTCGCGAGACCGGGCGATATAAGGGGGCCGGGAGCGGTTCGTCAAGCCGCCGACGCGACGATCGTCGTCATCCTTCGACCGAAGTCCATTTCCGCGGCCGGGGGACGACATCCGGCACCCCCCAGAGCCCACCCCGTCGGCACTCACTTCGGCTCGACCACCACCAGCGACCAGAAGATCTTGTACTTCGAATGCGGCGCCTGAGCCGTGGCGAGCCCGACGCGGCTCGCCCGCGGCGCCACCATGGTGGCGTCGTGCACCTTCGATTCGCGCCAACCGGAGAAGGCCTCGGCGAAAGTGCGGTAACCGGCGGAGAAATTGGCCAGGAAGCTCGTGTGACCGATGCCGGCGGCGGCGAGGTCGCGGTCGAGGTGCGCCTCTTCCACCGACTGCACCTTGTCGGCCGCCGCCATGCGGTCGACCTGACCCTGGGCCACGCGCGCCAGCGCCGGATCCCAGATCAGCGGCGCCAGCCCCTTGTTGGCGCGATACATGTTGATCATCGACAGCGACGAGGCCGGATCGACGGCGCCGCCGGTCTGGTCGAGGCGCGCGTAGAACGCCGGCCGGGTCTCGGGAACCGGGCCGCGCGAACAGGCGGCGAGGGCGGCGATCGCGACGACCGGCGCCGCGATGCGGAGGAGACGGGAACGGGACATCGATTCTCCGGAAGATGGAAACGGACCGAGGTGTCGGCGGCGGCGTCAGACGTCGCCGCCGGAGGGCTTCGGCGCGGGCGCGCGAGCGCCCCCGAGGAGGCCGTCCATCAGCCCGCGCAGATCGTCGAGCTGACGGATGTGGATGTCGCGCTGGGCATAGGGAATGTCGATCCCGGTCTCCGCCAGCTTCTCCACGATGGCGAAACGCAGATCGCTCTCCACCCCGAAGGCGTCGGTGACGTTGCCGACGGTGCACACGAGCCGGAACTCGAGGGCGTTGTCGCCGAAATTGACGAAGAAGGCGGCCGGCGCCGGAAAAGAGAGCACTTTCGGATGGGCGGCGGCGCAGGCGAGCAGAACTTCGCGCACCTTCTCCGGCACCGCCCCATAGGCCACCCCGACGTCGACGACGCAACGCCCGGTCAGATCGCGGTGCATCCAGTTCTTCACGTTGCCCGAGATCAGCGACGAGTTGGGTACGATCAGCGAGGCCCGGTCGAAGGTCTCGATCTCGGTCGAACGCACGTTGATCTTGCGCACGAAACCCTTCTCCGAGCCGATCTCGACGAGATCGCCGGCCTTGATCGGCCGCTCGGCGAGCAGGATCAGGCCGGAGACGAAGTTGTTGACGATCGACTGCAGGCCGAAGCCGATGCCGACGGAGAGCGCGCCGGCGACGATGGCGACGTTCTTCAGGTCGAGCCCGACCACCGAGAAGGCCAGCATCGCCGCCAGCACGTAGCCGACGTAACCGAAGGCGGTACGGATCGAGTTCTTGAGGCCGACGTCGAGCCGGGTGCGCGGCAGGAAGCGGTCGTCGAGCCACCCCTGGATCGCTCGCGTCACCGCGATGCCGAGCACCAGGAAGGCGATGGCGGTCAGGATCGCCGACAGGGAGAAGGTGAAACCGCCGATCTTGAAGCCGAAGAAGGCGGACTTGGCATCGGAGAAGACGTCTTGGGACGACACGCCGATCGGAGTCAGGGCGAAGAGCACCGTGAGGGCGATGAGCAGGATCCGCACCACGCCGGACAGGACCACGCCGATCTGCTCGACCCGTTCCCGCCCCAACCCCATCGATCGCGTCAGCATCACACCGATGCGGGTCCGGTCCTGAAAGGTCGCCAGAATCGCCTCGTCGGCGAGCTGGAGCAGGATGTAGAGGGCGCCGAGCAGGAAGCCCATGCGCACCATCTGCGTCGTCAGGAACGAGGCGAGCGCGATCCAGCCGCCGATCGCCGCCGCCGCCGCCGCGATCGCCAGGATCCAGCCGAAGGGCACGATCCACCGCCACAGGACGGAACGCTCGCCCGCCCCGGTCGCCGGTTGCGCCTCGTCCCCGGTCAGCGAACGGGCCGCCGCCTTGAGCGCCATCATGATCAGGACGGCGTCGACCATCGAGAAGAAGCCGGCGTAGGCGATGACCTCCGCCACCGGCGCCGCCACCACGTGCATCAACCGCGAGACCGTGACGCCGAGGCCGTGGGTCACCGCCAGCAGCACCGACAGGCCGACGATCCGGGTCGCCGTGACGTCGCCGACCACCGCCACCCGCCAGTGCGGCTTGGCCGGCGCGAAGAGCGCCAGGGCGACGCCGTAGACCGCCGCCGCCGCTCCGACGCCGACGATCAGCGCGTCGAAGGACAGCGACACGCGCTCCGGATTGAGCTCGAAGAGATCCAGCGCTCGCGCCACGCCGGACAGTCCGACCACCGGAACCGCGACGTTGAGCGCCACGATCCCGACCGCCACCGCCGCCTTGCGCAATCGCGGCGGATCGGCGACCTCGGGATCGCGGTCGGTGAACAGTGTGAGCCGTCGCCGCATGGCGAAGAGCAGCACCACGAGGATCGAGATCACCGAGCCGACCGCGAGCGCCGTCTCCAACCCGCGCGACGCGAGGAGACTGACCCAGTCGGCGGTCAGGTAGCGGATGCTGTTGAAGGTGCCCGGCAGTGACGCCACCGCCTCGAACCACAGGCCGGGATCGAAGACGGAACGTGAGCGCTCGACCAGTTCCCGAGCGAAGCGATCGCGTCGGCGGTCCGAGATCGTCTTGATGATTTCTTCGGCGCGCAGATCGACGAGTTGGGCCTGCTTGATCCGACCCTGCACCTCGGCGAGCAGCTTCTGCTGCTCGTCTCGTTCGGTCTTGACCGCATCGGATTCGACCACCTGCGGCTCGTTCTCCTTGACCTGAGGAGCAGGGCCGAGCTGCTTCAGCCGGGCTTCGATCGACCCATGACGCGGGCTCTCGGCGGCGATCAGCTCGGCGGCCTCGGCGCGGATCCGCTCGGCGCGTTCTCGCAACTCGGCGAGGTGCTTGTCGGTCTGGCCGTCACGCTGGATGCCGGCGGCGATCTGCTCGACCTCGACCTTCCAGGCGTCGAGTTTCTGCTGCACCTCGTCCGGCTTCGGCGCGGGTTTCGCCGTGGTCGCTGTCGTCGCCGCCGTCGGAGCGGGCGCCGCCGCGGGAGCGGGCGCCGCGACCGGCTGCGACTTCGTCGCTCCCTCGGCCCGGGCCGGCGTCGCGGCGGCGAAGGCCGGGCCGGGTGCGACCGAGATCAGGGCGAGAAGGAGAAGGGCGCGGACGGTCGGTCTGATCAAGGCGGTCGATCCGATTGCGCTCGAGAAAGCGGGTGGGGAGGGTGGCGGCGGGACGGTGGAATCGTCCGGTGTCGGTTCCTTGCCCGCAGAATGCGGCAAAACCCGAGCGACCGCCAGCATCGCGGCGTGCCGCGGACTCGGCCGAAGCGCGCCGAGACGATTGTCTCCGAACGCCGGCGCGCCTATCTTCCGCGCCATGGCTCACAGCGACAGCGTCGACCCCTCCCCCTCCTCCGCCGGTGCTGCGCCGCGTCCCGGGCCGAAGGCCGTGGGAGTCGTGGTCTGGGAAGCCTTCTACTGGGGACTGCTGCGCAACGAATCCTTCGCGCATGCCTCCAACATCGCCTTCGCCATCCTGTTCTCGATGTTTCCCTTCATGATCCTGGTCACCGGCATCGCCGGCTACTGGGGCGGATCGGAACTCGCCGCCGCCGCCCAGCAGGGCACCGGCGGCATCTTCTCGGTGTTGCCCGAACAGGTCTCCGACATCCTCAGGCCGGAGATCTCGGCGGTGCTCGCCACCTCGCAGGGCAGTGTGCTGACCGTCGGCGCCATCCTGCTCGTCGTCATCGTCACCGGCCTGGTCGAGAGCCTGCGCATGGGCCTCAACTACGCCTACCGCTCCTACGACGACCGCCACTTCCTCATCCGCCGACTCGAGGGCACCTTCTTCATGCTGATCGGTGGCGTGGTCATCCTCGGCCTCGGCTTCCTCGTCGTGGTGCTGCCGGTGGTGTGGGCCTACCTGATCCCACACGCCCCCGACCTCGCCCCCTACTGGTCCTATTTCAACCGCCTGCCGCTGGTCTTCTTCACTCTCGGTGTCCTTCTCTTCCTCGCCTCGGCCCACCTGTGGCTACCTGCCCGGCGCCAGACGTTGAAGAGCGTGTTGCCGGGGGTGCTCGTGTCGCTGACCCTGTGGTTCGTCGCCGGCCTCGTCTTCTCCTGGTACCTCTCCCACTTCTCGGGATACGCCAAGACCTACGCCGGCCTCGGCGGCGCCATCGCCTCGATGCTGTTCTTCTACATCGTCGGTCTGATCTTCCTCTTCGGCGCCGAGATCAACCACTCGCTGGAAATCTGGCGCGAAGGGCGGGCACCGGAGCATTGAGGGTCGGACGAGCGATCACGTCACCCGCAGCCCGCGACGGGCCGCGAAGCGCTTGAGCTTTCCGAGCGCGATGCGCAGGTGATTGAAAACTTCGCGCTTCCAAGCCTTCCGGAGAGGTCGCCCTGCATGGACCGTCTCGGCGCGATAGCGTCGGTAGACGTCCCGAGCGGCGTGGAGGCAATCCTCATCGGTCGGCTTGCGCTTGCCGACATAGTGGATGATGTGCGCGCCCGCGAACAGTTCGGCCCCGTCGCCGTGTTTGGTCTTGGCGGAACTCGCATGGGCATTGAAGGATGGCGGCAGTCTCGTCCAATCGCCGGTGACCAGCGTGTTGAACACGTCCTGATCGTGCAGCTTCAACCGGTCGGGGTCGGCGAGCGTCAACGCCACCGCTTTTCGTGACCATCCCCCGTCGACGTAGAGCCGGTGATTGAACAGCATCACACCCGCGTTGAAATAGGGCGTCCCTTGCGGCAACCCGAGACGCTGGAGCCAAGCCGGGTGTTTCGCCTCGGCGAAGTCGGCGACTGCGGCGAACAGATCGTCGTCCATGTCGAGGGCGGCCAGTTCGCCGATGTCGCGGTCGATGATGCAGTCGCAATCGATGTAGAGGAGCTTCTCTTCGTCGGCGGGGATCATGTCGGGCGCCACGAGCCGCAACCAGGTCGGCACCATGTCGACGATACGGAACCGAATCGGTTCGAGAACCGCGGGCAGGTCGTTCAAACGATGGACGTGGACCAGGTCCGGCGCGAGCGCCTCGAAGGCACGGGCGCTTCCCTCCGACAGGTGCCAACCGAAGAGGTCGATCCGCGAGACCGCCGGTCGGCTGTTCGCCAAGAGCGAATGGAGCATGACATGGGTCATCTCCACATAGTTCTCATCGGTCGCGCAGAACACCTTGAATTTCATCGACGCCCCCACCCCACACGCACCCTCGAACCTCCGGAGTGAATGCCATCACCGCCGCTTCCGGGCAAGCGGCGGCCCCCCCGAAACGACGGCGGCGACCCGTGGTCGCCCACGGATCGCCGCTCTCACACCGGGTGGCGTCCCGGGGCGGTTCGACGCCCCGGAGCGACCCTCACTTCTTCATCTCCACGCTCGCCTCGAGCACGTCCTCGAAGGTGGTGAGCCCCGTGCGCGGGGCGCAGACGAGCACCGCCATGTTGCCGGGCTTGTGCTCGTTCTTCCACATCTTGGTGTGGGCCTTGGGAATGTCGGCCCAGTCGAAGACCTCCGACATGCACGGCTCGACGCGCCGGTCGAGCACGAACTTGTTGGCCGCCGCCGCCTGCTTCAGGTGGGCGAAGTGCGAGCCCTGGATGCGCTTCTGGTGCATCCAGACGTAGCGGGCGTCGAAGGTGATGTTGAAGCCGGAGGTGCCGGCGCAGAACACCACCATGCCGCCGCGCTTGACCACGAAGGTCGAGGTCGGGAAAGTGCTCTCGCCGGGGTGCTCGAACACCATGTCGACGTTGTTGCCCTTGCCGGTTATGTCCCAGATCGCCTTGCCGAACTTGCGGACCTCGCCGAACCACTTGTCGTATTCGGGCGAGCCCACCTTCGGCAGTTGGCCCCAGCAGTCGAAGTCCTTGCGGTTGATGACGCCGCGAGCGCCGAGCGAGAGCACGTAGTCGCGCTTGGTCTCGTCGGAGATGACGCCGATGGCGTTGGCGCCGGCGGCGGCCGTCAGCTGGATGCCGAACACGCCGAGGCCGCCCGAGGCGCCCCAGATCAGCACGTTCTGCGACGGCTTCAACTGATGCGGGTTGTGGCCGAACAGCATGCGATAGGCGGTCGCCAGCGTCAGCATGTAGGAGGCCGATTCCTCCCAGGTCAGGTGCTGCGGACGCGGCAGCAGCTGGCGCGCCTGGACGCGGCAGAACTGGGCGAAGGAGCCGTCCGGCGTCTCGTAGCCCCAGATGCGCTGCGAGGGCGAGAGCATCGGGTCGCCGCCGTTGCACTCCTCGTCGTCACCGTCGTCCTGATTGCAATGGATGACGACCTCGTCGCCGACCTTCCAGTGCTTCACCTTGGAGCCGACCGCCCAGACGATGCCCGAGGCGTCGGAACCGGCGATGTGGTAGGGCTGCTTGTGGACGTCGAACACCGAGATCGGCTTGCCGAGGCCCGCCCAGACGCCGTTGTAGTTGACGCCGGCGGCCATAACCAGGACGAGCACGTCGTGGCTGTCGAGTTCCCAGGTCGGCACCACCTCGAGCTGGAAGCTCTCCTCCGGCGGGCCGTGCCGGTCCTTGCGGATCGCCCAAGCGTACATGTTCTTCGGCACGTGGCCGAGCGGCGGGATCTCGCCGATCTCGTAGAGGTCCTTCACCGGCCGATCCTCGAGGTTCGGCGCCGCGTCGTCAGTCCCAGCCATGGTCTTCCTTCCCGCTTTCGGATCGTTCGCCCTCGCGACCGCGCCGGGTCGGCCGGCGGATCGTGTGATCGGGGGCCTCGGAGGCCTTCGCCCCCACCTTCCGACACCGGCCGGAAGCCCTCGATCGCAACTTCTTTCGCAATGCGGAAAAATTGCTCGAAATTCCCCCGCACGATGCTCTGACGGGCGCATAATCGGACCGCTTCCACGCGATTTTCCATAATACTAAAGGATTGAAATCGCGCGCGGAGCCGGCTGCGACCATTCGCCTTGCTGCACCGCCAAAAGCTATCCCTATGCCGCCGATGACGCAAGTTCGCCCGCTCCGCACGGCGAAACCCCGATAATTTCGTTGGTTTTCGGCTTTCCCTATACGGAAGGATCCATCCGCAGAGGTTCGAATCCGGCAGAGACATGCGTGGCCGAATGTCGCAGTCCTACGATCGTGGATGGTGACGTCGCTGTTGCGGCGCGATATCTAATCGATCCGAAGCTCCACCAGCCGGACACCCGACCATGCCCCTCGCCACGCCCGACAAGCCCTGGCTCTTCCGCACCTACGCCGGCCATTCCACCGCCGCGGCGTCGAACCGGCTCTACCGGACCAACCTCGCCAAGGGCCAGACCGGCCTGTCGGTCGCCTTCGACCTGCCGACCCAGACGGGCTACGACCCCGACCACGCGCTCTCCCGCGGCGAAGTCGGCAAGGTCGGCGTGCCGGTCTCCCATCTCGGCGACATGCGCGCCCTCTTCGACGGCATCCCGCTCGAGAAGATGAACACCTCGATGACCATCAACGCCACCGCGCCCTGGCTGCTCGCGCTCTATGTCGCGGCCGCCGACGAGCAGGGAGCGAACCGCAAGCTCCTCCAGGGCACCACCCAGAACGACCTCATCAAGGAGTATCTGTCGCGCGGCACCTACGTCTTCGCGCCGACGCCCTCGATGCGGCTGACCACCGACGTCATCGCCTGGACCTACACGGAGATGCCGAAGTGGAACCCGATGAACGTCTGTTCCTACCACCTGCAGGAGGCCGGCGCGACGCCGGTGCAGGAGCTCGCCTTCGCGCTCGCCACAGCCGTCGCGGTGCTCGACGACGTCAGGAAGACCGGCGTGGTCCCCGAGGCCGAATTCGGTGAGGCGGTCGGCCGCATCTCCTTCTTCGTCAACGCCGGCATGCGCTTCGTCACCGAGATCTGCAAGATGCGCGCCTTCGGCCGCCTCTGGGACGAGATCACCCGCGACCGCTACGGTGTGGTGGAAGAGAAGAACCGCCGCTTCCGCTATGGCGTCCAGGTCAATTCGCTGGGGCTCACCGAGCAGCAGCCGGAGAACAACGTCTACCGCATCCTGATCGAGGCGCTCGCCGTCACCCTGTCGCGCGACGCCCGCGCCCGCGCCGTGCAGCTTCCCGCCTGGAACGAGGCCCTCGGCCTGCCGCGGCCGTGGGATCAGCAATGGTCGCTGCGCATGCAGCAGATCCTCGCCTACGAGACCGACCTGCTCGAATTCGCCGACATCTTCGACGGCTCGGCCGAGATCGAGGCCAAGGTCGCCGAGCTGGTCGCCGAGGCCAAGACCGAACTCGCCGCCATCGAGGCGATGGGCGGCGCCGTGGCCGCGGTCGAGAGTAGCTACATGAAGCAGAAGCTGGTCGAGTCGAACACCCGCCGGCTCGAGCTGATCGAGGCCGGCAAGCAGACCGTGGTCGGCGTCAACCGCTTCCAGGAGACCGAACCCTCGCCGCTCACCACCGGCGAGGGCTCGATCCTCACCGTGTCGCCGGAGGTCGAGACGCAAGCGATCGACCGCCTGAAGGCGTGGCGGCAGGCCCGCGACGGCAAGGCGGTGGAGAAGGCGATCGCCGATCTGCGCGCCGCCGCGGCGCAGGGCCGCAACGTCATGGAACCGTCGATCGCCGCGGCCAAGGCCGGCGTCACCACCGGCGAATGGGGCGCGACGCTGCGCGAGGTCTTCGGCGAATACCGCGCCCCCACCGGCGTCGGCCGCGCCGCCCGCGATGCCGGCGGCGATCTCGCCGCGGTGCGCGGCGCCGTCGAGGACGTCTCGAAGACCCTCGGCCGCCGCCTGAAGTTCCTGGTCGGCAAGCCCGGTCTGGATGGTCATTCCAACGGCGCCGAGCAGATCGCGGTGCGCGCCCGGGACTGCGGCATGGAGGTGGTCTACGAAGGCATCCGCCTGACCCCGGCGCAGATCGTCAACGCCGCGCTCGAGGAGGGCGTCCACGCCGTCGGCCTGTCGATCCTGTCCGGCTCTCACCTGGCGCTGGTCGGCGACGTCATGACGCGCATGAAGGACTCCGGCCTCGAGGACGTGCCGGTCGTCGTCGGCGGCATCATCCCGCCCGAGGACGCCGAGGCGTTGAAGGACATGGGCGTCGCCGCGGTCTACACGCCGAAGGACTTCCAGATCACCGACATCATGGCCGACGTCGTTCGCATCGTCTCCGAACGCGCCGCCGAGGCCGCCTGACCGAAGCGTCGGGCCCGATCGGCGTGAGCGCTCCGGCACGCCCGTCGCGATGCGTACCCACGCCGCGTTCAGGCCCGCCCGAGGTTGCGGCGCGCCTCGCCGATGCGCGAGTTGATGCCTTCCAGTTCGGCGATGCGGCCGACGTTGTCGGCTGCGACGTCGGCGAGGATGGCCTCTGCGCGTGCCACCACCTCGCGCTCGTTCACTCGCCCGTCACCATCGATCATCGCCATCATCGATTTGATCGCCGTGAGCGAGACCTCGAGTTCACGCAGGGTGACGATGACCTCGAGCCTCTCGCGATCGTCGTGCGAATAGCGCCGTCTGAGCCCCTCCCGGCTCGGAGAGAGAAGACCGGACTGTTCATAGAATCGCAGTGTCCGGAGCGACACGCGCATGTGGGCCGACAACTGTCCTATCGTATAGGTGTCGCCGTCCTCGAGTGGCTCGAAACTCATGATCGACGCCAGCCTTCCGACCAACTCGGCCGTGATCCTGCTCGACTTCGCCATCCGATCCTCGTGCGGTTCTCGATGACCTGCCGCTCCGTGGAACGGCCGCGTCGCCGGCCTCACCTTCTTCTGTGGTTCACTCGGAGGCTCCGCGGCACCGAGTCGAGGATCAGTTTGCCTCAAAACGTTTTGGAGGCAAGGGGGTGCCTCTAGGTCATTTTCCGGGGTCTCCCCCGTTCTCTGCGGACCGGATGTCGCATTTCGCTTCGGCTACGATCGCGACACCACGACCGAGGGCCGCGTTCGGCCGCCGTGGTGTCGCGATCGGTCAGCGCGGATCGAGATCACCCATCCGACCCGCGGCGTAGTCGGCGATCGCCGCGCGGATCTCCTCGTGGGTGTTCATGACGAAGGGACCGTGGGCGGCGATCGGCTCGCCGATCGGTTCGCCGGCGAGGACGAGGAGTTTCGCTCCACCGGCACCCGCGGTGACCAGCAATCGGTCGCCGTCGTGGGCCGCCACCGCGACCTGCGCCGTGGTGACGGCCCGGCCGGCGATCACGACGTCGCCGGAGAGGACCGAGACGAGCACGTTCCACCCTTCGGGAAGAGGTTGCTCGAGGCGCGCCCCGGCGTCGAGTGCGATGTCCCACACCGCCAGCGGCGTGAACGTCTTCGCCGGCCCGTGGACGGCGGCTCCCCCGGCGTCGTGCCAGGGTCCGGCGATCACCCGTGCCCGCAACCCCTCGCTCGTCATCACCGGGATGTCGCGCGCGAGGATCGGCTGGTAACGCGGCCGCGTCATCTTGTGCGCCGCCGGCAGGTTGACCCAGAGTTGGGCCATCGACACCCGGCCTCCGAGTTCGGCGACCGACCGGCCGTGGAACTCCTCGTGGACGACGCCCGATCCGGCGGTCATCCACTGCACGTCACCGGCGCCGATCGAATCGGTGTGACCGGCCGAATCGCGATGGTCGACCGCGCCGTCGTGGACGATGGTGACGGTCTCGAAGCCGCGATGAGGGTGAGGGCCGACGCCGCGTGGCTCGGGGCTCGGCGGGAAGTCGACGGGGGCCGCCCAGTCGAACATCAGGAAGGGGCTGACGGCGGCGGTGAAGGCGGCGCGGCCGAACAGGGGTCGGACCAGGAAGCCGTCGCCCACCCAGTGCGGACGCGGCGCCTCGAGGACGGTTTCGACGGTTCTGGCGGTCATGATCTCTCTCCTCGCCGGGAACATCCGGCCCATACTTCCGAGAGATGGCGATCGTCGCGTCGCCGTCCAGTCGGCGCCCGGCGAACGCATCGTCCGTTCCCTGCGAACGATCACGCTCGACGGCCGCGCTCCGTCAGCCGCCGGCGGCGAAGAGCGGCGGGATGCGCCCGAGCGTCGCCCGGCCGATGCGCACCAGTCCGTGGTCGATGATCATCTCCAACCGCCGGCCGGGCACGGAAGGATCCTTCGGCGCCTTGCCGAGCAACACGAATCCGCCGAGCACCGTGGTCAACTCCGGTCCCAGGTCCTTGGCGCCGCCCTTGGCCAACGTCTCGAGCCCACGCGCCACCAGGGTGATCATGCCGTCGAGTTCGCCGGCGCCGTCGAGCACCAACTCGCCGTCGCCCTCCACCCTGACGCCACCGACCGCCAGAGACAGCTTCGCCGGCTCGATCCGCCCGCCGCGACCGGCGAAGGCCGGCAGCGCCGGCCCGGGACCGGGTGGCATGAATCCGACGAGCGTCGCGGAAGCGGTAAGATCGGCCCGCGGCGGCCCGACCCGCTTGTCGCCGACGGTCAGCACGGCGGCGGCGAGGGAGGCGGCCAGATCGAGGTCGAGATCGGTGGCCCCGCTCGGCCGGCCGTGCGCCTCGACGTGCTCGGCCGAGAGCCGGACCGTCGGCCGCCCGGCCGGTTTCGCCGTCAGATCGAGCCCGTCGGAGACGACGGAAAGACGGCGCACGCCGTCACCCGACCAGCGCAACGAGGCGCGCAGCGCCCGCCATTTCGCCGCGACCGCCCCCCCGGCATCGGCGCCGACACCGGGTCCGTCGATCTCGACCAGCACCAACCGCGGATCCCACACCTGCGCCACCACCCGCAGCGCCGCCGCCGAGACGGTGATGCCGCGCGCCGTCAGCGAAACGCCCGGGGAGGCGCAGGAGAGTTCCATGCGGAAGGGATAGCCGCCGATCGCCCGGTCGGCGCAGGCGACGACGATGCCGCGTTCGGCGAGGCCGGCGATCCGCGTGTCGATCTCCGCGAGGATGCGGCCGCGCGCCGTCGCCCAGATCGCGGTCCACCCGGCCGCCGCCACCGCCAGCCCCAGTCCGATCATCAGCGGCAGTCGAACCCGCCGCCGCGGCGCGGCCTTGTCTGCGTCCATTCCTCGTCTCCTCGGCAGACGGCGCCACGAGACGGCGCGCACGATTCGTCGGATCGCCAATCTGCTCCGAATTCGCGCCGTGATCGAGCGGTCCCGCCGCCCTCGATTTCCGTCGACGAAGCGGTTAGATCACGTTCGCCGGGCGCCGTGGCGCCACTGGCGGGCCGGCGGGCCGCGATGCCCCCGAAGGAACGGGCGGTGTCGAGCGAGGGAAGTCGGGGAGGGGGAATGGGCACCGAGGAAGGCTATCTCTGGGTCTTCGCCTACGGCTCGCTGATCTGGCGGCCCGGATTCGTCCACGAGGAGGTCCGTCCGGCCCGGCTGTGGGGCTGGCACCGCGCCCTCTGCGTCTATTCCTGGCACCACCGCGGCACCGTCGAGATCCCCGGCGTGGTCCTCGGCCTCGATCGCGGCGGCTCCTGCCGCGGCGTCGTCTATCGGGTGGCGGCCGCCCGCCGCGCCGAGACCCTCGACTACCTGCGCCGGCGCGAACAGGTGAGCCCGCTCGAACACCTGCCGAGCTTCATCTATCGCGAGGTCTTCCGTCCGGTCCGCTTCGAGGATGGCCATGGTCGCTCCGCCGAGGCACCGGGCCCCGTCGCGCTCACCTACGTCGTCGATCGTACCCATCCCCAGTACACCGGCGCGATGGACGAGGAGAGCCTGCTCGCTCTCGTCCGCCGAGGGATCGGCGTCTCGGGCGCCAACCCCGACTACGTCGTCTCGACCGCCGACCATCTCGCCGCCCTCGGCATGCACGACGCCGCCCTCGAGCGGATCGCCGCCCGCCTGCGCGCCGACCGCACCGGCACGGCCCGCCCGGACTGAATAGACCCGATCGAGAGGTCCGCGCTCCGAGGGCGGTCCGGGGGTGGAGGTCCGGCGGGTCCCCTGCCGGCGCGACCGGCTCGTGGAGCGCCTTCGCTCGGGGTCAGGCGGCGAGCGACGTCACCGCCGCCCCGCCGAGATCGGCGATCACCCGAGCCCGAGCCGCCGGCGTTTCGGCGAGCCAATGGGCATGGATCTCGTGATCGGGCAGGTTCACGCCGCCGCGCAGGCCTTCGCCCGTCCCGATCCACAGGGCGCGTGCCTCTCCGGCCCGATCGCGCGTCGACACCACCACCACCGCGCCGTCGAGTTCGCCCTCGCCGACCGCCTCGTCGATGCGCGAGAAGACGTAGCGCCGTCCCGAAGCGCCGAAACGGATTCGAAACCGCTCACCGCCGATCGTCGGCCCGAAGCTCTCCCAGCCCCCCGTCGTGCACCACCGCCCGTCCATCGTGAACCCCGTCCTTCTTCGTCCTCGCCGAGGAACAAAGATAGAACGATATTTGCGGTAGCGCAAGTAGCCATGAACGGATCAAGAACCCGCTCGGGCCGCCGCCCGGGTGAGATAGGCCTGCCCGGCCTTCGGCAACGGCGGCGGATTCGGCGCGGCGAGTGCTTCGGCGATCAGCCTGTCGCAGGCCGTCTCGATCACCTCCTGCATCTCGGCATAGACCACTTCCGGGTCGCGCCCGGCCGGAATCGGCGGCAGGAATTCGATCACCAGCGTGCCGGGGTGGCGGGTGAAGTCGTGGCGCCCCCAGAACAGGCCGGAGTTGAGCGCCACAGGCACCAGCGGCACGCCGAGGTGTTCGTAGAGGTGGGCGATGCCGTGCTTGTAGTGCGGCTCGGCGCCGGCCGGCTTGCGGGTGCCTTCCGGGAAGATCAGGATCTCGCGGCCGCGGGCCGCCTCGATGCGCGCCCGCTCGGTCATGTCGACGAGGGCGGAGCGTCCGGCGCTCCGGTCCACCGCGATCTGCTCGCCCTTGATCGTGTACCAGCCGAACAGCGGGATCTTGCGCAGTTCCCGTTTCATCACGAAGGTCGGCCGGTCGAAGAGGTCGAGCAGCGAGACGGTCTCGAAGGTCGACTGGTGCTTGGCGGCGATCAGCACGCCGCCCTTCGGCAGGTACTCGAGACCGCGGATCTCCACCCTCACCCCGCCGATGGCGGTGATCGCCCAGCGGTTGATCTTCGCCCAGCGCTTCACCCCCCACCAGAACACCGCCTTGGGCAGGATCTCGGTCGGCAGCAAGGCGAGCAACCAGAAGATGGTGTGCACGTAGAAGAACGCGTTGAAGGCGAGCGAGCGGAGGAAGATCATCGCGGCGGATCCCGTCGGCTGAGACGTCCCCGGCTCCGGCGCCGACCTCAGCGGAGGCTCGCCGTCGTGGCGACCTCCGCGGGTCGGATGATGCTCGCCGTGGGGCCGAACCGGGTGACGATATACTTCACGTACTCGTGCAAGAGAAGCTTCGCCGTCGTCGGGTTCGAGAACCACGTCTCGATCGCCAGATCCGCCCGCTTCACCGGCCAGGCGATCTTGCTCACGCCGGGCAGTGCCCTGTCGAGTTCGACCATCGATCGCGGCATGTGATAGGCGCTCGTGACGACGATCAGGCTCGAGAAGCCGTGGGCACGGGCCCAGTCCGCGACCTCGCGGGCGTTGCCCACCGTGGTCGCCGCCCTGTGGCCGAGATCGACGCAGCACTCGAAGAGCGATCGGTCCGAGGTCGTCGCCCGCTGGATGTCCTCCGCCCGCGTCTGGGGATGGACGCCCGAGATGAGCAACCGCCGGCCGCGGCCCTCCTCCAGCAGTTCGACCCCGCCCTGCACCCGGTCGCGCCCGCCGGTGAGCACCACGATGGCATCGGCGTGGACGTCCGCCGGAGCTCCGGTCAGCGCGACACGGGTGGCGAACCAAAGGAAGCCGATGCCGAAAGCGAGGAAGAACGCGACGACGACGAGCAGGGTCCCGATCGCCATCCGTGCCGCGACCGAGTTTACCGGACCATGGTCCGTCCAGGCCATCCGCTTCGGTGTCGTCGCGACACTCGGGTCGCGATCGCCGACGATCGCCCCCTCGTTTCGAATCCTCATCGCCATCAGTCTAGCAGAAGCCGTCTCGCCGAGGATGGCCATCGCCACCGTTCCCTCATCAATCCAGACGACCGAGATGGCCGAGCACGGTCCGGCGCGACGTCACCGCCGTCAGCACCGCCACCGCCGCCACCACCGCCACGGTCCCGAGATGGCCGCTCCAGCCGACCGAGAAGCCGCCGAACAGCGCATGCGCCTGGTCGGAGAGAGCGTCGCCGCGGGTCCTCGTGGCGAAGTCGGCGACGACGAAGACGAGGATCGCCGCCACCCCGCCGATCGCCCCGCCGATCAGGCCGAGCTTCAGGAAGTGGCGCTGGAACTCTCCGGCGATGAACCGATCCTCCGCCCCGACGAAATGCAGCACCTCGATCACGTCGCGATTTCCCGCCATCGCGGCGCGTGTGGCGAAGACCACCGACAGCACCATGGCGGTGAGCATCAACACCACCACGGCCACGCCGGCGACCACCGCCGTCCCCGCCATGGTCCTCAACCGCGCCGCCCAGATCGAATGATCATCGACCGAGGCACCGTGCACCTCCGCCGAGATCCGCGCCTTGAGCGCGGTGAGATCGGCCGCCGCCGGATCGGCGAGATCGATGACCACCAATCGGGGGATCGGCAGCGACGCGAGATCGAGGCCGCTGCCGAGCCACGGCTCCAACAGTTTCTCGCCCTCGCTCTCGCCGACGAGCCGGGCCGAGCGAACCCCCGGCGTCGACTGGGCGATCTCGGTCGCCCGCTTCAGGCGCGGCTCCATCGCCACCCCATCGACCGGCTTCACCTGGATCGTCACTTCGCGCGAGACGTCGAGCTGCCAGTCCCGCGCCGCCTCGCTGACCAGAGCGAGACCGCCGACCGCCAGACAGGCGAGGAACCCCATGATGGCGACCACCAGCACCAGCGCCCGCCCCGCCACCGCCTGCGGCGGCACGATGTCCCGTCCGCCCGTCTCGGGCGTGCCGGTCCGCGGTCGCTCCTTGCGTCGCCCCGCCTTTTCCGCCCCCTTGCGCCGGGTCGCCGAACGGCGCGGCGAAGGGGCCGGCGCGCCCGACGCCTCGACCACCACGGCGGCGGGCACCTCGACCGTCGCCAGCGGCACGTCGCTCGGCGCGATGAAAGGATGCGTCGCCGCCTCGACCGGCGCGGCGGCATCGAATTCCGGCGCGAAATGCGGTTCGACGCGACCGCCGCGACCGCTACGCCCCTGAGAGATGCCGATCGAGGACGACAAGGACGCGCGCAGGTCGCGCGGGCTCGGTGGCGGCGGGCGGGTCGGATCGTGTCTGTCGTCGCGGGCCATCGCCTTCACTCGTAGATCCGGACCCGCCCCTCGGCGAGGACGATGCGGCGGGCATCGAACTGCTCCATCAGGGCGAGGTCGTGGGTGGCGATGAGCACCGAAGTGCCGAGGCGGTTGAGCTCGACGAAGAGCCGGAGGAGCCGCCGCGCCAACGGCGGGTCGACGTTGCCGGTCGGTTCGTCGGCGAGCAGGATCTCCGGCTTGGTGATCAGCGCCCGGGCGATCGCGGCGCGCTGCTTCTCGCCCCCCGACAGCACCGGCGGCAACACGTGCATGCGTTCGCCGAGCCCCACCCATTCGAGCAGGTCGACCACGTCGGCGCGATAGCCACTCTCCGCCTTCCCCAGCACCCTGAGGGGCAGGGCGACGTTCTCGTAGGTGGTCAGGTGGTCGAGCAGGCGAAAGTCTTGGAAGACCACGCCGATCCGCCGCCGCAGCGCCGGCAACTGGGCGCGCGTCACTCGTGCCGTGTCGTGGCCGAAGACCGAGATCAGACCGCGCGTCGGCTTCAGCGACATGAACAGCAGCCGCATCAACGTCGTTTTGCCCGCACCCGACGGGCCGGTCAGGAACTGGAACGAACGCGGCGCGATCTCGAGGCTGACGTCGCGCAGCACCTCCGCTCCCATCCCGTATCTGAGGCCGACGTTCTCGAACCTGATCAAATCGTCACCGCGTTCCCGCCCGTCCGCGCCGCCCCGGCGGCGGCCGCGCGAGGGCGCGGGCGGACCGAGGGCATGCTCCTCGACGACCATGCTCGCATCGCGCCGTTGAGAAGTCGTTAACCATGTCGCCTCGCCAACCCCCGCCGTGCGGTGACGAACCACCCGGCGGTTTACGCGCCGTTCAGATCATGAGGGGATTCTGTCGAGGAGAACGGCGATCTCGAGGCCAATGCGCACCACCTGTCCCACTTGTGACACCGGCTACACGGTTCCCGACGAGCGCATCGGCGCCAAGGGACGCAAGGTGCGTTGCACCCGCTGCGGCGAGGAGTGGCGCGTCTTCCTCGCCGCCGAAGCGGACGCGGACGAACCGCCTCCCTTCCTCGCCCCTCCACCCGTCGACCGCCCCGCCCCGGTCGCCGACTCTCGGGCCGACGAGGATCCCTTCGCCGCCCTCGGCGAGGTCGAGCGCGATCCCTTCGACGATGTCGCCGTCGATAGACCGGCGGTGGAAGCCCCTGTCGGCGCCGTGCCCGCACCGGTCGAGACCGCCGACGACGCGACGCCGAGCCCATCGGTCCGGGCACCGCTTCCGCCGGGCCGTCGCATCCACATCCGAACCCGGCGTCACCTGCCGCGGATCGGCAAGGAGGCGGTCTCGAAGTTCACCGCTCGCCTCGCACCGGCCTTCGGGCCGATGGTCTTCCTCGTCGCCTGCCTGACCCTCGGCGGCGTCTTCGCCTTCCGCCAGGTGGTCGTCGGCGCCGCGCCGGACCTCGCCGGCCTCTATGCCGCACTCGGCGCGCCGGTGAACCTGCGCGGCCTCGACTTCGGCCGCATCGAGACGCTGCGCGAGATCGACAACGGCCAGCCGGTGCTGGTGGTCGAAGGCTCGATCGCCAACGTCTCCGCCCAGATGCGCGAGGTTCCCGCTCTCCGCTTCGCCCTGCGCGGCGGCGACACCCAGGAACTCTACGCATGGTCGATCGATCCGAAGTCGACCACGATCGAATCCGGCGATACCATCCGCTTCCGCACACGCCTCGCCGCGCCTCCGGATCAGGCGACCGAGGTCCAAGTCCGCTTCGTCGAGCGGCGGAGCCAGCACGCGGGATTGCCATGACCGAACGCCGGATCGACGTCCTCTACACCGCCGAGACCATCGCGGCGCGCAATCGCGCGCTCGCCGAAGCGATCCGCGATGCCGGCTACGGCGAGCGGCTGCTGGTGGTGGCGATCCTCAAGGGCGGCTTCGTCTTCGCCGCCGACCTGATCCGCGCCCTGCACCACGCCGGCATCTCGCCGGAGGTCGACTTCATGTCGTTGTCGAGCTACCGCGACGGCACCTCCTCCGCCGGAAAGGTGACGGTACTGCGCGACCTCGAGACCGACGTGACCGGCCGCAACGTCCTCATCGTCGACGACATCCTCGAGTCGGGCCGCACGCTCGCCTTCGCCAAGCGCCTCATCGCCGAACGCGGTGCCGGCCGCGTCGGCGTCGCCGTGCTGCTCGACAAGCCCGGACACCGTGCCGCCGACATCGAGGGCGACTTCGTCGGCTTCACCTGCCCGGACCTCTTCGTCGTCGGCTACGGCATGGACATGGGCCACGCCTTCCGCGAGTTGCCATACATCGGCCACGTGGTCGGTGCCGATTGAAATCAGAGGCGAATCGATTCGCCGCGACGCGACCGCCCATGACGGGACGAAGGGCGGAGCGTGAGGAGGGTGGAATGGCGCGTATTCTTCTCGCCGAGGACGACGACTCCGTCCGTGCCTTCGTCAAGCGGGCCCTGGAGCTCGACGGCAACGCCGTGGTCGCGGTGGAGGACGGCGCCACCGCGCTCGAGATCGTCGGCTCCGATGCGGGCGGTTTCGACCTTCTGGTCTCCGACATCAAGATGCCGATCATGGACGGCATCGCCCTGGCGCTGAACGTCGCCCGCGACAAGCCGGATCTGCCGATCCTGCTGATGACCGGCTATGCCGACCAGCGCGAGCGCGCCCACGGCCTCGACCAGATCGTCCGCGACGTGGTGCTGAAGCCCTTCACCCTCGCCGACATCCGCCGCGTCGTCGCCGCGACGCTCGCCGGGGAGCCGGAACCCGCCCGCCGGGCCGGTTGATCCTGCCTTGAGACACTGTTGTCCCTGCTCGCAATTGATCGAAACTTGGATCCAAAGAAATGTTCTAGTGTTTCAACGAAGTGGACCACGCTAGCCGAGCAAAAATTTGAGAGCCAGATTCCGCGTTTACCGAACTGGAATTCATATTCAAACATATTCTAGCACTCTATTGAAATAGACTCATGGTATATTGTTATACTC
>JAOTSD010000069.1 GCA_030247555.1 Siculibacillus sp. | reverse complement strand
GCACGGCGCGGTCGCGCAGCATCTCGTCGAAGCCGATTTCGTCGAGTTCCTCCGGGCCGCCGAGGCGGTAGAGGTCGAAATGGGCGAGCGGCAGCCGCAGATCGTAGGTCTGGACCAGGGTGAAGGTCGGGCTCGGCACTTCGAGTTCGGCGTCGTCGGCGATGGCCCTGAGGAGCGCGCGCGCCAGGGTCGACTTGCCGGCGCCGAGGTCTCCGACCAGCGCCAGCACGTCGCCGACGCGCAGCACCGCGGCGAGGTCCTCGGCGAGCGCCACGGTCGCGGTCTCGTCGGCGAGATCGATGCGGAAGGCGACGTCGGGCGCGGCGGGATCCTCGGACATGCCGTCACTCACCGGCGAGCGGCGCGACGCGGGTCTCGGACTCGCCGGAGGAGACCGGACGCAGCGGCAGGCGACAGGTGACCGTCGTCCCGCGGCCTTCGCGGCTGGCGATGTCGACGATGCCGCCGTGCAGTTCGACGAAGCTCTTGACGATGGAGAGGCCGAGGCCTGCGCCGCCGCGATGCGGTCCTTGGCGGCGGGTGTAGAAGCGATCGAAGACCGACCTCAACTGCTCCTCGGGGATGCCGACGCCCTCGTCGGCGACGGTGAAGACCAGCGCCTCGTCGCCCTCGCGTCGCGCCACCACACGCACCGTTCCGCCTTCGAGGCTGAAGGAGACGGCGTTGGAGAGCAGATTGAACAGCACCTGACGGATGCGCTTCTCGTCGGCGACGACGTGGCCGATCTCCGCGGCGATGTCGGTGACGAGCGACAGGTGATTGGCGGCGAGCCGGTCCTTGACCCCTTCGATCGCCGCCGCGACGGTCGCCGCCACGTCGACGTCGCCGAGTTGCAGGCGCATGATGCCGGCATCGATGGTGGCGAGGTCGAGGATGTCGTCGACGATGGCCATCAGCGCCTGGGACGACGACATGATGTGGCCGGTGTAGTCGCGCTGCTTGTCGTTGAGCGGCCCGGTGCGCGGGTCGGCGAGCAGATGGGTGAAGCCGACGATGTTGGTCAGCGGCGAGCGCAGCTCGTAGGAGACGAGGCCGACGAAGTCGGTCTTGATGTGGTCGGCCTCCTCCAGCGCCTCATTCTTCTCGACCAGCGCACGCTCGACGTTCACCGTGTCGGTGACGTTGACGAAGGTGACGAGGGTCGCCCCGTCGGGCAGCGGCACGGCGGAGTATTCGAGCACGACGCCGTCGCGACGCTCCATCGTGCCGGAGAGGCGGTCGCGGTTGTCGGCGAGGCCGGTGACGGCGAGCTTCAGCCGGTTCCAGGTGGTGCGGTCGTCGTGGACGAAGCCGAGGCGCTCGACCACGTCGGTGATGTGGGGCTTGAGTCCGAGGGTGGTCTCGTCGAGTTTCCACAGCGAGACGAAGGCCGGGTTCCACAGCCG
Source organism: Siculibacillus sp. (assembly GCA_030247555.1). Lineage (GTDB taxonomy): Bacteria > Pseudomonadota > Alphaproteobacteria > Rhizobiales > Ancalomicrobiaceae > CALBKH01. Next base: position 22,401 of record JAOTSD010000069.1, on the reverse strand, counting down.
CAGACGGCCATCGGAGCCGAAGACCACGACGCCCTCCGACAGATGGTCGAGGGTTTCGCCTTGGACGCGGACGAGGGCGTTGTGACGCTTCTCGAGCTCGAGCTTCTCGGTGACGTTCTCATAGACGTAGGTGACGCCCCCCTGGGGGTGCGGATTGGCGATGACGCGCAGCGTCTGGCCGTCGGGCAGGTGCCACCAGTGCTCCTTCGCCTCCAGCGCCTGATAGGCGGCGTGGAGGTCGCGCTTGAAGGAGCGCCAGTCGGCCTGTTCCGGCAACTTGCGTGCGGCGCGCATCTGGTCGAGCATGGTGCCGTCGTCGGGCGAGGACTCGAGGAAGGCGGCATCGAGGCCGAAGAGGCCGCGGAAGGCGGCGTTGTAGAACTGCAGGCGCTTGTCCGCCCCGAAGATCGCCACGGCGGTGGCGAGTTGATCGAGGGTGCGGGCGTGGAAGTCGATGGTGCGGCGGAGTTCGGCCTGGATCTGCTCGAGGTCGGTGACGTCGATGGCGATGCCGGCCTCGCCGTGGGCGGAGGCGACGTCGACGACGTCATAGGTGCGCCGGCGGCCCGAGACGACCACCGGCAGGCGCAGGTCGACGGCGAGCGCCGTCTCGCGCGCCTGACGGATCGCCTTGCGGCCGGCGGTGTCGAGCAGTTCGAGGGCCTGATCGCGCACCTGACCGCAGTCGCGGGCGTCGACCGCCTCGGCATAGGCGCAATTGACCCAGGAGAGCGAACCGTCGAGGCCGCGCAACCACACCGGCATCGGCATGGCCTCGAACAGGGCGCGCGTCGCCTCGACGTCGCCGATCAGCCGACGGTGGCGCTCGGCGAGTTCGGCGTGGCGCAGGCGTTCGCCGGTCAGGTCGGCGAAGCGGACGAAGGGACGCCCGCCGGCGATGCGGCCGGTCGCCGAGACGAAGCTGCCGGAGCGGGTGGCGAGTTCGAGATCGAAGGGGGTGCCGCGCTCGCGCAACGCCTCGTTGGCGCGGTCGAGGTCGGCGGCGCAGATCGGCTCGAGCCAGGCGCCGAAGGCGAGGAATTCGGCGCGGACCCGCGGCGCGCCGGCGGTGGGTCCGAGGGAGCCGAGGAGCAGCGGCGGCGCGCCCGGCTGGCTCCAGGCGAGGATCAACTGGTCCTCGCCGTCGAGAAGCGCTTCCGCCCGTTCCGCCTGGGCCTTGAGGCCGGCGTTGTCGGCGGACAAACGGATGATCATCGCCTCGGCACGGGCGCGCTGGCGCATCATGCCGACGGCGGAGGCGGCGGCGACGCAGACGACGCCGATCATCGAGGCGGTGAGCACGATCTGCTGTGTGGCGACGGCCTCTTCGGCGGCGGCGAACACCGGCGCCGTCGACCCGAGAAGGGTGGCGACGGTCGCCGAAAACGATCGGAGCGACGTCGGAATCCGTCCTCCCCTCCGCCCCCGCATGTCGAAGGTCCCCTTCCCGCTCGGATCTCTCGCTGGACGCCCGCTCCCGGCAGATACGCACTCGGGGCGACGAATCACCTCGAAGATAACGCCTCGCGGACTCGCTGAGGAGAGTCGGGAAAGCACAAATGGAAGGGGCGCCGTGAAGTTTCACGGCGCCCACAACATGTTGTGTGAGAAGTTCAACGGATCAATAGCGATAGTGTTCCGGCTTGAACGGGCCCTCGGTCGGAACGCCGATGTAGTCGGCCTGGTCCTTCGACAGGGTGGACAGCTTGACGCCGAGCTTGGCCAGATGCAGCGAGGCGACCTTCTCGTCGAGCTTCTTCGGCAGGGTGTAGACGCGCTTGTCGTAGGCCGAGCCGTTCACCCACAGCTCGAGCTGGGCGAGCGTCTGGTTGGTGAAGGAGGCCGACATGACGAAGCTCGGATGGCCGGTGGCGTTGCCGAGGTTGACCAGACGGCCTTCGGAAAGAACGATGATCTTCTTGCCGTCGGGGAAGACCACGTGGTCGACCTGCGGTTTGATGTTCTCCCAACGATAGTTCTTCAGCGCCGCGATCTGGATCTCGGCGTCGAAGTGGCCGATGTTGCAGACGATGGCGTTGTCCTTCATCGCCCGCATGTGGTCGAGGGTGATGACGTCCTTGTTGCCGGTCGCCGTGACGAAGATGTCGCCCTTGGGCGCGGCATCTTCCATGGTCACCACCTCGTAGCCCTCCATCGCCGCCTGCAGCGCGCAGATCGGGTCGATCTCGGTGACGAGGACGCGAGCACCGCCGTTGCGCAGAGACGCGGCCGAGCCCTTACCGACGTCGCCATAACCGGCGACGACCGCGATCTTGCCGGCGAGCATGACGTCGGTGGCGCGGCGGATGCCGTCGACGAGGCTTTCGCGGCAACCGTAGAGGTTGTCGAACTTCGACTTGGTGACGCTGTCGTTGACGTTGATCGCCGGGAACGGCAGACGGCCCTGCTCGGTCAACTGATAGAGACGATGGACGCCGGTGGTGGTCTCCTCCGAGACGCCCTTGATCGCGTCGCGCACCTCGGAGAACCAGCCGGGCTGGGTCTTCAGTCGCTTCCAGATGGTGGCGAAGAAGGCGACTTCTTCCTCGTTGCCCGGCTTGTCGAGTATCGAGGGATCCTTCTCCGCCTCGGCGCCGAGGATGACGTACATGGTGGCGTCGCCGCCGTCGTCGAGGATCATGTTGGGCACGCCGCCGTCGGCCCAGTCGAAGGTCTTCGCCACGAAGTCCCAGTACTCCTCGAGGCTCTCGCCCTTGTGGGCGAAGACCGGCGTGCCGGCGGCGGCGATCGCCGCGGCGGCGTGGTCCTGGGTGGAGAAGATGTTGCAGGACGACCAGCGCACCTCGGCGCCGAGCGCCTGGAGGGTCTCGATCAGCACCGCGGTCTGGATGGTCATGTGCAGGCAGCCGGCGATGCGGGCGCCCTTCAACGGCTGCGCCGCGCCGTACTCGGCGCGCACCGCCATCAGGCCGGGCATCTCGGTCTCGGCGATGTCGATCTCCTTGCGGCCCCAGGGGGCGAGGGAGAGGTCCTTTACGGCGTAGTCGTGAATCTTGGTCATGTGGGTCTCCGAAGCGCCGAGCCCGGCGAGGGTCGCCGGCGGCGGACGCGGCGAACGGCGGGTTTGATCGGTGCGGGCGGTGATCGCCCTCGGCGAAGGCTTATAGCCGAGCACCCTCATCATCACAATAACGATATAAAGATTTCTTTATGTCTCGATGGCGGCGATCGGTCGCCCGGAGCGGCGCGACATCGTTCGTCCCCGTTCCCGACACATCTTGACGTGGCGAACCGGCCCGGCGACCCCGCCACATGAACGACATCGGACTTGGGAAGAGCGGTGAGAGCGAGAACGAGCGCGACCAATTGAACAACCTGATCGCCATCGCGGTGGCGATCGCCTCGGCATTCATGGCGGTTTCGAAGATCAAGAACGACAGCGTCGTCCAGTCGATGCAGAAGGCACAGGCCGAGACCGCCGACTACTGGAACGAATATCAGGCGCGCCGCCAACGTCAGTTCGGGGTGGAACCGGCGATCGCCCGGACGCGGGCGATGACGAACGTGACAGCGGAACTCGAGGTGATGCTCGCGGAGTGGAAGAAGCGGGCCGACGCGTTCAAGGCGCGCGCCGAGGAGTCCTCGGCCAAGGCCAAGCAGAGAGCGGCCGACTTCGAGGCCGGCAACGATCGCGACGATCTCTTCGACCTCTCCGACACCTTCCTGTCGGTGGCGATCGCGCTCCTCGCGGTCACCGCGCCGGTGCGTATTCGCTGGCTCTTCGGCGTGGCGAACGTGCTGGCCGGCGACGGCATGATCTTCTGGTTCGCCGGTTTCGGCGGCTGGATCTGGATCGAGCCGAGTTTCCTCATCGCCTTTCTCTCCTGAGCTCGGAACGACGTCACCGATCGCCGGCTCCACCGCCGGAGCGGCCGAAGTCGCACATCGCCGTCTCGATCCACACGACGACCGCGGTGACCGCCGGGTCGTCGCGCCGGTCGGGATGGACCATCGACCAGATCTCGCGCACCGGCGGCGGCACCCCGGGATCGAGCGACACCAGCCGTGCGTCCGCATCCCCGACCAGCCGCGGCAGCAGCCCACGATGCCCCGCCGCGATCGCCTCGGTCAGGAGCGCCCCTCGGTCGGCGCGAAAGGCGACGGGCACATCGGCGAAGTGGCGGGCGAGCCAACGGCTCTCGGCAACGTGGTCGAGGCGGGTGCCGTAGGCGGCGAGCGGCAGGCACGCCGGATCCGCCGCCGAGCGCGGCGCATAGAAGCCGAAGACGAGGTCGCCGAGCCGGCGCACCAGCGCCGTATCCGCGGTCGGTCGAGCCAGCCGGATCGCCACGTCCGCCTCGCGGGCCGCCAGCGACACGTTGGCGTCGTCGAGGTCGAATTGCAGCCGCACCCCGGGATGGGCGTCGCGGAACCGCGCCAGATGCGGCGCCAAGATGCGCGACGCCACCAGATCGACCGTCGAGATCGTCACCGTGCCGCTCAGCGCAGAGCGAGCATCGCCGAGTCGGGCGGCGATCCGCGCCGCCGCCGCCGCCATCTCCGCGAGATCGGCGACGAGTACCTCGGTGATCGGTCGCGCCACGAGTCGTCGCTCGATCCGGTCGAAGAGTGGCACCCCGGCGACCCGTTCGAGCCGCGCGAGCCGCCGTGACGCGGTGGTCTGGTCGATGCCGAGCCGTCGCGCGGCCCCCGCGGCCGAGCCCTCGGCCCGCAGTGCGATGATGAGCCGAAGATCGTCCCAATCCAGGTGCACGGCTTCCTCACTCTGCAATCTTGCAGGTTCATCGGCGAGAATAGCCGCTTTCGATGCGGATGTCGCAGGATGATGATGAGCCACCGAACACGAAGCCGGAGTCTCATCATGACCATCGACCTTCCCCCGACACTGCTCGATCTCGCCGGCCGGACGATCCCGCTCCCCGATCCGGGGGCGGCGACGCTGGTGTTGATCGATCTGCAGAACGAGTATCTCGCCGGCCCGCTGCGGCTCGACGGCGCCGAGGCGGCGGCGGCGGCGGCGGCGCGGCTCCTCGCAGCGGTTCGTGCGCGGCGAGGCCGCGTGGTCCACGTCGCTCACGCCGGTCGCGCGGGCGGGCTCTTCGATCGGATGGCGGAGCGGGGCGCCTTCGTCGACGCGGCGACGCCGATCACCGGCGAAGCCGTGGTGGAGAAGCGCGCCATATCCGCTTTCCACGGCACCAATCTGGCGGCGCACCTGCCGGAACCGGGCACGGCGACGCTCATCGTCGCCGGCTTCATGACCCACAACTGCGTCTCCTCCACGGTCCGTGTCGCCGGAGATCTCGGCCACACGCTGGTCGTGGCCCACGACGCTTGCGCCACCCGGTCGCTGCCGGCGCCGGGCGGGGGCGTCATCGACGCGGCGACGCAGCACCGCGCCGCGATCGCCGGGATCACCGATCGCTTCGCCCGTGCGGCGAGCGTGGCGGAGATCCTCGGCGAATGAGGGCGCGGAAAGCCCTCCGCTCCGCGCTCACCGGATCCCCGTGAGGCGAACCACCAGGTCGAGCAGCACTTCGGCGCCGGCGACGAGGTCGGCGTCGGCGGTGGCTTCGCGCGGGTTGTGACTGACACCGCCGATGCTCGGCACGAAGATCATCGCCGCGGGGCAGAGCCGCGCCACCATCTGGGCGTCGTGGCCGGCGCCGGACGTGATGCGGCGGACGGGCAGGCCGCGGGCGCGGGCGACGCGCTCGATCTCGGCGACGATGGCGGCGTCGAAGACGACCGGCTCGAAACGCGCCAACCGTTCGACGGTGACGGCGAAGCCCTCCGCTTCGAGCCCGGCGAGATGGGCGGAGAGGGCCGCCTCCTCCTCGCGGAGCCGACCCTCGTCGGGGTCGCGCAGATCGACGGTGAAGGTGGCGCGGGCGGGGACGACGTTGATCACGTCGGGGGCGAAGCTCATGCGACCGACGGTCGCCACCGTCGGGGTGTTGGAGCGGTTCGCCCGCTCGGCGAGGAAGACCGCGGTGCGGGCGGCGGCGAGACCGGCGTCGCGGCGCATCGACATCGGCGTGGTGCCGGCATGGTTGGCCTGGCCGGTGATCGTCACCTTCTGCCAGGAGATGCCCTGCAGGGTCTCGACCGCGCCGATGCGGAAGCCCTCGCGTTCCAGCACGGGTCCCTGCTCGATGTGCAGTTCGACGTAGGCGGCGGGTCGCAGGTGGCCGGGGTCGAGGGTGCCTGCGTGGCCGATACGGGCGAGTTCGTCGCCGAGCCGGGCGCCGTCGGTGGCGACGGTGGCGAGAGCTTCGTCGAGCGGCAGGCCGCCGGCGAAGACCAGTGAGCCGAGCATGTCAGGGGCGAAGCGGGCGCCCTCCTCGCCGGTGAAGGCGGCGACGGCGATCGGCCGGGCGGGACGGGTGCCGGCGGCCTTCAGCGTCTCGATCACCTCGAGCGCACCGAGCACGCCGTAGCAGCCGTCGAGGTGACCGGCGTTCACCACGGTGTCGATGTGCGAGCCGAGGAGCAACGGGGCCGCCGCGGCGTTCTCCTCGCTTGCCCAGACCCCGAAGATGTTGCCGATGCGGTCGATGGCGACCTCGAGGCCGGCGGCGGCGAGGCGGGCGACGAGATGGTCGCGGCCCTCCCGATCGGCGTCGGTGGCGGCGAGGCGGGTCCGGCGCCCGTCGGCGTCGAGGCCGATGCGGCCGAGGGCGGCGAGGCCATCGAGAAGGCGGGTGGCGTCGATCGTGGTCGGGATCATGGGGCGGCTCCGGAGGTTCCGACGCTCGAGGGCGGTCGACCGACGAGACGCTCGTAGAGCGCCGGATCTGTCGCCCCCTCGGTGACGACGACGAAGATGCGCGAGGTCGCGTCGAGGCCGAGAGCGTCGCGGACCGCCGGGTCGGCGACCACCTGCAGATAGCCGGCGAGGCCGACGCCGCCGCTCTCCCCGGCGACGACCGGCGGATCGGCGGCGAGCGGATCGGCGAGGCGGCGCATCACCGCCACCGCCTCCTCCTCGTCGACCGTCATGAAGCCGTCGGCGAGACGGGCGAGCACCCGCCAGGCCAGCGGCGAAGGATCGTAGCAGTCGAGCATCGCCATCACCGTCGGCTCGCCCTCGGCGACCTTCACCGGCCGTCCGGCACGGGCGCTCTCGAACATGCAGGCGGCGCGGGCCGGATCGACGACGACGAAGCGCGGCCGGGCGTCACCGAGGCGAAGGACGAAATGGGCGGCGGTGGCCGCGGCGATGCCGCCGACGCCGCACTGGACGAAGACGTGGGTTGGCGGGGCCGGCAATTGCCGCAGCGCCTCGGCGACGATGGCGGTGTAGCCCTGCATGACGAGGCCGGGAATGCGCTCGTAGCCGTCCCACGACGTGTCCGAGACGACGGTCCAGCCCTCGCGGGCGGCGACGCGGGCGGCCTCCTCGACCGACTCGTCGTAGCTCCCGTCGACCCGGACCATCTCGGCGCCGAAGCGGGCGATGGCGGCGACGCGGGGATCGCTGACGCCACGATGGACGAAGATCACCGATCGGGCGCCGACCCGCGCCGCCCCCCAGGCGACGGAGCGGCCGTGATTGCCGTCGGTGGCGCAGGCGAAGGTCGTCCCGGCGGCGACGGCCCTGACCGCCGGATCGGCGAGATCGGCGAAGCTCAGTACCCGGTCGAGGTGGCGTTGCGCTTCTTCCAGCACCAGGAGCGCCACCGCGTAGGCACCCCCGAGCGCCTTGAACGAACCGAGGCCGAGGCGGGCGCCCTCGTTCTTCAGGTGGATCGCGGCGACGCCGGTGGCGGCGGCGAGGCCGGGGAGCGCGACGAGTGGCGTCGGCCGATGGTCGGCGAAGCCGGCGAGGAAGTCCTCGATGCGCGCGGCGCCGGCTGCGCCGAGGGTCTCGGCGTCGACCGGATCGAGGGGAGCGGCGTGATCGGGATGGCGATTCGGCAGGAACATGGCGGCCTCTCCTGGGAGGTCCGAACCAGACCGCATCGTCGCGCCGTCGGCAACCCCGATCGCCGGGGGGAGGCATGTGCGGGCGAGCGGGGACCACCGCTCCGCCGCGGCCCGGCTCCGACCGCTCGTCGCGGACCGGGGCGGCGCACGGATCGCTCCACCCTCGCCGCTCCGGCGCTTGCGCCGCGCGCCGACCCCCGCCACCCTGTCGCCGCGACAACGGGGGCGCGAGGGAACGATGGCACGGCGGGTGGGAGTGATCGGCACCGGACTGATGGGGCTCGGAGTGGCATCGCGGCTCGCGGCGCGCGGCCACGCGGTCCACGGTCGCGACATCCGCCCCGAAGCCGATGCGGCGGCGCGGACGGCGGGCGCGACCATCCATCCGAGCCCGGCGTCGCTGGCGCGCGCCGTCGAGGTGGTGATCACGCTGGTGGTCGACGCGGCCCAGACGGAGGAGGTGTTGTTCGGCGCCGACGGGGTGGTGGGGGCGATGGCGCCGGGTGGAGTGGTGATCGTCGCTTCGACCATAGCGCCGAAGGACGCCGCCGACTTCGGCCGTCGCCTCGTCGCGGCGGGGCTGCGGGCGCTCGATGCGCCGGTCTCCGGCGGGCCGGCGAAGGCCCGCGACGGCAGCATGTCGACGATGGTCGGCGGGCCGCGGGCGCTCCTCGACGAACACGCCGATCTCTTCGCCGACATGGCGGGGCGCGTCTTCCACATCGGCGAGGCGGTCGGCGACGGATCGAAGGTGAAGATCGTCAACAACATGCTGGCGGCGGTCAATCTCGTCGCGGCGGGCGAAGCGATGGCGCTGGCCGAACGCATGGGCCTCGATCCGCGCACCGTCTTCGACGTCGTCCGGGCCAGTTCCGGCGCGAGCTTCGTCTTCGACACCCGCATGGGGCGGGTGGTGGAGGGCGACCCCTCGGTTCATGCCGCCGCCCACATCCTGACCAAGGACGTCGGCCTCGCCTGCGCCGCGGCGCGCGAGGCGGCCAGCCCCTCGCCGCTCGCCGATCTCGCCGCCGAGGTCTTCCGCGCCACCATCGCCATGGGACTCGGCGAGCGCGACGACGGCGCCGTGATCGAATGGTACCGGAAGCGGGACGGAGGCGCCGGCGGGAGCTGAAGCGCACCGGGACGCATCTGCGTGTTCCGGGCATCATGACCGGGGCGCGCGGAGGTCGTAAGCTCGCGGCGGTCGCGTCGGAGACCGGAGCCGCCGGTCCACGGCCGATCGCGGGAGAAGGCGAGATGAGCGACGACGGGCATCCGATCCTCCGCTTCCACGGTGCGGCCGGCACCGTCACCGGCTCGTGCCAGATGGTCGAGGTCGGCGACACCCGCATCCTGGTCGACTGCGGCCTGTTCCAAGGATCGAAGACCGAGAAGGAACTGAACTATCGGCCCTTCCCCTTCGATCCGGCGCGGCTCGACGCGGTGGTGCTGACCCATGCCCACATCGACCATTCCGGACTGGTGCCGCGGCTGGTACGCGAGGGCTTCGTCGGGCCGGTATGGGCGACGCCGGCGACGGCGGATCTGTGCTCGGTGATGTTGCCGGACTCCGGCCACATCCAAGAGGTCGAAGTCGAGCAACTCAATCGGCGCAACTCGCGGCGTGGTCGCGACGCGGTGACGCCGATCTACACGGCCGACGACGCGGTCGCGGCGCTCGAGCGCTTCCGCCCCGTGCCCTATCGCGAATGGCGGCGCATCGCGGAAGGGGTACGGATCCGCTTCTGGAACGCCGGCCACCTGCTCGGCTCGGCCTCGGTGGAGATGGAGATCGAGCGCGGAGAGAAGCCGCTCCGCCTCCTCTTCTCCGGCGACATCGGTCCGAACGACAAGCTGTTGCAGTACGACCCGGTCGCGCCGAAGGACTGGGACCACGTCATCTGCGAGGCGACCTACGGCGACGTCGACCGCGAGGGCGTCGACGAGGCGCGGCGGCGGGCGGCGTTGAAGGCGGAGGTGAAGGCGGCACATCGACCCGACGGGGTGCTGCTGATCCCCTCCTTCGCCGTCGAACGTACCCAGGAACTCCTCGCCGATCTCGTCCGGCTGATGGAGACGCACGACATCCCGCGGGCGCCGATCTTCATCGACAGCCCACTCGCCACCCGGGCGAGTCGGGTCTTCGCCGGTCACGCCGCCGACCTCGAGAACGGCGACCTGCTCGTGCGGGCGTTGCGGGCGCACGACGTCCACTTCACCGAGACGGTCGAACAGTCGAAGGCGCTCGACACCCGCCACGGCTTCCACATCGTCATCGCGGCGAGCGGCATGTGCGAGGCGGGCCGCATCCGCCACCGGCTGAAGAACTGGCTGTGGCGGGAGGAGGCGACGGTGCTGCTGGTCGGCTTCCAGGCCGCCGGCACCCTCGGCCGTATCCTCGAGGAGGGCGCGAGCACGGTGCGCATCCAGGGCGACGAGATCGCCGTGCGGGCCCGCATCCGCAAGCTCGACCTCTACAGCGGCCACGCCGACGGCCCGGAGCTGGCCGAGTGGGTCCGCCATCGCCTGCCCGTCGGCCGCGAGGTCTTCCTCGTCCACGGCGAAGAGGCGGCGCTCGCCGGGCTCGCGGCGCGGCTCGCCGACTTCCTGCCGGCGGATCGCCTGATCACGCCGCGGCTGGACGAGGCCTTCCACCTCGGCCCGGAAGGGGCACGACCGATCGCGGCGGCGAGCGGCGCGGCGCGCATCGACCCGGCGCGCAGCGGACGGCGAGACTGGCACAACGACTATCAGTCGCTGCTGCTCGACCTCCAGGACGCGCTTTCGACCGCCGCCGACGATCGCGCCCGTGGCGTCGTCCTGCGACGGATCCGGCGCGCGCTCGCCGAAGGGTGATCGACGACGCGCGTCACAACAGCAGCGCCGCCACGAGCGGCGCGAGGATCGGTGTGACCACCGCGTTGAGGCCCATGGCGATGCCGGCGAAGATGCCGGCGACCGGGTGGACGACCCAGGCGCGGGCGGTACCGATGCCGTGGGACGCCAGGCCGACCGAGAAGCCGCGCGCCGCCCAGTCGCGGATACCGAGGGCGTTCATCAGCGGCGTCACCACCACCGCGCCGATCACGCCGGTGGTCAGCACCAGCACCGCCGTCAGCGCCGGAATGCCGCCGAGTCCTTCGCTCACCGCCATGGCGACCGCGGCCGTCACCGACTTCGGCATCAGCGAGATCAGCACCGGCTTCGGCGCACCGAGAGCCGCGGCGATCGCCACGGTCGAGACGATCGCCACCGCCGACCCGACGACGAGCGCCCCGAGCATCGGAACGACGGTGCGCAGCACCAGCCGGCGATTGCGCCACAACGGCACCGCGAGAGCGACCGTCGCCGGGCCGAGAAGGAAGTGCACGAACTGGGCACCGTCGAAATAGAGGCGATATTCGGTACCGGTGAGGCGCAGCAAGACGGCGACCACCGCCACCGCGATCAGCACCGGATTGGCCAGCGGGTGGCGGCCGGTGGCGAGGGCGATGCGATCGGCGAGGAGCCAGGCCAGCAGCGTCACGGTCAGCCAGAACAGCGGGCTCGCCGAGAGATAGACCCAGAGGGCGAAGGGGGTCATGACCCGGCCTCCTCGTCCTCGACACCGACGCCGACGAGACGGCGGATCGCCAGAAAGGTGGCGACGGTGGCGAGGAGGGTGATCACGGTGGAGGCGACGAGCGCCACGCCGATCGCCGTCGCATGTTCGCCGAGAAGGCCGAGATACTGGACGACGCCGACCCCGGCCGGAACGAAGAGCAGCGCCAGGATCGACAGGAGCCCGTCGGCGACCCGTCCCAGGGGGGCGGCCGGGTCGACGAAGCGATCGTCGCCGCTTCCGCGGCGCATCGCGGCGGCGGCGAGGACGAGGATCACGAGCCCGAGCACCGGCCCGGGGACCGGCAGGCCGAGCCCTCGCACCGTCACTTCGCCGATCAGTTGACACAGGATGAGCATCGCGAAACCGGCGACCATCGGTCGGATCCCCCGAAAATGCGAGCGGCGGGCGCGGTCTCGCCACGCCCGCCGCTCCGATGCCGGAGAAGGTGCCTCGAGAACGCCGGCGGGTCGAGGCCGGCGAGGGCGCCGAAGCTCACTTCGCCTTGGCCGGGTCCTTGACGTTGGGGATGGTCTCGAACTCGACGTTCCAGAGGTGGCCGTCGACTTTCTCGACCTTGCGGATGTAGACGTTCTGGACGATGTCGCGGGTCACCGGGTCGATCGACATCGGGCCGCGCGGGCTCTCCCAGGCGAGGCCCTTCATCGCCTCGACCAGCTTCTCGCCACCGGCGCCGTTGGTCTTCTTCAAGCCTTCGTAGAGAGCGTGCATGCCGTCATAACCGGAGACCGCCATGAAGTTGGGGCGCAGGCCCTTGTTGGCCTTGCCGAAGGCCTCGACGAAGGCCTTGTTGACCGGGCCGGGATGGGCGGCCGAGTAGTGGTGGGCGGTGACGAGGCCGATGGCGACGTCACCGAGGCCGTCGAGCAGATCGTCGTCGGTGACGTCGCCGGTGCCGATCAGGCGGATGCCCGACTTGTCGAGGCCGCGCTCGACGAACTGCTTCATGAACTGGGCGCCGACGCCGGAGGGCACGAAGACCAGGAGCGCATCCGGCTTCATGTCGGAGACGCGCTGGAGGAAGGGCGAGAAGTCCGGGTTCTGGAGAGGAACGCGCAGGTTCTCGACCGTACCGCCGGCCGCCTTGAAGGCTTCGGAGAACCACTTCTCGACGTCGTGGCCGGGGCCGTAGTCGGAGACGACGGTCGCCACCTTCTTCATGCCCTGCTTGTGGGCCCAGGTGCCGAAGGGGGCGGCGATCTGCGGCACCACCTGCGAGGTGCGGACGATGAAGGGCGAACGTTCGGTGATGACCGAGGTCGCCGCCGACATCACCACCATCGGCGTCTGCCCCTGGGTGGCGACCGGCGCGGCGGCCATGGCGAGCGGCGTCAGGCCGAAGCCGGCGATCGCCGTGACCTTGTCGTTGACGATCATCTCCTGGGCGATGCGCTTGGTGGTGTCGGCGACGCCACCGTCGTCGCGCAGGATGATCTCGACCTTGCGGCCGGCGACCGTCGCCCCCTTCTGCTGGTTGTAGAGCTCGGCGGCGGCGGAGATCTGCTTGCCGGTCGAGGTGAAGGGACCGGTCATCGGCAGGATGAGGCCGATCTTGATCGGATCTTCGGCCCGGGTCGGCAGGACGGTGGTGGACAGCGCCAGCGCGGCGACGCCGGCGGCGAGCAGGTTACGGCGGTTCATGACTTCCTCCCTTGTCGTTCTTGCGTTCGCCGCGCCGAGAACCTTCGTCCCGAACGCGGCGGGATGCGGGATCAGGCGGCTTCCGGCGGATCGCGCCGAGGCGGTGCGGCGACGGTCATCGGGTCGATGCGATGGGCCTGGAAGGTCGAAGCGAGGGCGGTGATCTCGATGTCGGCGACGATGCCCGCCCGGGCATAGGGATCGGCCTCGGCGAAGGCGAGCGCGGCGCTTCGGTCGGGGGCCTCGAGCACGCCGAAATTGCCGAGCGCGACGGTGGCGTCGTCCCCGGTCAGCGCCGAGCCGATCAGCACGCGGACGCCGTCCCGACCGGCGAGCACATGGGCGCGATGGGCGTCGCGCATCTCGGCGCGCCGGGCGTCCTGTCCGGGATGATGACGGCAGACCATCAGCCAATACATGGGACGGCGATCTCCTTCTCCGTGTTCATGGTCGGGGTGTTTCCGGGAGACGCGCCGCCCCGCCCGCGGCGGCGGCTCCGAAGAACTCGACCAGAACCTCGGCGACCGCCTCCGGGCGCTCGACCGGCGAGAAATGACCGGAGTCCTCGATCACCGCGAGACGGGCGCCCGGGACGGTCTCGGCCAGTTCGCGGTTCTGCTCGAGCGGGCTCCAGCGGTCCTGTCGGCCGACGACCACCAGGGTCGGGCAACGGATGGCGGCGAGCCCCGGACGGGCGTCGGGACGGCCGAGCAGGGCGCGGATCTGGCGTTCGAAGATCGCCGCGTCCATGCGCGCGACCATGGCGGTGATCGGACCGATCAGGGTCGGATCGGCCTCGCGGTCGGCGTGGACCATCGGCGGCAGCCAACGGGCGGCGAGGGCGCGCATACCGTCGCGCCGCGCGAGTTCGACCAGCTCCATGCGGCCGGCGGCCTCGCCGTCACGGGCCGGGCCGGCGCCGGTGTCCATGAGGACCAGACGCTCGACCCGCTGCGGCGCGATGCGGACGGCCTCGAGCGCGGCGCGGCCACCCATCGAGAAGCCGACGAGCGAGATCGGTCCGTCGAACCGTGCCAGCGCCAGCCGCGCCATCGCCTCGATCGAGCCGCAACCGGTGAAATCGGCGACCGCGACCTCGGCGACGGGGGCGAGCGCGGCCATCTGCGCGGCGAAGACCTCGGCGTCGCAGAGCAATCCGGGCAGGAAGACGATCCGCGGGCGCATGGCCCCTCCATGACCGATCGAAATGTTTCCCGCGCCGCTCGTCCGAGGGCAAGCAAGCGGAGGATCGAGGCTGTTCCCGCCTCGATCCTCCGAGCGGCCCGCATCGGTGGGCGGCGGGAGACGTGACCGTCGCGGCCGTGACCCGATCACACCGCCGTCGGCGCGATGAAACAAGTGACGAGTTCGACAGTATCGATGCAGATGATGCATCAATCTCCGGAATCGGCCGCGGCGGCGCGGAAGCGCGCGGCGACGAGATCCATCAGAGCCCTTCCGGGCGGCGACAACGGCAGGCCGCGCTTGGCGACGATGCCGAGCGTGCGGCTGACCGAGGGGCCGCGGATCGCCAGGGCGACGAGATCGCCGGTGCCCACGTCGACCGCCAACCGCGGTACCACCGCCAGGGCGATGCGCTGGCGCACCAGGCTCATGGCGGTGGCCAGATGACTGACCTCGTAGCGCCAGAACATCGCCTCGCGGCGACTGCCGAGCGCTTCGTCGAGGATGGCGCGATTGGCGGTCTGCGACGAGATGCGGACGAGCGGCTGTCCCTCGAAGTCGCTCCAGGTGACGTGCGCTCGCCCCGCCAGCGCATGGTCGCGGGCGCAGACGAGCACGTAGGGTTCCTTCATCAACGGTCTCAGTTCGAGATCCCAGCGGCCGGCGGAAACGACGGTGATGCCGAATTCGGCCTCGCCCTTCTGCACCCGATCGGCGATCTCCTGAGCCGAGGCGTCGTGGATCTGGACGCGGATCGTCGGATGGGCGGCGGAGAAGGCTTCCAGCACCGACGGCAGATACGAGGTGGCGATGGTCGGCAGGCAGCCGATCGCCAGCCGCTCCTGACGCTCGCGGCCGCGGTCGCGCAGCGCCTCGTAGCTCGAGGCGACCTCGTCGAAGAGGCGGCGGACCCGAGGCAGGAGTTCGATCCCGGCCGGGGTCAGCGCCACCTGCCGGGTGGTGCGGGTGAAGAGTTCGACGCCGAGATCGTCCTCGAGCTTGCGCATGCGGTGGGACAGCGCCGTCTGCGACAGGTTCAGGTGCTGGGCGGCGCGATGGAAACTGCCGCGTTCGGCGATGGCGAGAAAGGCTTCGATGCCGAGGAAATCGATGCGCACGGCTCACTCCTCGTCGGTTCCGGCCGGATGCCCGCGACCGATGCGTTCAACCGCATTTCTCCGCCGACCGATCGATCTGATGCACGAATGGCGGCGGATGCAAGCCCGATGCGACCCCGCGCGGGCGATTCCGCCGGTCGGCCCGATCGTGCTAGATCTCGTGGCGGGCCTCCCGCGTGACGCCGGCCATGGGCGGCGATCGCGGCGGCGACCGGAGGGCGCATGGAAACGGTCGATCTCAATTCCGATCTCGGTGAGGGCTTCGGCGTCTGGAACTGCGGCGACGACGCGGCGATGCTGAAGATCGTCACCACCGCCAACGTCGCCTGCGGCTTCCATGCCGGCGACCCGGAAGTCATGGCCCGCACCTTCCGCGCCGCCCTGGCCGAGGGTGTCGCCGTCGGCGCCCACCCCGGTTGGCCCGACCTGCAGGGTTTCGGCCGCCGGCCGATGCGGATGAGCGAGGGCGAGATCGAGCGGCTGGTCGCCTACCAGATCGGCGCGGCGGCGGGCATGGCGGCCTGGGCCGGCCACCGTCTGACCCACGTCAAGGCGCACGGGGCACTGGCCAACGCCGCGGCGGCGGAGGCCGGCATCGCCGGCGCGGTGGCGCGCGCCGTGCGGGCGGTCGACCGCGACCTCGCCCTCCTCGCCATCGCCCTCTCCGAACAGGTCCGCGCCGGCGAGGCGGCGGGGTTGCGAATCGTCGCCGAGATCTTCGCCGACCGCGGCTACGACGAGGCCGGCCGGCTCGTCGCTCGCGGGCTCCCCGGCGCGATGATCGAGGACCCCGAAGAAGCGGCGGCGCGGGCCCTCGTCATGGTGACGGAAGGGGCGATCGTCACGGTGTCGGGACGGCGGCTGACGACGCCGGTCGGGTCGATCTGCGTCCACGGCGACGGCCCCCACGCGGTCGCTGCGGCCGGCCTGCTCAGGCGGCGCCTGATCGAGGCGGGGATCGAACCGCGCCCCTTCGCCGGAACGTGACCATGGTGCCGCTGCGCTTCCTCGACAGCGGTGAGGCGATGCTGGTGGTCGAGTTCGGCGCGACCATCGACGCGGCGCTCAACGAGCGTGTCCTGGCGCTCGACGCAGCGATGACCCGCGCCGCGATCCCCGGGGTGATCGAGACGACCCCGACCTTCCGCTCGCTCGCCATCCACTACGAACCGCTGATCGTCGATCGAAAGCGGCTCGTCGCCCGGATCCTCGACCTCGAGGCCGAGGCGGAGACGATGGTCCGGTCGGCGCGCTCCTGGGTCTTTCCCTGCTGCTACGAGCCACCGCATGGCGAAGACCTCGCCGAGGTGGCGGCGCGCCTGGCGCTGACGCCCGAAAGGCTCGTCCTCCTCCACACCGAGCGGGCGCTGCGCGTCCACATGTACGGCTTCTCGCCCGGTTTCGCCTATCTCGGCGGCCTCACCGAAGACCTCGCGGCGTCGCGGCGCGCTCATCCGCGCCCGCCGCATCCGGCCGACGCGGTGATGATCGCCGGCGGCATGTCGGCGATCGCGCCGCTGCCGATGCCGACCGGCTGGTGGGTGATCGGACGGACGCCGGAGCGGGTCTTCGCGCCGCGCCGCGACCCGGCCTTCCTGGTGGCGGTCGGTGACGAGATCCGCTTCGAGGCGATCGATGCTGCGACCTTCACCGAGCTGTCGCGACGAGCGGCGGCGGGCGAACCGGTGGCGCGAGTGGGGACGAGACGATGAACCCGGCGCTGCGCATCCTCGCCGCCGGCCCCGGCGCCACCGTCCAGGACGCCGGCCGGCCCGGCTTCTCGCGCTGGGGCGTCACCGGTTGCGGCGCGATGGACCCGGTCGCCCTCCGGATCGCAAACCGGGCGCTCGGCGGGGGCGAAGATGCGGCGGCGATCGAGATCCCCCTCGGCGGCCTCGAAGTGACGGCGGAGAGCGAGGCGCTCGACGTCGCGGTGGTCGGCGGCGACTTCGACGTCCGGCTCGACGGACGGCGGCTGCCCGGAGCGGTGGCGCTGCGGCTCGCGCCGGGAGCCCGGCTCGCGATCCGCGCCGGGGCGAGCGGCGCCTTCGCCTATCTCGCGGTCGCCGGAACACTCGACGTGCCGGCGGTGCTCGGCTCGCGCGCCACCCACACCCGCTCGCATCTCGGCGGTCTCGACGGACGGATGTTGCGGGCCGGCGACCATCTGGCGGTCTCGCGGCGGCGCGAGGTCGTCGCCGTGCCCGCGGCGATCGAGGCGGCGGCGCTCGCCGGCGAAAGCGGGCCGGTGCGGGTCGTCCTCGGGCCGCAGGCGGATCATTTCGAAGCCGAGGAGATCGCCGCCTTCCTGTCGCGGGACTGGCGGCTGTCGCCGCGCTCCGACCGCATGGCCTATACGCTCGACGGCCCGCCCCTCGTCCTCGCGCGCGGCCACGACATCGTCTCCGACGCCGTCACTCACGGGGCGATCCAGGTGCCGGGCTCTGGCTCACCCTTCGTGCTGATGGCCGATCGCCAGCCGACCGGCGGCTATCCCAAGATCGCCACGGTGATCGGCGCCGACCTCGGCCGCATGGCGCAGATCCGGCCGGGCGAGCCGGTGCGGTTCGCCGCGGTTCCGCTCGAGGCGGCGGTCGCGGCACGGCGACTGCGAGAGGAACGCCTCGCCGCGCCGGTGCGGCTCGTGCCGCTGGTGCGCAGCGACTTCACGACCGCCGACCTGCTCGGCCTCGACCTCGTCTCCGGTGTCGTCGATGCCCGAACCGGGCAGGGGCGCTGACCGGCGCGGAGCGTCAGCGCGGTGCGCCCTGCGGCATCGGCGAGAACGGCGGCGCCCCCGGCCAGTTGTTGCCGCCCCACCCGAAGGGCACGAAATTGTTGAGCATGCCCATCGCCGGACCGAAGGAGCGATCGAGGTTGGCGGTCGAATGTTGGATCAGGCCGACGGTCGAGGCCATGTGGGCGACCGACTTGTCGATCGAGGCGACATTGCGGTTCATGGCGACGATGCTGTCGCGCAGATCGGAGAAGTTGCCCCGCATGTCGCCGACGCTCGCCCGCATGTCGGTCATGTTGCGGCTCATCGCCACCATCTCCTCGGCCATGCGCGAGGTGTGAAGCACCATCTGATGGGTGTCGGAGGTGAGCTTGTAGATGAGGAAGAAGCCGTAGACCGAGAGCAGGATGCCGATCGCCAGCAGGGCGCCGGCCACCAGCTTCAGCGAGTGCATCGCCGCGGCGGCGCGATCGAGATAGGCGACGTATTCCGGGGGGTGATACTCCGCCGGCTGGTAGATCTGCGCCGGGTAGTCGTTCTCGAGTTCCGGCTTGGACGCGGGCTTTGTGACGGCCATCTCAGCTCTTTCGGTTGCGGCCGCGGCGCGGCTCGACGATGGCCTGGGCGAGGGCCTGGAATTCTTCGCTGGCTTTGGACTTCGGCTCGAGTTCGAACACGGCCGACCCCTCGCTGAGCGAGCGGCAGAAGGCGATGCGCCGACCGAGGCGGGCGGGCAGGACCGAGACGGCGCCGAGCATGCCGGAGATCGCCTCCAGCGCCACCACCGCCTCGCGAGTCTCGCGCGACCCCGAACCGGCGTCGGCGCGATTGACGAAGAGGCGAACGACGCCGTGGTCGGGCCGCTCGCGGTCGATGGTCTTGAGATAGCGCTGCGTCGCCCAGATGTCGGCCTGCCCGGGCATCACCGGCACCAGGACGAGATCGGCCGAGCCGACCGCCGTCAACATGCCGGCCATGTCGGCGGCGCCGACGTCGACGAGCGTCCATGAACCGGGGCCGCCGGGCGGTAGTTCCGCCGTGGTCAGCGGGGTGGCGAGCGCCGGCTCCCAACCGAGTTCGGTGCGGACGGCGACGAGGTCGGTGAGCGTCTTCTGCGGATCGAGGTCGACCAGTCGGATCGTGTGGCCCTGATCTGCGAGCCAGACTGCGAGGTTGAACACCACCGTACTCTTGCCGGAGCCGCCCTTCAGGTTACCGACGACGACGAAACGGCCTCCGCCCGGCGCCGGCGAAGCGGCGGACTTGTCGTCGGCCTTCTTCTTCGCCTTCTCCGGAGGATTCTCGCCGGCCTTGTCCGTCCGCTTCTCGGTTTTGCTCTTGGACGTCTTGGCAGCGCACATCTCGACCGCCCCCTCCGACCAACTGACGTGAGCCTACTCCATCGGCGGGCGCGCCGCACCGGGCGGACGCGCCGCTGCCGTCACTTCTTCGTCCCGGCGGCCTCGGCGAGACGTCGCGCCAGATCATCGGCGAGGGCGGCATCGCCCTTGCGGATCGCCTGCTCGATACGGGCCGCTTCGTCCCGGCGGCCGGCGGCGAGCAGGACCAGGGCAGCGCCGTGATAGCTGCGCGCCGCGTCCTGAAGCCTGCCGGCGGCCCAATAGACGTTGCCCAGTTCACCCCGCACCGCGGCGTCGGTCGGACGCTTGGCGATGAGGTCCTCGTAGGCGCGGAGGGCGGCGGTGACGTCGCCGCGGGCATGGGCAGAACGGGCGAGCGCCAGCGGATCCGGCGCGGCCGGTGCGGCCGCGGGAGCGGACACCGGGGCGGGCGCGGCGACCGGGGCCGGAGCCGGTTTGGCGGCCGAACTCGTCGCGGCGACCGGGGGCGCCGCCGGCGCGGGCTTGGCGACCGGAGCCGGCGCCGCCGACCAACCGGACGGCGCGCCGGAGACGGTGCTCTCCGCCCAGGCCCACAATCCGTCGACCCCCCGAGAGGCGGCGTCGACGCCTGAACCGATCATGCGGCCGAACCCTCCGACGGAGGGGGCCGCCCAGACGCCGAGCGCGAAGAACACGGCGGCGTAGAAAACACGCGTGAATATTCGGGCGAGCATCGCGCACACCTCGTCATGAGGGAAGTATCGGGAAGGAGAAGAGAGACGGACCGCGCCCGCCTCTCCTCGAAGATCGGATCACCAGCCGAAGCCGCGGCCGCCCCAAGGGCCACCGCCCCACGGACCGCCCATTCCACCGGGTACGCCGCCCCAAGGGCCCATGCCACCGGGTACGCCGCCCAAAGGGCCTGCGAGCCCACCGGGATAGCCGCCCCAGGGGCCACCGAGACCGCCGGGATAGCCGCCCCAGGGACCGCCGCCCCACGGGTTGCTCCAGCCGTTGCCCAGTCCATTGCCCCAACCGCCGAGGTCGGTGGAGAAATTGAAATTGGTGCGCCCGAGGCCGTGTCCCCAGGGATTGAGACCCATACCGGGACCGAAACCGGGATAGCCACCCCACCCGGGATAACCGCCCCAAGGGCCACCGCCCATGGGACCACCGCCCCAAGGGCTGCCGCCCCACCACTGGGCCTGAGCGGCGACCGGTGCGAGAAGCGCGGTGGCGAGAGTGGCGGCAGCCAGAAGAGTCCTGATGCCTTTCATCTCGTTCCTCCATCGAGACGGGTGGTGGCGGAGCCCGAGAGCCCCGCACCACCCGACCTCTGATCGGGGGGATCACCCGCCGACCCGCGGCCTGTCGTCACAACGACCGGCCGCGGGTCGACGAGAGAGCGTGGATCACCACCAGCCGCCCGGACCCCAGTTGCCCGGACCCCAGCCACGACGGCCCCAGCCGTCGCTGTTTCCCCAGCCGTTGCCGTCCATGTCGGCATCACCGCCGAAGGAGAAGTTGCCGCGCATGTTGCCGCGACCGTTACCCCGACCGTAGCCGTAGCCGCGTCCGGAGCCGTAGCCGTCGTACGGGCCGTAGCCCGGGCCGTAGCCGTAGCCCGGGCCGTAACCGCCATAGTAGGGCGGCGGCGGGGGCGGGGGCGGGGGAGCCCAACCCTGCGGAGCCGGAGCGGACTTGCCGTCGGCCTGCGGGGCCGGCTGAGCCCACGGCGGAGCGCCCCAGCCCGGAGGCGGCGGCGGGGTCTGGGCACCGGGAGCCGGCGCGGCATAGGGGCCGGACGGCGGGGGAGCGGCGGGGTTCTCGGCGGCAACGGCCGCTTCGGCCAGCCCGCCCAGGAGCACGACGAGTGCGATCTTTCCGATGTGACGCATGGGTTTTCCTCTCAGGCCTCCCAAGTCGGCGGACCGCGGATGCGGCCTACCAGAGCGGTGAGCGAACGCCCGCGCGTTCGCGCCACCAGTTCCATGTCTGTGCATTGGTCCAGCCCGAGAGGGGCGTCGACCAGGGCACGAACATGAAAGGCGTACTCAGACCCGCTTGGTTGTACGGGTCCGTCGTGTTGTTCATCTGGCCGAACGACCAGATCTGCGTCCGGCCACCCGGCAGTCCGGCGTTGGGGCCGAAGGGCAGCAGCGCCTCCGGCGGGATCACGGAGCCGGGCGGAAGCTGGGCGAAGCCCGGCGCGTCGAGCGGCGTCGGCGGCACGCCCTCGGGCCCTCCCGTGATCGGCGCCGACTGGCACTGCCAGCAGCTGCCGGGTTGGGGCGCGGCGGCATAAGGGCCGACCGGATTAGGCGTCTGCTGGGCGCCGTTGGTCGCACCCGCCGTCAGTTCACCCCAAGTGGCGGCGCCGGCCGGGAAAGCGAGCGAGACGATGGTCGTCGCGAGGGCCGCCGCGATGATCTCGGATCTCATGTGTCCTCTCCCTCCTCAGGTCAGGTCGGTCTTGAGTTGGATGCCGCGGCGCTGCCGGGACGGCTTCGGCCGCCCCGAGGAGCGCGCCGTGGGCGCGGATGCTGCGGATGCCGGCGCAGCCTCGTCCCGCGACACCCCTTCGACCACCGCGGCCGGGGCCGGAGCCTCGGACGCCCGGGCCAGACGCGGCGGGCGACCGCTCGGTGCCGGAGTGGCTTCCGCCACCACCGGAGCCGGGGCCGGAGCCTCGGACGCCCGGGCCAGACGTGGCGGACGGCCGCTCGGTGCGGGAGCGGCTTCCGCCACCACCGGAGCCGGGGCCGGGGCCGGAGCCTCGGACGCCCGGGCCAGACGTGGCGGACGGCCGGTCGGTGCGGGAGCGGGCGCACCGCCGGTCGGAGC
>JAOTSD010000068.1 GCA_030247555.1 Siculibacillus sp. | reverse complement strand
CAGGTTCGAACCGAACCACGCCGATGCGGAAATCTTCTTCGCCAACATCTTCTCCTACGCATCGCGCAAGCGCCTCGCCCAGCACGCCTACGAGCGCACCCTCGCCGACCTGCGCCGCCGCCGCGAGCAGCTCGGGCCGATCCTCGCCGCCCACGGCGTCGGTCTCGACGAGGAGTTCCTCGAACATGTGCGGCACCGGCCGATCACCGCCGGATCGCCGCCGCCGCCGCGCAGGTTGCCGCCGCATTCTCCGACCCGGCATCTCGCCCATGCGCTCGACCGGCTCGATGCGGCGCTGAAGGTCCGAACCCCGGCCGAATGAGCCGGAGGCGTGAAATATCGCCGCGATTCGACGCCTCGCCTGTTGAGTGGCGCGCGGATTCGCGTTTCAGTCGACGGCGTCGCGGGACGATCGGCCGGAGAGCCGACGCCGCGGCGGGGTGAGGAACGGTCGACATGGGGCGCAAACCGCAGCGACGGACGAAGGAACGCATCCTCGAGACGGCGCTGGCGCTGTTCAATCGCCTCGGCGAGCCGAGCGTCACCCCTTCGGCGATCGCCGAGGAGATGGGCATCTCTCCGGGCAACCTGCACTACCACTTCCCCTCCAAGGACAAGATCGTCGAGGCGCTCTTCGCCACCTTCCGGGCCGAGATCGAGCGCACGCTCGCCGCACCGGGAACGCGGGCGCCGGACGTCGAGGACGTGTGGCTCTTCCTGCATCTGATCTTCGAGGCGATCTGGAAATACCGCTTCGTCTATCGCGACATCACCGCACTCGTCTCGCGCCACCGGGGGCTCGAGCGGCAGATGCGGTTGATCCTCGCCCACAAGCAGACGACCGCGGCGACCATCCTGCGCGGTCTCGTCGCCGAGGGCCGCATGACGGCCTCGGCCTCCGACATCGAGGCGTTGGCGGCCAACATGACGTTGATCGCCACCTGGTGGTTGTCCTTCGAATATGTCCGCGATCCGCGGCACTGGGACGACGGTGAGGCGCTCGCCCGCGGCGCCTATCAGGTCATGGCGCTCGCCGCACCCTATCTGGCGCCGCGGGAGCGGGCGCTGCTCGATCATCTCGCCGAACGATACAGAAGCTGAGGAGACGCATCATGGCCAAGCCGCGCTGGACCGCCTTCCCCCATCCCTCGAAGGACCACGACTACGCCGACGCGGCGCTCGAGAAGGCCTGGCCGCGGCTCCATCGCGGCGATTGCGAGCCCTATCCCGATGCGGCCCAGCTGGCGGCGCTGGTCGAGGCCAACCCGAAGCTGAAGCCGAAGATGTCGTTGGAAGAGGCGGCGGCGACGATTCGCGACGCCTGGCGGGCCCATCATCGCGGCGACTTCGCCGAGGCGGTGGACAAGGGCCTCTCGGTCGGCCCGCTCGGCTACGTCGTCGCCAACAAGGCGACCAACATCCACGCCACCTATCTCGAGGAGAACGAGGCCGCCAAGCTCGAGCTGTTCCAGGCCTCGGCGGCGCGTTGCGAGGAGTTGATGGCGGCGGCGAAGGGCATCGCCAACGCCCACTATCTCCACGCCCAGGCACTCGGCCGCTACAGTCAGGGCATCTCGATCGGCAAGGCGCTGGCGCAGGGGCTGGCCGGCAAGGTGCGCGCCAGCCTCGAGACGGCGCTGAAGTACGCGCCGAAACACGCCGACGCCCACATCGCGCTCGGCACCTATCACGCCGAGATCATCAACAAGGTCGGCGGCATGATCGGTGGCCTGACCTACGGCGCCAGCAAGGACGACGGCGTCAAGCATTTCGAGACGGCGCTGAAGCTCAACCCGGATTCGGCGGTGGCGCGGATCGAGTACGCCAACGGGTTGGTCATGATGTTCGGCAATTCCAAGATGAAGCAGGCGATCGCTCTCTACACCGAGGCGGCGAAGTCGAAGCCGGCCGACGCGATGGAACGGCTCGACGTCGAACTGGCCAAGGCCGAACTGGAGGACTGACGGCGAGGCTGGGGGCGCCGACGCCCCCGCCGCCGGAGACGCACGGATTTCTCGCTCGGCTCGGAGGTTCGGGACGTTCGCGCCGGGGTCGGCGTCGGTCGTTCGCGATGCCGGATGGAATCAGACGTCGTCCGCAGCGGTCTTCGTCTCGCGCCGGCGTCGCGGCGAGGGGGCCGCGGTTCCGGCGGCATCATCCGGCGGGGGCTTCTTCCGCGTGGCCTTCTTCGTGACCGGAGTCCCGGCCCCGGTTTCGGTCGCGCGGCGGCGATGACGGCGAGCCTCCGGCCGCGTCCGCTGTGTCGTGTCGGCGGGTTCTTCCGAGTGAGCGGTGCAGTCGAGCAGGGTCAGGTAGAGCAATCGCTCGAACTGCGGCCCGAAATGGGCGATGACCCGGCGCGGCTCGGCCACCATCTCGGCGTCGGTGATGAGGCCGAACTGGACCTTGCCGTTGTAGGACAGGATCGACACGCCGATGCCGATGTCGCCCGATTGTGGCACCCAGAAGGTCAGTTGCGAAATTTCCGCGCCGGCGATCTTCAGCGGCATCTGCGGGCCCGGCACGTTGGTCATCACCGCGGTGGCGCGATAGAGCAGGATGCCGAAGAGCGCGTCCTGGGCGAGCTTCGGGACGTAGCCGAGGGCGGCGAGGAGGCCGTAGGTGACGCCGGCCTGTTGCGAGCGCTTCAGCGCGTCCATGCGCTTCCTGACCTCGACGAGGCGCTCCAGCGGATCGTCGATGCCGACCGGCAGGACGAGGGTGACGATGCCGAATTCGTTGCCGAGGTCGCGATGGCGGCCCGGCGCGCGCAGATTGACCGGGATCAGCGCCCGAATCTCGACGCCGCGAGTCGGTTCGCCGACCTCGTCGAGGTAGGCGTTGATCGCCCCGGCGACGCAGGACATCAGCACGTCGTTGACCGAGCAGCCGCGGGCATGGGCGACCGCCTTGACCTCGTCGAGCGGCAACGGCTCGGCCCAAGCCACCTTCTTCTTGCCGTGCGGCACACCCTTGAGCGGGGTCTTGCTGTCGTTGGGCATGAACAGCAGGCCGGCGAGTTCGCCGACGACGCCGGCGCCGTCCTTGGCCAGTCCGAGCGCGCGGGAGGCGCGCGAGCCGTGTCCGCCGGCCGACTTCAGCACCCGACCGGACAGTTTGCTGCCCATCTTCACCACGCGGCCGATCGGGGCGAAGAGGCTCGACCACCATTCACCGTGATCGCCCTCGCCGCGTGCCGTCCAGTCGGCGGCGGGCTCGTCCATGCCGTGGAGGTCGTCGGTCAGCGACAGCATGACGCCGATCAGGGCGATGCCGTCGGCGATGGCGTGGTGGATGCGCACCACCACCGCGGCGCCACCCTCGAAATCCTCGACGATGTGATACTGCCACAAGGGGATGGAGCGATCGAGTGGGGTGGAGGCGAGCTCGCCCACGAACCTCTCCAGCTCGGCGTCACCGCCGGCGCCGGGCAGGCGGACGTGATGGATGTGGCGGGTGACGTCGAACCGGGAATCGTCGACCCAGGACATGCCGCCGGCGACGTGTACCGCCTTCTGCGAGAAGCGGCGATAGACGAGGAGGCGCTCGGCGAGGATGCGAGCGAGTTCGGTCGGATCGACGGGACCGGCGAGCTTGATGACGCCGACGATGACCATCGGGTTGTTCGGTCGGTCCATGCGCAACCAGGTCGTGTCGACCGGTGACATGCGTTCGCCGCGTGTCATCTGCGTTTCCTCCGCGCTCCCCTCGCGCCCGCCGGTGCGACGGCGGGCGGGCCGCATGCGTCGGCGTCGCTCGTCCCCCACCGCGGCGGGGGAAGGACGCGCCCGTCTTTAGGCGGCGTTTTCTAACCGGGGATGGTAGAGAATTTTCATGGACACGAAAGCGGAAACTGTCGAAAGACTTACCGCCCGTCTCGAGGCAGGGATCGAATTGCGCGGACGGTTGAGGTCCGACGCGGAAGCGACGCGTCGTCGGATCCTCTTGCGCGAATGGCAGTCGGGACGACTGGCGCACACCCATGCCGATCTGCTCGCCGACCGACGCTTCCACGACACCGCCCTCTTCTTCATGAACGATCTCTACGGCGCCGGGGACACGGTGAAGCGCGATGCCGACATCGCGCGCGTCGTGCCGACCGTCGCCAAGCTGTTGCCGGTCTCCGGCCTCGAGACGGTCGCCGACGCCATCGAACTGGACACGTTGTCGGAGATCCTCGACGTGGAGATGGTCGCCGCCCTCGGCGTGCGGATCGAGACGATCGACGCGAGAAGCTACGGCGAAGCCTACCGCAGGGTCGGCCGCCGCGACGACCGCGAGCACCAGATCGATCTGATCGATCATCTCGGTCATGCCCTCGATCGTCTGACCCACCATTCCTTCGCCGGCACGGCGCTCACCATGATGCGGCGCCCGGCGCGGCTCGCCGGATTCGGCGACCTGCAGACCTTCCTCGAAGACGGCCATCGCGCCTTCCACAAGATGGGCGGGGCCGATGACTTCCTGCACATCATCCTGACGCGGGAACGCGCCGTGATGGAAGGGCTGTTCGCCGGCGACGACGACGTGCTCGAAAAGACCTGGAAACACTGAGGCGAAACGAGGCGAGGAAGCCCATGGACATGCCCCTTCCGACCGCGATGCTCGGCCCCGACGGCCTCTCGGCGGTCTTCTCCCGGATGCGGGAGACGACCCGGCGCGATCCCCATCCCGACCTCGCGCAACGCACCGACCGGCTGAAGCGGCTCCGCGCCATCGTGACGGAGGAGGCCGGCGCCATCGAAGCGGCGATCTCGGCCGATTTCGGCCATCGCTGCGTCCAAGAGACGCGGCTCGCCGAAGCCTTCATCGTCGAGGTGGGGATCTCCCACACCCTGCGCCACCTGAAGGGCTGGATGAAGCCGAAGCGGGTGAAGACCGAATTCGCCTTCCTGCCCGGCCGCAACCGGCTGATGCCGCAGCCGCTCGGCCTCGTCGGAGTGGTGGCGCCGTGGAACTATCCGCTGCAGCTGACCCTCGCACCGGTCGCGGCGGCGCTGGCGGCCGGAAACCGGGTGATGGTGAAGCCGAGCGAGTTGACGCCGCGCTTCTCGGCGCTGCTCGCCGAGCTCGTGTCGCGACGCTTCCGCGACGACGAGGTGGTGGTGATCGAGGGGGGACCGGAGGTGGCCACCGCCTTCTCGGGCCTGCCTTTCGACCATCTGCTCTTCACCGGCTCGACCCGCGTCGGCCGCATCGTGGCGCAGGCGGCGGCGAAGAACCTGACGCCGGTGACGCTCGAACTGGGCGGCAAGTCGCCGGCGATCGTCGACGCCTCGGCCGACGTGGCGGTGGCGGCGGAGCGCATCGCCTTCGCCAAGCTCCTCAACGCCGGTCAGACCTGCGTCGCGCCCGACTACGTGCTGCTGCCGGCCGGGCACGAAAATGCCTTCGTCGAGGCCTATCGCGGCGCCGTGGCGAAGCTCTTCGGCGACGATCCGGGCAACCCCGACTACACCGCCATCGTCTGCGCCCCGCATCGGGCGCGCCAGCAGGCGCTCATCGACGACGCGGTGGCCAAGGGCGCGAAGGTCGTGTGGACGGTCGCCGATCCGACCCGCTGGTCGAACTCGGCCAAGTTTCCGCCCTGCATTCTCCTCGACACCACCCCCGACATGAGGGTCAGGCAGGAGGAGATCTTCGGCCCGATCTTGCCGGTGGTGCCGGTTCAGAGCGCCGATGCGGCGATCGCCACGGTGGTCGCCGACGAGCGGCCGCTGGCGCTCTACTGGTTCGGCACCGATGAGGCGGCGCGCGACCGGGTGATGGTGGAGACCGTCTCCGGTGGCGTCACCGTCAACGACTGCATCGTCCATCTCGCCCAGGAGAACCAACCGTTCGGCGGCGTCGGGGCTTCCGGCATGGGCGCCTATCACGGCGAGTGGGGCTTCCGCACCTTCTCGCATCTGAAGCCGATCTTCCACCGCCCGAACCTCTCCGGGCTCGGGTTCATGCGGCCTCCCTACGGCAAGACCTTCGACCGCATGTTGGCGGCACTCAGGCGCTTCGCCTGACGCGAGTGACCTCGTCGGAGGCGGGAGGAACGAGATGACCGACACGAACCGAGAATTCGACTATCTGGTGCTCGGCGGCGGCTCTGCCGGGTCGGCCGTGGCGAGCCGGCTCACCGAGGATCCCTCGGTCACGCTCTGCCTGCTCGAGGCGGGAGATCGCGGCGACGACTGGGTGATCCGTACACCGCTGGCCGGCGCGTTGATGGTGCCGTCGAAGCTGCACAACTGGGCCTTCCGCACCGTGCCCCAGAAGGGGTTGAACGGGCGGCAGGGCTATCAGCCGCGCGGCCGGACGCTGGGCGGATCCTCGGCGGTCAACGCCATGATCTACGTGCGCGGGCATCGCTCAGACTACGATCATTGGGCCGAACTCGGCAACGCCGGCTGGTCCTACGCGGACGTGCTTCCCTATTTCAAGCGGTCGGAGAACAACGCCGACTTCGAGACCGGCGAATTCCACGGCCGTGGCGGGCCGCTCGAGGTCACCTATCCGCGCACCGACAATCCGTGGCAGCGGTATTTTCTCGAGGCGGCCACCGAGGCGCAGTTCCGCTCCAACGACGACTTCAACGGGCCGGAGCAGGAGGGCTTCGGCGTCTATCAGGTGACGCAGAAGAACGGCGAACGCTGGAGCGCGGCGCGCGCCTATCTCCACCCCCACATCGGAAACCGGGCCAATCTCGCGATCGAGTGCGGCGCCCGCGTCCTGCGCATCCTGATCGAGAACGGCCGGGCCACCGGCGTTCGGGTACGCCAGGGCGGCGAAGTGCGCACCTTCCGCGCCCGGCGCGAGGTGATCGTCTCGGCCGGGGCGTTGCAGTCGCCGCAGATCCTGATGTTGTCGGGCATCGGCGAGGCGGCGCATCTGAAGGCGCACGGCATCGAGGTGGTGCACCACCTGCCCGGCGTCGGCGCCGATCTGCAGGACCATCCCGACTTCATCTTCGGCTTCGCCGCTCCGAGCCTCGACCTGATCGGCCTGTCGGCGGCCGGGACGGTGCGGCTGTTCAAGGAGATCCTCAGATATCGCCGCGAGCGGCGCGGGCTCGTCGCCTCGAACTTCGCCGAGGCCGGCGGCTTCTTCAGGACGCGGCCGGATCTGCCGGCCCCGGACATCCAGATCCACTTCATCGTCGCCATGGTCGACGACCACGCCCGAAAGCTGCGCCTCGGCCACGGCTTCTCGAGCCACCTGTGCCTGCTTCGGCCGAAGAGCCGCGGTACGTTGAAACTCGCCTCGGCCGACCCGATGGCGGCGCCGGCGATCGACCCGGCCTTCCTAACCCACCCGGACGACATCGAGGACATGGTGGCCGGCTTCAAGGCGACGCGGCGGATCATGGACGCTCCCGCGCTCGCCTCGCGTCGCGGCCGCGATCTCTTCACCGCCGACGTGAAGACCGACGACGACATCCGCGCCGTCCTGCGCGCCCGCGTCGACACCGTCTATCATCCGGTCGGCACCTGCCGCATGGGCGTCGACGCCGGCGCGGTGGTCGATCCGGAACTGAGGGTGCGCGGCATCGAGGGCCTGCGCATCGTCGACGCCTCGATCATGCCGACGCTCATCGGCGGCAACACCAACGCCCCGTCGATCATGATCGGCGAGAAGGCGGCCGACATGATCCGACGAACCGCCGCCTGAACGAGAAGACACACGCGGTCGAATGGCCCGAAAACGACGAAAGCCGCGGTTTCCCGCGGCTTTTTCGTGCTCTCCCGAAGAGGGAGATTGGAGCGGGCGAAGGGATTTGAACCCTCGACCCCAACCTTGGCAAGGTTGTGCTCTACCCCTGAGCTACACCCGCTTCCTGGGTAACGCCCGGCGTCGCCGCCGGACGGGCGCTTCTATAGCAACAGCTCGCGGCGGGATGCAAGCCTGTTTTCGGTCGGATTCGTCGGAAAGCCGGCGAAGGCTCGAAAGACGGCGGAAAACAGCCGTTTTCCTTCCCCGCACGGCGCGCGGACGACCGGCGGAGGGGGTGGCGGAGCGGAGAAATCCTCGCCGGAGGCGGTGCGCCGGCTCGGTTTCGCCGGCTCCGGTTCCGCCATTTCGGCAGGGGCGCGGGCCGCGCCCGGGGGATGTGGCGGCGGCCGGGAGCGGCCACGGCGTATCATCGGCGCGGGTTCTTTTCGGTCGCGCCGGTTCTGCTCGGGGCGAACATGTTCTAGAAGAGCGCGTCGCGATCCCTCGCCCATTCGACCGAGACCCGTTCCATGCCGCTGACCCGCGCCGATCTCCTCGCCCGTTTCGCCGACCTCGGCATCGAGACGACGACCCACGACCACCCGGCGGTCTTCACCGTCGCCGAGAGCCGGGCGATCAAGCACGCGATCGCCGGCGGCCACTCGAAGAACCTCCTCCTCAAGGACAAGAAGGGTCGGGTGTTCCTGGTGACGGCGGAGGCCGACGCGGCGATCGACCTGAAGGCGATCTCGGAGAAGATCGGCGCCTCGGGCCGGGTCACCTTCGGCAAACCGGAGCTTCTGATGGACCTCCTCGGGGTCATCCCCGGGGCGGTGACGCCCTTCGGCGTGGCCAACGACGTCGAGCGCGTGGTGACCATGGTGATCGACGCGCCGATGATGGAGCACGAGATCCTCAACTTCCATCCGCTCGAGAACACCGCCACCACCTCGATCCGCCGCGAGGATCTGGTGCGCTTCCTCACCGAGACCGGCCATCCGCCGCTGATCGTCACGGTCTCGAACGGCAAGCTCGATCTCGACGCGCCGGCCTGAGGCCCGAGTCGCGGCCGATCGGCGATTTCCCCTCGGGGAGATTGCGGAGCGGCGCCTTTCGCACCATCTTTCACCGCGACATCCCGGACACCCCCGCCGCCGCGACACGATCGTCGACCGGCCGGCGCCACGAAGACCTCGGAAAGACACGATGACCGGCCCGACCTTCTCCTACGGTTCCACCTTCCCCTCGATGCAGCCGGCGGCGGCCAAGCCCGCCGGCGGTGACGACCTGGTCAAGGAGACCACCACCGCCGCCTTCATGAAGGACGTCATCGACGCTTCCAAGGACGTGCCGGTGCTGGTCGACTTCTGGGCGGAGTGGTGCGGGCCGTGCAAGCAGCTCGCCCCGGCGATCGAGAAGGTGGTGCGCGCCGCCAAGGGGCGGGTGAAGCTGGTCAAGATGAACATCGACCACCACCCGGAGGTGGCCGGCCAGATGGGCATCCGCTCGATCCCGGCGGTCATCGCCTTCAAGGGCGGACAGCCGGTCGACGGCTTCATGGGCGCGGTGCCGGAGAGCCAGATCCAGACCTTCATCGACAAGGTCTGCGGACCGGCGGCGCCGTCGGACGCCCAGGCGCTGGTCGAGGAGGGCCGCGCGGTGCTCGATGCCGGCGACGTGCAGACGGCGGTGGAACTCTTCGCCCATGCCCACCAGATTGAACCCGACAATCTCGACGCGCTGCTCGGCCTCGCCGACGTCCACGTCGCCACCGGCGATCTCGACACGGCCAGGAAGCTCCTCGCCACCGTCCCGGCGGCGGCGGCCAAGGATCCGCGCGTCGCGGCGGTGCAGGCGCGCATCGCGCTCGCCGAGAAGACCGCCGGGCTCGGCGATCCAATCGCGCTCGAGGCGCGTCTCGCCCACGACCCGGCGGATCATCAGGCGCGTTTCGATCTGGCGCTGGTGCTGGCGGCCGGCGGCCACGAACAGGCGGCGGTCGACAGCCTGATCGAGATCATCCGCCGCGAACGCGGCTGGAACGACGAAGCGGCGCGCAAGCAGCTTCTCACCTTCTTCGAGGCCTGGGGCCCGAAGGAGCCGGCCACTCTCTATGGTCGCCGGCGCCTGTCGTCCGTCCTGTTCTCGTGAGGAGCGGCGATGACGCGCGCCGGCAATCGATCCTACGAGGGTCCGGACGATCTGCCGGCGGTGATCCCTCTCTTTCCCTTGACCGGCGCGCTGCTGCTGCCGCGCCGGGCGTTGCCGCTCAACGTCTTCGAGCCGCGCTACCTCGCCATGGTCGATGCGGCGCTGGCGGGTGATCGGTTGATCGGGCTGATCCAGCCGCGCATCGACCGGTCGATCGGCGAGCGCGAGCGTCGCCCGCCGTTGGAGCGCATCGGCTGCCTCGGGCGCATCACCCAGTTCGCCGAGACCGGCGACGGGCGGCTGATCATCACCCTGATAGGGGTGACGCGTTTCGCGATCGCCGAGGAATTGTCCACCACCACGCCCTATCGTCAGGCGCGGCCGGACTTCGGCGACTTCGGCGAGGACTTCCGCACCGGGCTCGGCGAGGATGCGGTCGACCGCGCTTCGCTGCTCGCGACGCTGCGCGCCCATCTCGACGCCAACGAGATGGCGGTCGAATGGTCGCATTTCGAATCCGCCTCGAACGAGACGCTGGTCGATGGGCTCGCCATGATGTCGCCCTGCGGGCCGCGGGAGAAACAGGCGCTGCTCGAGACGCCGGATCTCGCCACCCGGGCGGCGCTCCTGGTGGCGATCACCGAGCGCTCGCTCGCCGAGAAACGCGACGGGCCGAAGCCGTTGCAGTGATGTGGACGTCGAACGAGGGCGAGTCGAGCGCGTCGGGTTCGGCGGTGCGGAGCGACGCGACGAACCGTTCGTGTGGAGGATGGCGATGACCGACGAGAGCGCGCTTCCCGAGGATCGCCGCCGCGGCCGGCTCGACCCGCGCCTGCTCGAGCTGTTGATCTGTCCGCTGACCCGGACGACCCTCACCTACGACGCGGAGAAGCAGGAGCTGGTGTCGCGTGCCGCCCGGCTCGCCTATCCGATCCGCGACGGCATCCCGATCATGCTGCCCTCGGAAGCCCGCGAGATCGAATGACCGACGCTCGTCGCGTCGTTCATCATCCTCGGTCGTCCTTGCGCTCGAGACCGGCGACGGCGCGGGCGAAATCCGCGGCGTCGAAGGGTTCGAGGTCGTCGGCACCCTCGCCGACGCCGATGAAGTGGACCGGCAGGCCGAAGCGCTCGGCGATGGCGACGAGGATGCCACCGCGGGCGGTGCCGTCGAGCTTGGTCATGACCAGCCCGGTGACGCCGGCGACCTTGCCGAAGATCTCCACCTGATTGACGGCGTTCTGGCCGGTGGTGGCGTCGAGGGTGAGGACGACGTCGTGCGGGGCGCTCGGGTCCTGCTTCTTGATGACGCGGACGATCTTCTCGAGCTCGGCCATCAGCTCGGCGCGGTTCTGCAGCCGGCCGGCGGTGTCGACGATCAGCACGTCGGAACCGGCCGCCTTCGCCGCGGCGAGCGCGTCGAAGGCGAGCGAAGCGGCATCGGCGCCCGGCTCGCGGGCGATGACCGAGGCACCGGTGCGGCTTCCCCAGATCATCAACTGCTCGATCGCCGCGGCGCGGAAGGTGTCGCCGGCGCACAGCGTCACCGATTTCCCTTCGCGGGCGAGTTTCATGGCGAGCTTGCCGATGGTGGTGGTCTTGCCCGAGCCGTTGACGCCGACCACCAGGACGACGTGGGGGCGGTGCGTCGAGGTGATGTCGAGCGGCCGGGCGACGGGCGCCAGCACCTTCTCGACCTCGCCGGCGAGGACGGAGCGCACCTCGTGGTCGGTGATCTCCTTGTCGTAGCGGTCGCGGCGCAGGGCGGCGGTGATCTTCGTCGCGGTGACGAGGCCGAGGTCGGCCTGGATCAGGATGTCCTCGAGCTCGTCGAGCGTGTCGTCGTCGAGCCGGCGCTTGGTGAAGATCGCCGAGATGCCGGAGCCGAGCGCCGAGGAGGTGCGCGAGAGGCCGGACCTCAGCTTCTGCCACCAGGTGGTCTTCTTCGGCGCCGCCTCCTCGATCGGCAGGGCCGGGGTGAATTCGAGCGGCGCCGGGGCGGGTTCGGCGGCGGGCGGGGTCGCCGGGGCCGTCGGCTCGGGGGTCGCGACGACGGTCGGAGCCCGCGGCGGTTCGGCGGTCTCGGGCGGCTCCGCCGCCGCCTCGGCGAGGTCGGAGGTCGCGTCCGGCGCTCCCGGGGCGTCGGCGGTGGGAGGCCGCTTGCCCGCGAACCACCGTCCGAGCAGTCCGCGCTTGTCGCCTTCGCTCATCTCGTCGCCTCGTCTTTCCGATCGGTGAGGGCCTCGGCCCGGAGTGTCGACCCGTCGCGCGCCACGACGCGCGCCGCGACGACGTCGCCGGGCGGAAGATTGGAGCCGCCGCGCGCGGCGACCCGAATGGGGTGGAACTGTTCGGTGTGACCGACGTCCTCCTTCTCGATCAACACCTTCTCGATCGCGCCGATGCGGCCGTCGAGATGGGCGATCGTCGCCGCCGAACCGATCTCCCGGAGGCGGGCGGCGCGTTCCTTGACGACGTTCCTCTCCAGCCGCGGCATGCGCGCCGCCGGCGTTCCCGGCCGGGCGGAGAAGGGGAAGACGTGGGTGAAGGTGAGGCCGCAGTCGGCGATAAGGCGGGCGGTCGCTTCGAACATCTCGTCGGTCTCGGTGGGGAAGCCGGCGATGAGATCGGCGCCGAAGACGAGGTCCGGCCGCCGCGACCTCAGATCGGCACAGAAGCGCACCGCGTCGTCGCGGCAGTGCCGCCGCTTCATGCGCTTGAGGATCAGGTCGTCGCCCGACTGGAGCGAGAGGTGGAGATGCGGCATCAGACGCGGCTCGGCGGCGACGAGCTCGACGAATTCCGGGTCGGCCTCGACCGAATCGATCGACGAGATCCTCAGCCGTTCGAGCCCGGAGACGCGGCGCAGCAGGGCGCCGACGAGCGATCCGAGCTTCGGGCCTCCCGGTAGATCACCGCCCCAGGAGGTGATGTCCACCCCGGTCAGAACCACTTCGCGGTATCCGCGATCGACGAGCCGGGCGACCTGCTCGACCACGGCGCCCGCCGGTACCGAGCGGGAATTGCCGCGGCCGTAGGGAATGATGCAGAAGGTACAGCGGTGATCGCAGCCGTTCTGCACCTGGACGAAGGCGCGGGTGCGCTCCTCGAAGCCGGCGACCATGTGGCCGGCGGTCTCGCGGACCGAGAAGATGTCGTTGACCTTGACCTTCTCGCTCTCGCCGATGCCGAAGTCGGCGAGAACGGTCCAGGACGAGGCCTCGAGCTTGGCGTCGTTGCCGAGCACCAGATCGACCTCGGCCATGTCGGCGAAGGTTGCCGGCTCGACCTGGGCGGCGCAACCGGTGACGACGATGCGGGCGTTCGGCCGCTCGCGCCGGGTGCGACGAATGGTCTGGCGCGCCTGACGCACGGCTTCGGCGGTCACCGCGCAGGTGTTGACGATGACGACGTCGTCGAGCCCGGCGGCGGTCGCCTGCTCGCGCATGGCCTCGGACTCGGCCGTGTTGAGGCGGCAGCCCAGCGTGACCAGTTCGACGCTCACTCCGCCGCCCCTCGGGTCGCGGCCTCGCGACGTCGCCAGGTGAGCGTGTCACGATCGAGGAGGCCTTCGAACTCCGTTTCCACCGGGCCGGTCATCATCACGTGGTCGTCGGAGGCGCGCCAGTCGATGAGGAGATCGCCGCCCGGCAGGGTGACGCGGACGCGCCGGCCGGTGCGGCGAGTGCGGGCGGCGGCCACCGCCGCGGCGCAGGCGCCGGTGCCGCAGGCGCGGGTGATGCCGGCGCCGCGTTCCCACACCTTGAGCGTCAGGCTCTCCGGGCTCGTCACCTGCGCCAACGAGATGTTGGCACGTTCGGGGAACATCGGATGATGCTCGAGCATCGGACCGAGGCGTTCGAGATCGTGGGCCTCGACGTCGTCCACCCAGAAGATGGCGTGCGGATTGCCCATCGAGACGCAGGACGGCGAATGCAGCAGCGGGGCGTCGATCGGTCCGACCTGCAGCTCGATGGCGCGGGTGTCGGCGAAGGGTTCGGCGAGCGGGATCTCGTCCCATCTCAACCGCGGCTCGCCCATGTCGACGGTGACCAGTTCCGGCTCGCCGGCGTCGGCCGCGTAGAGCAGTCCGGCGCGGGTTTCGATGGTCACCGAGTCCCTACCCGTCTCCTTCATCAGCACGGAACCGATGCAGCGGGTGGCGTTGCCGCAGGCGGAGACCTCGCCGCCGTCGGCGTTGTCGATGCGCATGAAGGCGTCGGCGCCGATCGGGGAGGCCTCGATGGTGATCATCTGGTCGAAGCCGATGCCGGTCGACCGGTCGGCGAGACGTGCGATCTCGGCCGGAGCCAGGCGCAGGCCGCCGGCGCGGGCGTCGAACACCAGGAAGTCGTTGCCGAGCCCGTTCATCTTGCGAAAGGGAATGGCGGTGGTCATGGTCGCTCCTCGGCGGGGAATCACCCGCCCCGGCGGCGCGACGGACGCGCTCACCTTTCCGGCCGGGCCGGGAGCCCGCCGACTGTTCCTCCGACATATGGCGAATGTCGGGGGAAAACACCAGCCGCGAGGACGAACCGATGAGCGAATCCGCCGGCACCACCGTCAATCCGCACGGCCATGGCCGCCCCTCCGATTGGATCGAGCTCTTCCTGCCGGGCGTGCCGGCGGGCGGTGCGGTGCTCGACATCGCCTGCGGCGCCGGGCGGCATCTGCGCCGGGCGCTCGCTCTCGGCCACCCGGTGGTCGGCGTCGATCGCGACGTCTCGGGCCTCGCGGATCTCGCCGGACGCGGCGACGTGGAGATCGTCGCCCACGACCTCGAGGCGGCGGGCGGGCTCGATCTGCCGCTCGGCGGTCGCCGGTTCGCCGCCGTGATCGTCACCAACTACCTCTTTCGGCCGCTGTTGCCCCTCCTCCACCGCCTCGTCGCGGCGGACGGCATCCTGCTCCACGAGACCTTCGCCCGCGGCCAAGAGCGTTTCGGCAAGCCGTCGAACCCCGCCTTCATGCTGGCGGCGAACGAGCTTCTCGCCCCGGAGATCCTCGGCGATCTCGTCGTCGTCGCCTACGAGCAGGGCGAGTTGCCGGCCGAACTCACCGTCACCCGGGCACCGAAGATCGTCCAACGCCTCGCCGCGGTCGGTCGACACCATCCGTGGGCAGAAGCGCGACCGCGTCGGATCGGCGCCGGAGGCACGCTCTCGGTCACGTCGGGCGAGACGATCGGGTGAGGCGGGCGGCACGTGGTCGCCACACCCGTCGACGGCGGTGGTCGCGGCCGGTTGCGGTCGCGCGCGCTTCGCAAATTCGTGCAAGGCCGAAGCGAATGGGCCATTCTTCGGCCGATTTCGATTCGTAGACCGGTCGGGTTCCCGACCACCGATCGAGCCCGCGAAGGTGTGCGATGGTCCGCATGACCGCCAAATCGAGCGCCGCGGCGCTCCTCACTCTCGGAACCCTCGTCCTGGCGCCGGCGATCGGGCGTGCTCAGGGAGCACCCGCCGCCCCCCCGGAGGTGCCCGGCGCCGCCGCTCCGGCGGAGGCCGCGAAACCGACCTCTCCCGCCGCCCCGGCCCCGACCGCGCCCGTCGACACGGCGGCCCCGGCGGTCACCGAGACGCCGAAGCCGAGCGCGCCGCCTCCCTCCGCCGCCGCTCCGGCCCCGGCTCCCTCCGTTCCGGCCGAGGCCAGCCCGAAGGCTCCGGCCGACGCCGCCCCGACGGTTCCGGCTCCGCCGTCGATCGCGGCCCCCGCGCCCGGCAAGATGGCCGTTCGGCCGCCGGAGGAGGTGGTCCTGCCCGCCCGTCCGGTGTTGTCGATCGAGGGACGCGGCGCCTGGGAGACCGCCGAGGACAAGCTCGGCAGCGCTTTCGAGCGATTGGCGATCGCCGCCAAGAAGGCCGGATCGGAGCCCGCCGGTGCGCCGCTGGTCGAATATGTCGAGAGCGACGAGGAGACCTTCTCCTTCGTCGTGATGCTGCCGATCGACAGGAAGCCCGGGGGCAAGTTGCCCAAGGGCATCAAGGTCGGCCTGTCGCCGTCGGGGCCGGCGCTGCGCTTCTCGCCGTCGCCGAACGCAGACGACCTCGAGGAGGTCTACGCCCGCATCGACGATCACCTCACCGAGAAGGGCCTGACGCTCGGTATGGTGATCGAGGAATACGGTGAGGACGCCATCGCCTCGCCGGAGGATCGGGTGGTCGTCGACATCTACGTCTTCACCGAGTGAAAGGCGGCCGAAACCGCCCCACCGGGGCCGGTGAAGATTGACTCTTCGCCCGTCCTTCTCTATTCAACCGCGACTCTCGCCGACTTCGTCGTCGATCCCTCAGCCGACCGGGGCATCCGATAAGCCCCCGGAGGCCAACGTCCGCCAGCGCGTCGCGCCCGCGGGCGTGTTCTCGTTTGAGGGGTCGTCGCAGAGGTCGGTCGGGCGGACCAACAACGGATCGAGCGCACATGTTCGAGAATCTGTCCGAACGGCTGTCCGGGATCCTGGACAAGCTCACGCGTCGCGGCGCCCTCTCCGAGGCCGACGTCGGCGAGGCGATGCGCGAGGTCCGTCGCGCCCTGATCGAGGCCGACGTCGCCCTCGACGTGGTCAAGTCCTTCACCGACAAGGTCAAGCACCGGGCCGTCGGCCACGAGGTGCTGCGTTCGGTCACCCCCGGCCAGCAGGTCATCAAGATCGTCCACGATGTTCTCGTCGAGACGCTGGGATCGACCGCCAAGCCGATCGACCTCGACGCTCCCGCTCCGGTCACCATCATGATGGTCGGCCTGCAGGGCTCGGGCAAGACGACGACCACCGCCAAGATCGGCAAGCGTCTCTCCGAGCGCGCCAAGGCCAAGGTGCTGCTCGCCTCGCTCGACACCCGCCGTCCGGCGGCGCAGGAACAGCTTCGGGTGCTGGGCGAGCAGACGTCGATCGACACGCTGCCGATCGTCGCCGGCCAGACGCCGGTGCAGATCGCCGAGCGCGCCCAGATGGCGGCGCGGCTCGGCGGCTACGACGTCGTCATTCTCGACACCGCCGGCCGCATCCACATCGACGAGCCGCTGATGCTCGAGATGGCGGAGATCAAGAAGGTCGGCAGGCCGCACGAGATCCTGCTGGTCGCCGACGCGCTGACCGGCCAGGACGCGGTCAACCTCGCCCGCTCCTTCGACGAACGCGTCGGCATCACCGGCATCGTGCTGACCCGCATGGACGGCGACGGTCGCGGCGGCGCGGCGCTGTCGATGCGCGCCGTCACCGGCAAGCCGATCAAGCTGGTCGGCGTCGGCGAAAAGGCCGATGCGCTGGAGGATTTCGATCCGGCCCGCATCGCCGGCCGCATCCTCGGCATGGGCGACATCGTCGCGCTGGTCGAGAAGGCCGCCCAAGAGATCGACATGAAGAAGGCGGCCGACATGGCTGCCAAGATGAAGAAGGGTCAGTTCGACCTCGACGACCTCGCCGACCAGCTCGGGCAGATGAAGAAGCTCGGCGGCATGAAGGGCATCATGGGCATGCTGCCCGGCATGGGCAAGCTCAAGGGTCAGCTCGACGGCTTCGACGAGAAGGTCTTCGATCGCCAGATCGCCATCATCCGCTCGATGACGGTGAAGGAACGCCGCAAGCCGGAGCTCCTGGCGGCCAGCCGCAAGCGTCGCGTCGCGGCCGGCTCCGGCACCCGCGTCGAGGACGTCAACAAGCTTCTGAAGATGCACCGCCAGATGGCGGACATGATGAAGACGATGAGCAAGAAGAAGGGCGGTCTCTTCGGCGGTCTCGGCTCGCTCCTCGGCGGCGGCATGCCGCAGATGGACCCGGCCGAACTCGAGGCGATGGCCAAGTCCGGCCAGATGCCGCAACTGCCGCCGGGATTCGGCGGCATGGGCGGCGGCATGCCGACCCTGCCCAAGGGCATGGGGCTCCCCGGCATGGGCCTTCCCAAGGGTCCGCTGCCACCCGGCTTCGGGAAGAAGTGAGTTTCCGGTCCGAGCGGGCGGCGATCGCGGGGTGCGACGCCGGCCGGTGGACCGGTCGATGTTCCGGAATTCCCGGAGGCTCGCCTCCGGTCACAGACGCAAGTACATCCAACGAAAGGAACCGAGCCCATGTCGCTCAAGATCCGTCTCGCCCGTGGTGGCTCCAAGAAGCGCCCGTTCTACCGTCTGGTCGTCGCCGACGCGCGTTCGCCCCGCGACGGCCG
Organism: Siculibacillus sp.; assembly: GCA_030247555.1. Lineage (GTDB taxonomy): Bacteria > Pseudomonadota > Alphaproteobacteria > Rhizobiales > Ancalomicrobiaceae > CALBKH01. The sequence continues at coordinate 6,002 of JAOTSD010000068.1, read as the reverse complement.
CTTCATCGAGAAGGTCGGCACCTACAACCCGATGCTGGCCAAGGATTCGGCCGATCGCATCGTGCTGGAGACCGAGCGCCTCACCCACTGGCTCTCCGTCGGCGCCCAGCCGACCGATCGCGTCGCTCGCTTCCTCGACGCCGCCGGCCTGATGAAGCGCGAGGCGCGCAACAACCCGCAGCAGGGCGAGCCGGGCAAGAAGGCCCAGGAGCGCGCCAAGGCCAAGGCCGCCAAGGCCGAAGCCGCCGAGTGATCGGTCGAGCGGGAGTGAACGGCGATGAGCGGTGATGATCGGGTCCTCGTCGGACAGGTCGGCGCCGCGCACGGCATCCGCGGCGAGGTGAGGGTGAAGTCCTTCACCGATCCGGTCGAGGCGCTCGCCGACTACGGCCCGCTCGAAAGCTCCAAGGGTGGTCGGCTGACCATCGAGCGGATGCGCGATCAGGGCTCCATGCTCGTCGTGAAGTTCGCCGAGATCGCCGACCGCACCATGGCCGAGAAGCTCAACGGCGCCGAACTCTTCATCGATCGCTCCGCCCTGCCGGAGCCCGAGGACGAAGAGACCTTCTACCACACCGACCTGATCGGGCTGGTGGTGGTGGACGAGGCGGGTGAACGCCTCGGCGAGATCGTCGCGGTGCCGAACTTCGGCGCCGGCGATCTGCTCGAGGTCAGACCGGCCGGCGGCCAGACCTTCCTCCTTCCCTTCACCCGGGCCTGCGTGCCGGTGGTGGACGTGAAGGCCGGTCGGGTCGTCGCCACGCCCCCCGAGGGCTTCTTCCGAGAGGAGAAGCCGGAAGAGGGCGAGGACGACTCGCGAGAGGACGCATCGTGACCGGCTTCGCCGCCACGGTGCTCACGCTCTACCCGGAGATGTTCCCGGGCCCGCTCGGGGTCTCGCTCTCGGGCAAGGCGCTGGAAAGGGGTCTCTGGTCGCTCGACACGGTGCAGATCCGCGACTTCGCGGAAGGTCGGCACCGCTCCGTCGACGACACGCCCGCCGGCGGCGGACCGGGGATGGTGCTGAGGGCCGACGTGGTCGCCAGGGCGATCGACTCGGTGGCGGCGGACGAGCGGCCGAGGCTGCTGATGAGTCCGCGGGGTCGGCCGCTCACTCAGGACTTCGTCCGCGAGCTGGCGGTGGGCCCGGGTGTGGTGATTCTGTGCGGGCGCTTCGAAGGCGTCGACGAACGGGTGATCGAGGGCCGGGGGCTGATCGAGGTGTCGATCGGCGACTACGTGCTCTCCGGCGGCGAGATCGCCGCCATGGTGCTCCTCGACGCGGCAGTCAGGCTGATCGACGGGGTGATGGGAAAGATCGAGTCCGGCTCGGAGGAGAGCTTCGAGGCCGGGCTCCTGGAATACCCGCACTACACCCGGCCGCAGGTCTGGGAGGGGCGGACCATCCCGGAGGTGCTGACCTCGGGGGATCACGCGGCGATCGCTCGCTGGAAGCGGGCGCAGGCCGAGTGGATCACCCGCGAGCGGCGCCCCGATCTCTGGAACCGTCCCCGGCCCGCCGGGGGAAGTGGGAAATGACGAATCATCCGCCTCTGCGGCCCGGAAGTCGACGACGAGGGCATGACAAGCGGCGAGACATCGAGTATAGGCAACGCCAACTTTCGGAACAGGTGACGACCATGAACATCATCGAGCAGCTCGAGAAGGAGCAGGCCGCGGCGATCGCCGAGAAGCGCAAGCTCCCCGACTTCGCCCCCGGCGACACCGTGCGCGTCAACGTGCGCGTCGTCGAAGGCAACCGTACCCGCGTCCAGGCCTACGAGGGCGTCTGCATCGCCCGTTCGGGCTCCGGCCTCAACGAGAGCTTCACCGTCCGCAAGATCTCCTACGGCGAGGGCGTCGAGCGCGTGTTCCCCTGCTACACCCCGCTGATCGAGGGCGTGGACGTGGTGCGTCGCGGCAAGGTGCGTCGCGCCAAGCTCTACTATCTGCGCGGCCTCACCGGCAAGGCGGCCCGCATCACCGAGAAGAAGCAGGACAAGAAGGTCGTCGCGGCCGCCGAGTGATCGGGGGCCGGTGATCTTCGACTTCCATCGGAGGCCGGGAGCGATCCCGGCCTCTTCGCTTTCGCGGAGCCGATCGGCGTCGGGCGGTGAGAATGCTCAGAGGGTTGGCGAGGGTTCGCGGCGCGCCTCGTCGAGGGCCAGCGCCGGGCGGAAGACCGGGGCCATGCGCAGGCGCCCGCCGACCCGCTGGGGGATGCCCTGATAGAGCTGCTTGGTCGCCTCGACGACGAGCAGGCCGGCGAAGCCGGGCCAGGTGCGGCTTCCCATGCGCTCCAGCGCCGCCGCCGAGCGCATCGCCAACCGGCCGGACGAGGGCAGCATGTAGAGTGCGCCGCGCCAGTCGATGGGCGAGAACAACGCGTCCTTGAGCGCGGTATCGAGCTGCCCCTGGGTGAACGGGCGGCCGAAGCCGAAGGGAGTCGTTTCCAAACGCGCCCAGAGGCCGATGCGGTTCGGCACCACGGCGATCAGGCGCCCCCCCGGCGCCATCACCCGCCAGACTTCGCGCAGCACCTCGCCGGGGTCGTCGGCCGTCTCGAGGGCGTGGACCAGCAGCATGCGGTCGATCGAACTGTCGGGCAGCGGTAGAGCGCATTCGTCGACGAGGGCGGTGGCGGAGGGGCCTTCGGACGGCCAGTTCACGACCCCTTGGCGGGCGGGCATGAAGCCGATCACCCGCTCGGCGCGGCCGAGGAAGGGCCGAAGGAAAGGCGTGGCGTAGCCCAACCCGAGGACGCGGTCGCCGGAGACCTTCGGCCACATCTCGACGAGTCGGGAGCGCAGGTGCCGGCGCACCAACGTGCCGAGCGGCCCGCCGTAGAAGTTCCTCAGATCGACGACGTCGACGTACATGCGCGGGTCCCGAAAGCGGATGGAAGGAGGCGCCGCCCATCCGAAGGTCGCCATCCTGCCACGAGAATGTTAGTCGAAGATGGACGACGCGGCGAGCGACCGGCCGTCGCGCCCCGACGAAGAGAGGTTCGAGCCGCGATGATCGAGATCCGCCAGTTTCCCGCCCGCGACGACAACTATGCGGTGTTGATCCACGACACCGCCTCGGGGGCGACCGCCTCGATCGACGCGCCGGAGGAGGACGCCATCCTCGACGCGCTCGAGGAGACCGGCTGGCGGCTCACCGACATCTTCGTCACCCACCACCACTACGACCACGTCGAGGCGGTGGCGGCGCTGAAGGAACGCTTCGGCGTTCGGGTCGTCGCCTCGGCCCACGATGCGGAACGCGGGCGGGTGCCGCTGGTCGACCGGGGTGTCGTGGACGGCGAGCACGTGTTTCTCGGCGCGACGCGCATCGACGTCATCGCCGTGCCCGGTCACACTCTCGGTCACGTCGCCTACCACATCCCGTCCGCCCATGCGCTCTTCGCCGGCGACACGCTGTTCGCGCTCGGTTGCGGCAGGCTCTTCGAGGGGACGGCGGGCGAGATGTGGGCGTCGCTGAAGAAGCTCCGGGCTCTGCCGAGCGAGACCCTGGTCTACTGCGGTCACGAATACACCCAGGGCAACGCCCGTTTCGCCCTGACGGTCGAGCCGGGCAACGCGGCGCTCGCCGCGCGGGCGCGAGCGGTCGAAGCGGCGCGCGACGAGGGACTGCCGACGGTTCCCTCGAAGCTCGTCGAGGAAATCGTCACCAACCCGTTCCTGCGCGCCGACGTGACCTCGGTGAAGGCCGCGCTGGGCATGCTCGACGCCTCCGACGAGGCGGTCTTCGCCGAGATCCGCGAGCGCAAGAACCGCTTCTGAGGCCGGCTCACACCGGGGGAGAATCGCGGCGGCGCAGCAGGTCCATCGAGGCGATCGCGGCGCCGAGGGTGATGGCGATCGCCGCGAAGCCGACCGGCGCGGTGAAGGTGCCCCAGCCGGCGAGGATCAGGAGCAGCGTCGAGATGAGCGGCGAGAGATAGCTCGCGGCGCCGAGCACCTGGATGTCGCCGCGCTTCACCCCGTGATCCCAGACGAAGAAGGCGAGACCGACCGGAAACAGCCCGAGGCCGAACACCGCCGCCCACTGGAGCGCCCCTTCCGGCCACACCGTCTCCTCGAAGGCGAGGTGGCAGGGCACCGAGAGCGCGGCGGTCGCCAGGCAGAAGCCGGCGACGGTGGCGGTCGGCACCGCGCCGAGGCGGCGCGACAGGATCGAATAGGCGGCCCAGGTCACGGCCGAGCCGATCGCCGCGAGGTATCCCGCGACATGGGCCGGGTCGACGTGGAAGCTCTGGCCGCGGGTGACGATGACGCCGGCGCCGAGGAGCCCGAGCAGGGCACCGGCGACGTGGTGGAGCTTCAGCCGCTCGCCCGGCAGCAGGCCGGAGAAGACGACGATCAACAGCGGCCACAGGTAGTTGACGAGGTTGGCCTCGACCGGCGGTGCGAGCCGGAGCGAGGTGAAGTAGAAGGCGTGGAAGCCGAAGAGGCCGAAGACCCCGAGCACCCACACCTTCGGCGGTTGGCGCAGCGCGGCGAGGCGGCCGGAGGCGGCCAGCCAGAGCGTCGCCACCGCGCCGGAGACGCCGAAAGCCATGGCGTTCATCTGGAAGGCCGGCAGACGGCCGGCGGCGGCGGTCATGACCCCGAGGGCGGCCCACATCAGGATGGCGGTGAGGCCGATCAGCGTGGCTCGGGTGCGTTGCGACATCGATCGGATCCCGGTCTCGAAAAGGCGAAAGGCGCCCCCGAGAATCTCGGACGCGCCCGGGTCCTGTCCGAGATCGGCGGATCAGCGGGTCGGGACGGGCTTCTCGCCGCGGTAGTCGTAGAAGCCGCGCTGGGTCTTGCGACCGAGCCAGCCGGCCTCGACGTACTTCACCAGGAGCGGGCAGGGGCGGTACTTCGAATCCGCCAGACCCTCGTAGAGCACCTGCATGATCGACAGGCAGGTGTCGAGGCCGATGAAGTCGGCGAGCTGGAGCGGGCCCATCGGGTGGTTGGCGCCGAGCCGCATGGCGGTGTCGATGGCGTCGACCGATCCCACGCCCTCGTAGAGGGTGTAGATCGCCTCGTTGATCATCGGCAGCAGGATGCGGTTGACGATGAAAGCCGGGAAATCCTCGGCGACCGTCGAGATCTTGCCGAGCCGGGCGACGAAGGCCTTGCACAGGTCGAAGGTCGCATCGTCGGTGGCGATGCCGCGGACCAGCTCGACGAGCTGCATCACCGGCACCGGGTTCATGAAGTGGACGCCGACGAAACGCTCGGGACGATCGGTCGCGGCGGCGAGGCGGGTGATCGAGATCGACGAGGTGTTGGTGGCGAGCAGCGTCTCGGGCTTCAGCACCGGGCAGAGCTGCTGAAAGATCTTGCGCTTCACCGGTTCCTGCTCGGTGGCGGCCTCGATCACCAGATCGCATTCGGCGAGTGCGTCGAGGTTCTCGGCCGGGGAGATCCGGGACAGGGCCCCGGTCTGCTGCGCTTCGGTGATCAGCCCCTTGTTGACCTGCCGGGTCATGTTGCCGTTGATCGTCGCCAGACCCAGCTGGATGCGATCGATCGACAGGTCGTTGAGCGATACCTCGTATCCGGCCAGCGCACAGACGTGCGCGATGCCATTGCCCATCTGACCGGCGCCGATCACACCGATGCGCTTGATTTCGAACCCCATGGCGGTCTCGGTCCTTGCTGACGCGGACCCGTCGGTGCCGCGTCGTCGCTCGTGAACGGGTATCTCGGACCCGCTCCTCGTAGCTTGTATGGCAATCTCTTGCAACACCGGCCGGCCTTCACGCGATCACGTTTCGCGGTTCCGGAACGGCCGACGCCCGCCGCTGGCGACAGGGCGGGCGTCGATCTTAGAACCCTGATCCGGGACGGCAAGCGGCGACACGTCATCCCATGGTCTGACGTCGGCGCCATGCGTCGCGCAGGCTCACTTGCCGCGCTTGGCGCGTTCCGCGGCGCGTTCCGGCAGGGCGGTGGAGATGTCGGCGACGACGCCCACCAGGCCCATGTCCACGCCCTTGG
>JAOTSD010000067.1 GCA_030247555.1 Siculibacillus sp. | reverse complement strand
AATCAGGCCTACTTCAACAACACGCCGCTCCTCGCGGCGGCATGAAAGAGGCGGAAATCCACTCAACCGGACCGGGCCTGACTGTTCAAATCAGCGAGACCACCTCTGACCTTGTTCCTCGGCATCGGCGTGCTGCGCGCCGCCCTCGCGGAGGCGGTGGTCGATCCGCCCGTCGCCCCGCCACCGAACGATGCCGATCTGCCGCGCTTCGCCGTCCTGGTGCCGCTCTTTCGCGAGGCCGAGGTGGTCGGCGATCTGGTCGCCGCCCTGCTGCGGCTCGACTATCCCGTCGATCGCCTCGACCTGCGCCTCGTCGTCGAGGCCGACGATCTCGCCACTCGCGCCGCCGCGGACGCCGCCGTCGCCGGGACGCCGGTGGAGGTGCTCGCCGTGCCGGCCGCCGAGCCACGGACCAAGCCGAAGGCGCTGAATTTCGCGCTCGCCTGCGTCGACGCGCCCTTCGTCAGCGTCTTCGACGCCGAGGACCGCCCCGACCCCGACCAGTTGCGCAAGGCCGCCGCGGCGTTCCACGCCGGCGGCCCGGACCTCGCCGTCGTTCAGGCGGCGCTCGAGATCGACCACGCCGACGGCGCCCGTCCCTGGAGTGTGCGCCAGTTCGAGATCGAATACGCCGTGCTCTTCCATGGCCTCTTGCCATGGCTGGCGCGCCAGGGCCTGTTCCTGCCGCTCGGCGGCACCTCGAACCATTTCCGCGCGAGTCACCCCCTGTTACCACAAGAGAATGAATCAGATTTTTCATGTGTATTTTCAACAGGATGACGAGTCAGTTAGGATGAAAAAATTCGCCTAGAATGGTGTTTTCACGTAGGTAGGATCGGGTGTAGTCACCGGTCCGAAAGGCATCGACTCGACAGAATGTCCTCATCATTCGTTAAGCATCCGAATCATTCCTCTGCTCGGAATGATCGATCAAAAGAAATAATTCTGGCCAATTCACCAAATTCCTGGCATTCATTCTTTCGTGGCGAGCGAAAGGAGGCACGAATGTCGGAGACGAAGATCGGGAATGAGACCGGCGAGGTCATGAACATTCCCTTCAAGACGTACATGGAGATGCGTCTCCCGAACATCGATCGGGAATTGCAGATCCTCAAGGCGAAGGTCGTGGAACTCGAGAAGGAGCGCACCACGATCGAGGACTTCGCCAGAATGAGCAAGATCTATCGGACGGGTTCCGCCAAGTCGCACAGGGCGCGGGCGTCCGAAGTCGATTGCGGAGATGCGCCGACTTCTGAACAAGAAGCTGGAGTCGGTGAAGGAAAAGGAAAGGAAGCTGAACTCGAGACTCGGTCGTCTGACGGCGGGATCAAGGCAAAAGTCTCGATCAAACAAGCCATCATGATGGTTCTCAACGAACATTACGACGGCTTGTCCGCCAAGGACATCAATCCGATGGTCGATGCCATTCGCGGCGAGGAGGTCAAACCGTCGTCGCTCTGGCCGCAGCTGACCCGCTTGAAGGACGTCGAGCGCGTTCTCGTCAACGAAGACGGCATCTGGAAGAAGAAGGTCGTCTGAAAACGAAAAGGGCTCCGGGAAGGAGACCCGGAGCCCGAATTCGGGGGTAGCAGGTGCGGCGTCCAACCCTAACCAAGTGACGACGCCAAGGGGTTCGAGTCCCCTTACCTCCACCAACCGATGACGACGCGGCGAGCGATGTCATCGATGAAGTGACCCTACCGGCATCGTGATCCCAATGCAAGACATCCGCCAATAAAGCAGACCGAAAATTCTCCGAAATATTTTAGATGGTTAAAAAATTGATAGCCGATACGGCTCCATCTCATACCCATCGAATTATGCTGGTCCGCCCGACATACCGCCACCTGAACCATCGTCATCACTACGATAAGGTCTTGAGTGTTGTGCTGGAACCGAGTCGTCATCATTCAGATCAATCACAAAATACACGCATATTTCGTTTATCAAATCGCGGATCACTCGAATGGCAGTATCTATTTTCTCCCATCCCTGCACCTTCGGCAGTCTACCTGCGGTTTTTGGATAGCGGTATGAAGTCGCATACGCTGTAAGAAAATCTATTTGCTTCACCTTCTCGCGTAATGGGTGATCAGATGGGAGATTATCTACCAAAATATCAAGTCGATGTGAATCTTTTCTGAGTGCATGAACTTGCTCGGAGACAAGCAGCGCCAAAATCACTTTTTCAGCAGATTGCTCCGCAAGATAAGCCGCATTGCGACTACCCGTCTTTCGCAATTGTTCCGCATCGAGTAAATCGCCATGAGCGAGGCGAATGTAGTTCGCGATCATCAATTCAGCGGGGGATGACACTGACGGCATGATCGACGATCTCCCTCGGCATCGTATTGGCTACATTCATGCCAGCTATGAAATCACTCTCAAAACAACAAAGAACATCAGCGTGAACACCGCTGTTGACCTGAACTTCCCATCCGAGCATCGGGTCCAGTAAATCCTCACTCGATTCGTCAGGAAGAACGACCATCAGATCCCAATCACTGTTTGCGTTGCTCTCACCACGGGCTCGGCTCCCATACAGCAGGACATCGACCGGATGATAAACGAACTCGATACGCTTCAATAGCGTGTCGAGTTCTGGGAAGGTCCGGTGCTTGGTGATTACGGTCGCAATCATGGGAAGTGCACGTTCTCGTCTCAGTTCACCTCATGAATGTAGCGACCTTTGGGAAAAAATCAAATTGAACGACATCGGCAGGGATTCAAATGAATAATCTTCAACCCATAGATGGGGACGGCAATTAACCGTGATTCTCATTCTCGATTGAAAGAGTCGAGAATGTTGGACTGAATGATGGGAGAGGTCCATCCATTCGGCGTCAGTCCCATGAAAAAACAGAGAAAAGGCAGAAGCTTCAACCAGACGAAGGACTATGATGCTCCGTCTGCATTCGCGCTCGACATGGACAAGCTGACCGAAGAGACCGCAATCGAATATTTCATTCGCGTGCGATGGTCCGACAACGACGGCAAGCCCTACTGTCCGAAATGCGGGCACCAACATGTCTACCGTCGTAAGACACGCAACTCTTTCGTCTGTGCCAACCCCGAGTGTCGTCACAATTTCTCTCCGACCAGCGGCACCGCATTTGACAACAGAAAGCTCTCGTACAAAAAGATTATCTTGGCGATACATGCCTTCGTCGACAATTCCAAGGGTATTGCGGCGGTTCGGATGCGCAATAGAATCAAGATGACAAACAGAAATGCATTCATCTTCGGGCACAAGCTCCGAGAATTGATGGTACGAGACAACGAGAATTTGGCGAAAGAGATGCCCAGACTCACTGGAAATATCTACGTCGACGGGAAATGGATCGGCGGACACCAGCGACAACCCAACGAGGTCGCGAATCGTAAAGATCTTCGAAAGAAGGAAAATCGATGGAGCGACCGCAAGAGCATCGTGTCGATCGTTTCGGATGAGCGGACCAGGGTCGCGGTGTTCGAGACCGAAGCAGCCTCCGTCCCCTGGGTCAAATCCAATCTCGCCGCGTCGGCAGTCGTCCATCTCGACGAAGCTTTCCATTGGGACGGAATTGGCGTACTCGTCGAGACGAGACGTGTCAATCACAAGATTAAGTACTCCGAAAATGGAATTACGACGAATCCGGTCGAGAGCTTGAACGCACGCTATGAGCGTTCAAAGATCGGCATCTATCACAAACTCAGTGGACATACGCTGTATTATGCGACGGAACTCGCATGGAGGGACGACTTCAACCAGCACGCTCTCTTGCCCATGGTTGACATGATGGTGAGCCATGCCTTGACGGGTCGTCGGTGCCGCAAATGGAGATCCAATCACGGACAATACCTTGCGATTTCCGAGCGTCGGGCGGAGATCGAAGCCTCGCGGGCTCGTCGTCAGGCGGCGAGCATCCACACGTAATTCCCGAGGCGATCTCGCTCGGATTTCACGTAACCGAGAGAGCGCAGCTGCCGCAGCGCCTTGCCGACGCGTTTGACGACATCGTTCAAGAGACGACGGTCCTTGCCGTCTCTGTTTTCGGTCAGGCAGATCATCTCGGCGATCTGTCTGGAGGAAACCGGTCCCGGCACCTCTTTCAATCTCGCGATGATGTAGTCTCGCAGTTCGTTGCGATAGAAGAGAATGATGCGTTCCTGTCGAACGGCTCTTTCTTCTGACGGGGACGAATGTCCCAAGCCGTCGAGGACCAGGTCGATCGCCTCCACTTCATTTGCGATGATCGCCATCCTTTCCCGAAGGACGGCATTCTCGGACTGAAGCTCGTTTCGACGCTTCAACAGTCCCGAAATTGTGTGGTCGTAGGTCTCATTCGTCATCCCATCAGTCTATCGATGACGACCGATCATGCCAAATTCTCTTGTGGTAACAGGGGGTGACTCGCGCATTTCCGGCGCGCCGCGCTGGTCGAGATCGGCGGTTGGGACCCGCACAACGTCACCGAGGACGCCGACGTCGCCGTCCGGCTGATGCGCCGCGGCCTGCGCGCCTCGGTGATCGCTTCGTCCACCCTCGAGGAGGCACCGCTCGACCTCGCGCGCTGGTACGCCCAGCGGGTCCGTTGGTTGAAGGGTTGGATGCAGACCTGGCTCGTCCACATGCGTCGGCCGATCCGCTTCCATCGCGAGGTGCCGCCGCCGCAGGCGCTGTCCTACCACCTCGTGCTCGCCGCCCAGCTCGCCTCCGTCTTCGTCTTCGCCCCCAGCCTCGCCGTCTTCGTGGCCGGGCTCTTCGGCCTGTTGCCGCTCTTCGGCGACCGCGTCTTCGTCGACGACCTTCTGCTGGCGGCGGCGCTGGTCGGGTTCTCGACCGGCGTCGCCGGGTCGCTGGCGCTGGCCCGTCGCGTCGCCGATCGCGGCACGGTGGGTCGACGGCGAGGCGGTTTCCGGCTCTTCGATCTCGCCACCATGCCGGTCTACTGGTGCCTGATCTCCTTCGCCGCCTATCGGGCGCTCGGCGAACTGGTCACCGCCCCGCATCGCTGGAACAAGACCACCCACGGCCTCGCGGCGCGTCACGCCATCTGCGCGGGGGAAACGACGTCGACCGCCTCTTGCGCATCGCCGGTCGGCGAGGCTATGGATGGTCACCCCGAGCGGGCGTAGTTCAGGGGTAGAACGTCAGCTTCCCAAGCTGAATGTCACGGGTTCGAATCCCGTCGCCCGCTCCAATTCAATATTCTTGCATTTTTTCAATATGTTGGCGTGGCAACTGGCGCCTGCCGTGTCGCACCTTGGCACTCGGGGCGGACCTTCCCGTCGAGGCTCTCGATGAACGCCTTTCCCGTCGGCTCGGCCGGCCGGGAGAAGTCCGGAGTCACGCCGCGGTGATGGGCGCACCGGTCGAGCGCGCGGGAGACGAACTCCGTTCCCTGATCGACCCGATCGCTTCCGGGAAGCCATGCTCCCGACCGATCCGCTCGAGTACATCGGCGACGTCCTCCGCCCGATGGCCGAACCACGGTACGATCGCCGGGGCGAAATGGGCGACCGTGTCGACGACGGTAGGGATCCGGTTCTTCCGACCGGTTGCGAGTTGGTCGTGTACGAAGTCTCTCGCCCGGGTCTCGTTCGCCTCGATCGCCCGACGACGAACTTCACGCAGCTTCGCCTCGATCCACCGCTTCGGGACCTCGGTTCGCGGAGCTGAAGCCCCAACTCCTCGTGGAGACGGTAGATGCGCTTGGCGTTGACCTGCCGGACCACGCGCCGGAGGAGGAGGTGAATTCTTCGATAGCCGTACCGAACCCGGGTCTCGGCGACATCATCGAGCCGTTGGACGCGTGCGGTCTGCCGGTGGCGCCGCTCCTGTGGAGGTGGGCCGATCGATCCGTTCGCAGCACCCCGCGGGTCCGACGCGTCGAGACCTCCAGGGTGGCGTGGACGTGGTCGCCCAGTCGGCACCTCCGCGCAGGCTTCCCAGCTTCAGTTGCCCCGGCCTTCGGCTCGGCCGAGCACATCCTGCAACATCGGTTCGTCCGGGGAGAGGTCGGCGACGAGCCTCTTCTGCTTCGAACTCTCTTCCTCGAGCCGCCGAAGCAGCCTCATCTCCGGCGGTACCAAGCCGGTGTATCTCTTCCGCTCACCGCGAGATGAAGGTGACCTGCGCTTTCGTGAACTTCGCTCGCTTCATCGTCGCGCTCCGTCTTCGGACGCGATCCTGAACCGGAAATTTCCAGCTTCGGATGGCGGGAAAAAGCGGGCAGCGGGTCTCCGTCCGCCCGTCGTCACACGACGATGTCGAAACGGGTCTCGTCGATGGTCGGGGCGGCGGTGACGATGGCGACGAGGATGCGGGCGGTACCGCCGAGGCCATCGGCGTCGAACCACAGGTAGCCGTTGTCGGTGTCGTAGAGGAAGCGGTCGTCGGCATCGGCGGCCAGGGCGGTGGAACTGGCGCGGAACTGCGATGCGGCGAGCGGTCCGTTCGCCAGCCCGCCACCGAAGGCCGCAGCCGAGACTTCGAAGCCGTCGGCGGCGTCGAAATCGACGATGGTGTCGCGGTCGGCGGCGGTCGCGGTCAGCACGAAGGTGTCGCCGCCGGATCCGCCGTAGAGCTTGTCGATGCCGGCGCCGCCGACGAGGCGATCGTCCGCCCCGTAGCCATACAGCTTGTCCGCCCCGCCGCCACCGATGAGCGTGTCGCCGCCGGCCCCGCCGTAGATCTGATTGGCGATCTCGTTGCCGGTGAGCGTCAGGCCCGGTGCGCCGGCCGCCGCGTAGAGGCGCTCGACGTCGAGCCCCGGATCCAGCGCCCAAGAGACGGAGGTGTAGACGTGGTCGAGCGTGCCGCCCCCGGCGGTTTCGACCACCACGTCGCCGATGTCGTCGACGTAGAACTTGTCGTTGCCGGCCCCGCCGATCATCGTGTCGGCGCCGCTCTGGCCGTAGAGGCCGTCGGCGCCGTCGCCGCCGATCAGCGTATCGGCGCCGGCGCCGCCGTAGATGAGATTGGCGAGTTCATTGCCGACGAGCGTCAGGCCGGCGGAGCCGGAGACGTGGAACTTCTCGATCGATTGGCCGGCGGCGAGGGCGTAGTCGACGGCGGCATAGACCGAATCGGTGCCTTGGCCGCCCAGCTCGCCGACCGTGTCGCCGGGGTCGTCGACGTGGATGCGGTCGTCGCCGAGGCCGCCGAACATGGTGTCGGCGCCGCCACGGCCGTTGATCGTGTCGTTGCCGGCGCCGCCGACGATGAAGTTCGCCCCGGCGTCGCCGGTCAGCGTGTCGGCGAAGGCCGAGCCGATCAGGCCTTCGATGGCGACGAGCCGGTCGAGGCCGGCGCCGCCGGTGTTCTGGGCGGTGGCGACCGACAGGTTGGCGGTGACGCCGGCGGTGGCCGAGGCGTAGGAGGCGGTGTCGGTGTCGGCGCCGCCGTCGAGCGTGTCGTCGCCCGCCCCGCCGTCGAGCGTGTCGTCGCCGGCGCCGCCGTCGAGCGTGTCGGCTCCGGCGAGGCCGGCGAGGGTGTCGTCGCCGCCGTTGCCGGTGAGCGTGTCGCCGCCGAGGCCGCCGTCGATGCGGTTCGCGGTGTCCGAGCCGGCGAGCGCGATGCCGGTGTCGACGTGGCCGATGACGATCTCGACCTCGCTGGTCGGGGCGAGGGAGACGTCGGCATAGGCGTCGATGCGGTCGGCGAGGCCTTCCCCCGCCGCTTCGACGACGATGTCGCGGGCCTCGAAGACGTAGTAGCGATCGTCGCCGAGGAGGCCCGCGAGGACGTTGGCGGCGGCGGTGTCGCCGTAGAGGCGATCGGCGAAGTCGGAGCCGACGAGGTTCTCGATACCGGTCAGAGTGTCGACGCCGTCACCGACGGTGTTCTGGGCGACGGTGCGGCGCAGGTCGACGGTGACGCCGCCGGTCGCTTCGAAATAGGTGGCGGTGTCGGAGCCGTCGCCGCCGTCGAGCACATCATCGCCGAACCCACCGGCGAGGAGATCGGCGCCGGCACCTCCAGTGAGCGTGTCGTCGCCGAGCCCGCCGAGGAGGGCGTCGTCGTTCAGCCCGGTGAAATCGGCGGTGACCCAGGAGACCGGGTTGGAGGCGGTGACGTTCTGGACGACGAGCGGTGACACGCCGGCGCCGCCGACCGCGTCGGCGAGGGTGGTCGAGCCGGTCACCCGCCAATCGGCGACGAGGCCGGCGGTGTGGGCGGGATCGGCGATCGGCCGATGCGCGTCGGCGATGATCTCGGCGGCGGTGCGAACGACGTTCCAGACGCGGATGTCGCCGATCGAGCCGCGGATCGCATCGTCCCAGCCGGAGGCGATCCAGAGGTCGCCGTCCGTCGGCAGGGTCGAGCCGGCGGCGAGCGTTCCCGAATCGCGGAGTTGCCCTTCGACGTGGATGGCCCAGGCGCCGGTCGGCCCGTCCCAGGAGACCGAGAGACGAACGGGGGTGTCGGTGACGAGTTCGGCGGTGGTCAACCGGGTGGCGACCGTCAGACCGGCGATGGTGAGGTTCCAAGCGTCGCCGGCCGGGCGCAGAGTGAATTGCTGCGTCGACCATTCGCCGCCGATCGCGTAGGCGAAGAGCGTGTCGAACCAGTCGGGCTCGGTGTCGAGGGCGACCATCATCTCGAAGGTCAGCCGGTCCGACGGCATCGGGAAGCTCTGGACCTGATCGAGCGACTGATCGGCGTAGCCACCGCCCATGGTGGCGGGGTCGAAGAACTGGTTCAGCCGGATCATCGCGATGGTCTCGCCGACGGCCGGCGTGCCGCTCACCAGATCGCCATGGAGCGTATCGTCGCCGGCGCCGCCGTGGAGCGTGTCCGCTCCGGCGCCGCCGATCAGCGTGTCGTCGTCCGACGCGGTGACCGCGACCGGGGTGGTGTCGACGACGGTCCCGCCGTGGATGGTGAGATCGATGGTCGAGGCGGCGACGATGTCGGAGACGGTGGTGGTGTCGCCGGCCGTGACGCGCCAGTCGTGGAGGAGGCCGGCCTCGTCTCCGTTCAGATCGACGAAGGCGTCGGCGGCGATCTCTTCGGCGCCGCGGGCGTGGTCGAAGATGCGGATGTCGCCCATCACGCCCTGGAACACCCGCGTGGTGTCGAAGCCGCCGCCGCCGGGGGGGTCCTGTTCCTGACCGAGCACCAGGGTCCCGCCGGAGGCGATCGTGGCGCCGATCGCCACGGTGTAGATGCCGGAATGGGTGAGTTCGCCGTCGACGAAGACCGAGATGGCGCCGTCGGCGCGGTTCCAGGTCACGGAGAGCCGATGCGCCCGTCCGTCCGCCAGTTCCTCGGTGGCGATGTCGGTGACGTGGGCCGTCGTGCCGGCGATGGTGATCTCGAGGAATCCGTCGCTGATGCCTTCGACGAGGAACAGGTCGTCGTTGCCGGCGACGCCGTAGGAAGCGAAGGCGACGGATCCGGAGGGGATGCGGGTCAGTTCGATGCGTTGCTCGAAGGTGAAACCGACACCGGAGAAGGCGGAGACGCCGGTCGCCGAGAGGTGATCGTCGCGGGTGGTCGGGGCTCGGTTGAGGTCGACGCCGATGAAATCGCTCGGATCGACGGTGAGAACGGCGGGAGCCTCGGCGCCGCCGAAAAGGACGTCGTCGCCGTCGCTGCCGTCGAGAGTGTTGGCCAATTCGTTGCCGCGGATGCGATCGTCGTCGCCACCGCCGACGGCGTTCTCGATCTCGGCGAAGTAGGCGATCGAGACGGCGTAACGCTCGAGGTCGGTGGAGCTGAAGGAGCCTTGGCGCAGGTCCATCACCGTCGGGTCGGTGAAGCCGGAGAAGTCGAGCGTATCGATGCCGCCGCCGTCCCAGATGCAGAAGCCCATGCTCGGGTCGACGTCGAAGTCGTAGGAGTCGAGCCCGGCGGTCGCGTTGAAGCCGTAGACGGTGTCGCCGGAGCGGGAAGACCAGTTGAAGCCGTATTCGATCTGCGTCGCCAAGATGTCGTGCAGGCCGAGGGTGGCGAGTTGCGACAGGGTGGACCCGGTTTGGTACGCGTCCCAATAGGACATCAAGGTGTATTGCGTGCTGTCGTTGAAGTGGTCGGCGTCGGCGTAGGTGGCGGCGTCGCCGTTGTAGTCGCCGGGGTGGGCGAGGCCGACGCCGTGGCCCAGTTCGTGCAGCAGCAGTTCGAGCGAATAGGAACCGGCCGTCATCTCCGTTTCCCAGGAGACGTGGCCGACCTGGACGTAGCCGCCGGAGGCACTCGGGTAGTTGGCCCAGCCGCCGCCGTTGGTCGAGCCGATGCCGAACATGAAGGTGATGTCGGCATCGTCGGGATCGGCCGATTCGTGGAATGTCAGGCCCGAGACGTCGGCATAGAGAGCCATGGCGCGCAGGGCGCCGGCCTGCTCCGCCGAAGTGGCGAAGGGCTCGTAGCCCGAGGGCAGAGTCGCGCCGACGCCGAAGGAATAGGAGACCGAAAGATCGGAGGTGAAGTCGCTCCACACGCCGCCGGCACGGGCGATGTGGATCGCGGTACGATGGGCGCTCCACACCGGAAGGCCCTCGAGAATCGATCCGACGAGGCCGGAGGCGGGGTTCGACGGGTCGAGCAGGAAGCCGTCGGCATCGAGCTGCGGGATGCCGGTGGGATCGTCGAAGGCCGGGGCGGCGGCGGGCGCGCCGGCGATCGAGAGAAGCTCGGAGGTCGTCATACCTGTCTCTCCGCACCGCGAAGCGTCGTTCGGGTCCTGGGGCCCTCGCCGGGGCGAATCACCGCGGATTCCGCCGTCGAGACACACGTCGAGACCTAACCCGAGCGGCGGCTCCGGGGAACCGACGAGTTGGGCGCGCGCGCGTCACGGGCACTTGGACGATGGGGGCGCTCGCGACGGGGGAAGGTGGACGGGCCGGAGAGATCCGCGCCGTACGAACGAAACCGGCGCCGTTCGGTCGGAACGGGCGCCGGAAGACGCGATCGACCGACCGAGCCTCGGTCGGCGACGTCACGAACGGGCCGAACGCCCGCCGATCGGCGTCAGTAGGCGATGCCCAAGGTGATCGAACCGGGGCAGAGCGGCGAGAGGCACGGCCTGCGGGCGGGGGCGGGGCGCGGATACGCGATCTCCGCCGTCATCATCGGTCGCTCCACCGGCATGGCGACGAGGCGTGTCGGCGCGACCGGTTCCGGTCGGCGTTGGGCGACCGTCGTGGGTGCCGGCTTGACCGGGCGACGGACCATCCCCGCGCCATCGACCTGCCAGCCGCGAGTGACGCCGACGTCACAGGGCGTTCCGATCTCGGTTCGGCAGGGATCTGCGACACCGGGCTTCTCCGCCCAGACGGCCGACGAGACGGCGAGCGCCGTGGCGAAGGCGAAGAGGCCGCAGGCGCGCGACGCCGCATGGTTCATCTTGGTCATCTTTCACCCTTCTCTTCGGTGACAGGGTGGTTTCATACGACGAACGTCTTCGATCGACGTGAAGCATATCCCTAAAATTGGATCATTTACGGCGGAATTCACGCTACCCGGGGAATTCTCGGGGGTCGAGATCACGATCCCGCGATCGCCCCGGGGCGGGGAGCGATCACTTCTTCATCACGGCGAGGGCCTTGTCGCCGCCGCCGATGGCCAGTTCGATCGTCATGTTTTTGCCGGTCGAGCCGTAGACGACCACCGTCGCTTTGTCCGAGCCGGTGAGTTCCTTGCGGAAAGCGGCGTCGATCGGCGCCTCGAGCGAGCAGAACGTCGGTTCGCAGGTCGAGTACATCAGCTTGCGGATCGCGGCGTTGCCGATCTTCAGATCGACGCCGGGCGGGATCGACACGCCCGGCAGGGTCACCATGCGCGACACCAGATTGCCGTTCTTGTCGAGACCGATGGTCCAGGCGAAGACCGCCTGATTGTTGGTCTTGGCGCGGGCCTCGAGGCCGATGATGCATTGGCGCGGGGTCTTCGGGTCGGAGAACTCGGTGCAGGTGAGTTTCCAGTTGCCGATGATCTGCGTCTCGGTCTTCACCGGCGTCGGCGTCGGCGTCGGCGTCGCGGTCTGGGCGGACGCCGGCGAGAGCGGGCCGAGGAGGCCGACGGCGAGAGCGAAGGCCACGAGACGCGTCGACCCGCGCGACGGCGGCGTCCGTTGGGTTGTCGTCATGGCGTCCGTTCCTCCCGGCAGCCGATCCGTCCGGCGCGGCGCCGGCGCCCCGAAAAGAACGGAGCTCCGGACACGAAGATCCGGAGCCCCGTCGCTTTCGCGCATCAGAAGGTGTAGCGCAGACCCGCGACGATGGTGCCGCCGTGGATCTTCTCGCCGAAGCGGATGTCGCCGCGGATGAAGCTGGTCACGTTGGTCGAGAGCGACTGGCCGGCGATCGCAAGACCGATCTGGCCGAAGCTGCCGACACGGTCGGTGGCGACCGGCAGATTGAGGGCGCCCGAGCCGGAGAAGTCGGCGGTGGCGTTGCCGGCGAATTCCTTCCACCAGCTGGCCTGGATCGACGGACGCAGGATGAAAGTGTCGCTCATGGCGAAGGCGGTGCCGACGCGCAGGCGCACCGATCCGATCAGGCTCTCGATCGCATCGAGCTCGATCCGGCCACCGGTGACGACCACCCGCGAGACGTCGACCCGCGAATAGTTGAACCCTACCGAAGGTTCGATGAACCAGTTGCCGCTGATCGGGATGACCTTGCCGGCGCTGGCGATGGCGGAGTAGCCCTGAGCCCCGACCTTGGTGTCGTTGAGGCCGGCCGCGGCATTGGTCAGGTAGAGGTCGTAGGTGTTGCGTTGCAACTGGAAGTCGGCGAAGTAGCCGTGGCCGGTCAGGGCGGCGTAGAGGCCGAAGAACGGCGCATCGACGCGGGTCTTGATGCCGGGGGCGGTTTCGTTGACGTTGAAGGCGCTGACGTAGCCGGCGGTCAGACCGAGGTGGGCGTTCATGCCCGAGCCGCCGATGTCGTAGATGCCGCCGTCGAGGCCGGCCTGCACGCCGCCGAAGCTGGTGCGGTAGGACGCGCCCGTGGTCAGCGCTCCGGCGCCGGCGCCGGTGGTGGTGTTGGTGTCGATCGAGTAGCGGCCCGCCTTGGAACGCACCCAGATGCCGAAGGCGATCTCGTCCTGCTTGGGATCGGCGGGGCCGGTGATGAAGGCGCTGCTCGCCTCGGCGAAGCCGGTCGACAGCGAGGTCACCGATGCGGCGACCGACGCGGCGGTGGCGCCGGCGGCGGTCGGGTTGATGGTCGAGACCACCGCCCAGGCATTGCCGACGCGCTGCAGCGAGTAGTCGATCAGGCCGAAGGACTCGAGACCGGTGCCGGCGGTGACCGTGGCGCCGGCATCGGCGCCCTGCAGGACCGTGACCGGCGCGGCGAAGAACCCCTTCGACCCACCGACGTTGGTGAAGTTGATGGTGGTGGTGCCGGCGACGTTGGTGGCGCTGATGGTGTCGGAGGCCGAGCCGTTCGCCAGGTTGGTGTCGACATTGACGACGCCGGTTCCGGCGAAGGTGCCGCCGACGGTCAGGCGATCGGTCGCCACGCCGTTGGTCATCGACACGATGCCGTTGTTGGTGAGGTTGCCGCCGACGTTCGCGGCGCCGCCGCTCGCCGCCACCGTGCCGGTGTTGGCGAGGTTGCCGCTCACCGTGCCGGAGAGGGCGAAGGTGCCGGAGTTGGTGAAGTTGCCGGTCCAGGTGCCGGAGTTGTTCACCGTGCCGGCGCTGGTGCCGTCGCCGGTCCAGGTTCCGGTGTTGGTCACGGTGCCGGCGTTGCTGGTCAGCGTGCCGGTCCAAGTGCCGTTGTTGGTGATGACGCCGGTCGCCTGATTGGTGACGTCGGCGGTGTAGGAGCCGTTGTTGACGACGGTGCCGGCGTTGTTCAGCGCGTCGATCACCGTGCCGCCGGCCGCGACCGTGACGAGGCCGCCGGCGTTGTTGATCAACTGGGTGGTGACGTTCAGCGTCGCACCGGAGATGACCTCGACGGTGCCGGAGTTGGTCAGCGTGCCGATGCCCGAGAAGGTGCCGCCGATGACATGAAGGGTCGCCCCCGCCGCCTGGGTGACGTTGCCGCCCGAGGCGGTCAGATCGGCGACGACGGTGATCTTGCCGCCGGCGTTGTTGGTTATGCCGCCGGTGATGGTACCGGAGGCGACCACGGTCGCGGCGTTGACGAGCCCGCCGCCGATGGTGCCGGAGGTGACGACCTCGCCGGGGGCGCGGTTGTCGACCAGCCCGGTGATCGTGCCGGAGTTGATCAGGGTGCCGATGTTGTCGACGCCGCCGGTCCAAGTGCCGGAATTGTTGAGCACGCCGACATTGCCCGCGTCGCCGGTCCAGCCGCCGCTGTTGACCGCGGTGGCGCCGGCGAGGTTGTCGAGCGCGCCGGTCCAAGTGCCGGAATTGTTGACGACGCCACCGGCGCGGTTGGTGACCTCGGCGGTGTAGGTGCCCTTGTTGGTGACGGTGCCGGAGTTGTCGAGGTCGTCGACCACGGTTCCGCCCGCGGCGACCGAGACGACGCCGCCGGCGGCGTTGATCAGGTCGCCGGTGACGGTGAGCCCCGCGCCGCCCGCCACGGTGACGGTGCCGGAATTGTTCAGCGTGGCGATACCGGAGAAGATGCCGGCCCGAACGGCGAGCAGTGATCCGGCGCTCTGGGTGACGGTCCCGCCGGCGGCGGCGAGATTGCCGACGACCGAGAGCGTGCCGTCGTTGGTGATGCCGCCGGCGATCGTGCCCGAGGCGACGACGGTCGCCGCATTGGTCAGGCCGCCGTTGATCGCACCGGACGTGGTCAGTCGGCCGCCGTTCACGGCCGCCGCGCCGGTGATCGTGCCGGTGTTGGTGAAGGTGCCGCTGTTGTTGGTCAGCGAGGCGATGGTGCCGGCATTGGAGCCGGTGGAGGCGTTGGTCGCCGCACCGGTGGTGCCGCCGGCGAGGTTCTTGAAGCTGCCGCCGGCCTGATTGTCGATGGTGCCCGCGGTGCCGGCGTTGGTGAAGGTGCCGACGTTGGTGACCGCGGCGGCGATCGAACCGGCGAGATTGGAGAAGGTGGCGCCGGCCTGGTTGTCGACTGTGGAGACGCGGCCGGCGTTGGTCATGGCGCCGGCGTTGGTGACCGCGCCTCCGATCGAACCGGCGAGGTTGGAGAAGGTGGCCCCGGCCCGGTTGTCGATGGTGCCGACGCGGCCGGCGTTGGAGAACAGGCCGGCGTTGGTGACGTTGCCCGCACTCGAGCCGGTCTTGTTGGCGAAGGTGGCGCCGGCCAGATTGTCGACCGTGGCGACCGTACCGGAGTTGGTGAGGGTGCCGGCGTTGGTGACGTTGCCGCCGGTGGCGCCCGTCTTGTTGGTGAAGGTGGCGCCGGCCCGATTGTCGATCACCGCGACGCGACCCGCATTGGTGAAGGCGCCGGAGTTGGTGACGTCGTCGGTGCGAGCACCCGTCTTGTTGTCGAAGGTGGCGCCGGCCGCGTTGTCGACGGTCCCGGTGCGACCGGAATTGGTGAAGGCACCGGCGTTGGTCACCGCGGTGGTGATGCCCGTCGCCAGATTGTCGAAGGTGGCGCCGGCCTGATTGTCGACGGTGGAGACGCGCCCGGCGTTGGTGAAGTCACCGGCGTTGGTGATGACCGTCGCGGTCGAGCCGGCGAGGTTGGTGAAGGTGGCGCCCGCCGCATTGCCGACGGTGCCGACGCGCCCGGCGTTGGTCGCCGCTCCGGCGTTGGTCACGTTGCCGGCGATGCCGCCCACGAGGTTGGAGAAGGTGGCGCCGGCCTGATTGTCGACGGTGGAGACGCGGCCGGCGTTGGAAACGAGGCCGGCGTTGGTGACGGTGCCGGCGGTGGCGCCCGCCTTGTTGGAGAAGGTGGCGCCGGCCTGATTGCCGACGGTCGCGACGCGGCCGGAGTTGGTGAAGGTCCCGGCGTTGGTGACGTCGCCGGCCTTGGCTCCGGCCCGGTTGGTGAAGGTGCCGCCCACCTGATTGTCGACGGCACCGGTCTGCCCGGCGTTGGAGAAGGTGGCGGCGTTGGTGACGTCGCCGGTGCGGGCGCCGGCCTGGTTGGAGAAGGTGGCGCCGGCCAGATTGGCCACCGCGCCGGTGGTGCCGGCGTTGGAGACGACGCCGGCGTTGCTCACGTCGCCGGTGTCGGCGCCGGTGGTGTTGGTGAGGTTGCCGCCGGCCTGAACGGCGACGGCGGTGTCGACATCGCCGAAGTTCACCATCCGAGCTCCACCGGCGATGGTGGCGCCGGCGGAGTCCGAAAGCAGAGAGACGTTGACGAGCTTGCCGGAGGCGACGGTCAGCAGGCCGGTGAAGTCGTTGATGCCGTCGAGGATGACGGTCTTGCCGGCGCCGGGATCGGCGGTGACGGAGACGACGTCGCCGTTCTCACCGATGGTGTCGACCGAACCGGCCCGATCGAGCAGCAACTCCACGGTGAAGCCGCCGGTGGCGCTGGTGAAGTCGGTGGCGAAACCGCCGGGCCCGAACACGGCGACGCCGGCCGCGTTGTTGAGGTCGGCCCCGTCGACGGCGCCGTAATCCGACGACTTGGTCTGCCAACTCGCCGGTCCGGTCGCGGTGCCGATGCCGCCGAGCGGACCGATGTCGACCTGTTGGGCCAGAGAGGAGCCCGCCGAAACGGCGAAGCAAACCGAAGCGAAGAGGGAGGCGCGCAACGCACGCATGCCCGAAGAAGAACGATTCGAGCCGAAACCTGACATACCAATACCCCTCGGCGGCAGTGCCGCGACCCCATATCCCGCCGAACCCTATACGGGTGGTGGCCGGATTCGCAACATCGTGGAAAGTCACGAATCTCCGCCGCCGACACTCGCTTTTAGCGCGCGCGAGATCGCGCGCGAAGCGGGGGAGGAGAGGGAAGCGGAAAAGCCCTTGGAGTCGAGAGGGTTGCCGCCGGCCTTCGAACATCGGCCGGTTGCGTCGGGGGGATTCGCGGATCCTCTCGTCGGGCTCGAACGCGAGACCTCGGTCGAATTTTCCGGGGGGTGCAGCAAATCGGACACACTTTCGGTGGGGTGAAATTCCGCGAACATCGCGCAATTCGACGGAGGTTCCTCGCGATCACCCGCGGACGGAGGTCCGAGCGCACCATTCGCCCCCGAAGAGGGCCGTCCCGTCCGGTCCGGAGTCGCGCCGAGACGAGTGGCGCTGAAGGTGCGGCGACCGAAGGGGGGCGCGCCGGTGCAGGGGAACGAGGCCGGGCCGCGGTCGGGCGGAAGCCCCTCCACAGGGCCGGGTCACGATCGGATCTCGGCCGCGGCGACGGGTCGGCTTGACGGAAGGTACGCAGGATCGATTCGCGCGGCGTCGCGAATCGTGCGACGAATCACCCTTGCGCAATCCGATTCGCTCGTTAAATAACCCTCCTCCGGACCGTCGCACGCATCGGCGCAGCTCATCTCGCGCGATCGAGACGACGACTTCCGGGAAGTGGATCGTCCGAAGCCCGCTCTGCGGCGGCGAACTCGAGCGATGCGAATGATGCGCATCGGTGCGACGACAGTTAATCGGAGCTTAGGACAAGCGCCGTAAATCAACCTTTCGGCCGTGCGACCTCGGGGGTGCGCGCCCTCGACGGCTCTGGTCACCCCTTGGTGCGCCGGCCGGGCGACGAGGTGGCGGAGACCGGTCGCCACGGCATCGATTTCTTCCGGGAGACCATCCATGGCGACGAAGGCAGGCGAGCAGGAAGAGACCGAGGTGCAGGCGCCGGAGACCCCGGACGGGCCGCTCCTCGACCTCTCCGATGCCGCCGTCAAGCGGATGATCAAGCTCGCCAAGAAGCGCGGCTTCGTCACCTACGACGAGCTCAACGACGTGCTGCCCTCCGAGCAGGTCGCCTCCGAGCAGATCGAGGACATCCTCGCCATGCTCAACGAGATGGGCATCAACGTCGTCGAGACCGAGGAAGCCGGCGAGGACGACGAGAACAAGGGCGAGGAGGAGGAGGCGGAGTCCACCGACCTCGCCGAGGCGCCCACAGCGCTTCCCGCCCGCACCACCGCGGCGCGCGAGCCGGCCGACCGCACCGACGATCCGGTGCGCATGTACCTGCGCGAGATGGGCTCGGTCGAGCTCCTGTCGCGCGAGGGCGAGATCGCCATCGCCAAGCGCATCGAGGCCGGCCGCGAGGCGATGATCGCCGGGCTCTGCGAGAGCCCGCTGACGCTGCAGGCGATCATCATCTGGCGCGACGAACTCAACGACGGCAAGATCCTGCTGCGCGACATCATCGACCTCGAGGCGACCTACGCCGGTCCGGACGGCAAGGCCGGCGGCCCGCCGATGGTGCCGGTCGACGAGGTCGCGGCGGAAGAGTCGGAGGAGGCCGCCGAGGCGGAAGCGGAGGCCGGCGACGAGGACGGCGACGACATGGAGGGCAACGTCTCGCTCTCCGCCATGGAGGCCGAGCTCAAGCCCAAGGTGCTCGAGACCTTCGACCGCATCGCCGACGACTACAAGAAGCTTCACCGTCTGCAGGAACAACTGGTCGAGGGCCGTCTCAAGAACGAGACTCTGTCGCCCTCCCAGGAGCGCCGCTACAAGAAGCTCAAGGAAGACCTCATCAACGAGGTGAAGAGCCTGTCGCTCAATCAGGCGCGCATCGACAGTCTGGTCGAACAGCTCTACGACATCAACAAGAAGCTGATGGGCTTCGAGGGGCGGCTGCTGCGCCTCGCAGAGAGCTACGGCGTCGGCCGCGACGACTTTCTCAAGAACTATCAGGGCACCGAACTCGATCCGCACTGGCTGCGCCGCGTCGCCAATCTCGGCACCCGCGGCTGGCGGGATTTCGTCAAGAACGAAGGCGACACGATCAAGGAGTTCCGCGGCGCGATCCAGAATCTCGCTTCGGAGACCGGGCTCGAGACCATCGAGTTCCGTCGCATCGTCCACATGGTGCAGAAGGGCGAGCGCGAAGCCCGGCAGGCCAAGAAGGAGATGGTCGAGGCGAACCTGCGTCTCGTCATCTCGATCGCCAAGAAATACACCAACCGCGGCCTGCAGTTCCTCGACCTGATCCAGGAGGGCAACATCGGCCTGATGAAGGCCGTCGACAAGTTCGAGTACCGCCGCGGCTACAAATTCTCGACCTACGCGACCTGGTGGATCCGGCAGGCGATCACCCGCTCGATCGCCGATCAGGCGCGCACCATCCGCATCCCGGTCCACATGATCGAGACGATCAACAAGATCGTCCGCACCTCGCGCCAGATGCTGCACGAGATCGGCCGCGAGCCGACGCCGGAGGAATTGGCCGAGAAGCTCGCCATGCCGCTGGAGAAGGTGCGCAAGGTCCTCAAGATCGCCAAGGAGCCGATCAGCCTCGAGACGCCGATCGGCGACGAGGAGGATTCGCATCTCGGGGACTTCATCGAGGACAAGAACGCCATCCTGCCGATCGACGCGGCGATCCAGTCGAACCTGCGCGAGACGACGACGCGCGTGCTGGCGTCGCTGACGCCGCGCGAGGAACGCGTCCTGCGCATGCGCTTCGGCATCGGCATGAACACCGACCACACGCTCGAAGAGGTCGGCCAGCAGTTCTCGGTCACCCGCGAACGCATCCGCCAGATCGAGGCGAAGGCGCTGAGGAAGCTGAAGCACCCGTCGCGGAGCCGGAAGCTCAGGAGCTTCCTCGACAATTGAGTTTGCCACATAGTCGACCGCAGCCTTACGCCAAATGCCGCAGGCTTGGTGGGATCAAGCCGGAGGGGCGATAGGACAAGGCTGCCGTAAGCGGCGCCATCCCGGCGAACGGGTAGTCATTGCGACTTTATTTCGAGCGGTGTGGTTAGTCTGACCGGTGTTCTGACAATGAACTGATTGTGGAATATCAAGCCATAGGACCCTTGGAAATGGCGTTGTTTCGTCGGCGTGACGTCGAGAGACTTCGCTGAGCGCGAATTATCTATGATTCCGAGTTCGAATACCGCACTTTCGAAGCGTTTGGCATCGGCCAATACGCCGCCCGCATCATCGACGCTCATATACGGATATGAGAGATACCCTATGGTCGGAATCGTCGCTGAGATAGTGAACGCTTCGCCGGCTTCCACTCTCGTCAGTAGCGGTGTCTCGGGCGCATAGACGTCGACCATGTCTGGTATTGGCCAAGCAATGCTGCCGATGCACAGTTCGCCGGCACGTAAGTAGACGTAAAAGCGCCCTTCATCGGACGTCTCCCCATTGGTGAGTGGATACGTGATCAGAATCGAATGATTTTCATCATTCTTGATCGTTCCGGTTAGCCTCTGAGATCTCTCCGACGGGGTGTCTAATTTGAAGTTCAATAGGGGCATGAGGCTTTCATCCTTCAATATTTCGTTCTATTCTTTATTTTGAAGTCTTTTCGGAGATCGTTTTCCGTATTGCCATTTTCAGGGAAGGGGGGGAGGCCGACGGTCTTCAACTCTTCTTTCTTGGTTTTCGACGCTCCGTCGATCGTCGTCTCCCGCGTCCCAGTCGCATTGTGCTCCGCATGGATCAATTCATGGCCGAGAACGATCTCACACGGCAGTCCGCCGGGTTTGAAATCCGGGTTGAACGAAACGGTGGTGTCCGATCCTGGACCCGGCAGTCCGGATGGCAGTAAATTCGCGTCTGCGGAGGCCGGTTTGGCATAGCCATTCTGATCCTTCGTTTCGATGATGGTGACCTTCTTTCCCGTCGACTTGATGGATGCGAGGATCGATTTTCCGGTCTTGGTGTTGCTTAGATTGTCGAGGGCGGCGGAGGTCTTCTTGACGAACGTGGCGTCACCGGTGATTTCGATTCCAGAGGAATGGGTGGTCGTCTGCGAACCTGATGAGCTTCCGCCGGATGGACCGCTGCCGCCCGGTTGGTTCGCATCGGACGCGATGTTCGAGAACGCCGCGGAGGTCATTCCTCCACCACCCCCACCTCCGCCCCCGCCCCCACCGCCCCCCATGTCCCCGATCAGCACCGTCGGACATCCGGTCACGATCACGCCGCCGTGGGTGGTGTTGTCGCCGATCCGCGCCGCCGGGAGGCCGTTGACGAGGACCGTCGCCGAGCCCTTGACGATCATGTCGATCGGGCCGACGCAGGTGCACTTGTCGGTGACGCGGGCCTGCGGCATCGTGCAGGTGAAGACGTTGGGCGAACAGGGCGGAATGATCGGGCCGCCGACGTGCGGGATCGGCGGGGTGCCCGGGGTCACCATCGGGCAGGTGTGCATGTCGGTGACGCGGGCGGCCGGCTGGCCCATGGCGCTTCCCTCTCCCTGTCGCGGCGAGTATGTCCGAGCCCGCCGGGACTGACAACCTCTCGTCGAGCCTCGGGCCCGGCGAAACCATGGCCGCCGCCGCCGCGTGCCGGGTTCGGACGGCGCGCGTCGGGCGACGGCGTTCGGCGCGACCGGCGCCCATCGGTTCGACCCCACACGCGAGGATCCGCGCATGTCTTTCCTGAAACGACTCTTCGGCGGCGGTGCCCCCGCGGCCGCTCTGCCCGAACCGACCGCCGAGATCGACGGCTACGGCGTCCGCGCCACGCCCTTCCAGGAGGGCGGGCAGTGGCAGCTCTGCGGGGTGATCTTCCGCGAGGTCGACGGGGTGGTGAAGGAACACCGCTTCGTCCGCGCCGACCGTTTCACCGACCGCGACACGGCGATCGAGATGGCCTTCGACAAGGCCAAGCGGATCATCGCCGAACGCGGGGCGCGGTTGTTCGATTGAGGGGGACGCGCGTGCGGTCGGCGGGCGGTCCGCGCCCCGAGTCCCGGGGCGCGCGACGGCGGGCGCCTCAGGCGGCGCGGTGGGCGATCGCCAGATAGTTGATCGGCAGGTCGGTGGCGCGGTGGCGATGGCGGCGGTCGGCGGCGTTGGCCAGCCGGCGGATCGGATAGAGCCAGATCCGGACGAATTGGAAGACGATCGCGAAGACGAGACCGAGGATGCCGCCGCCGTAGGCAGAGGGGCGCCAGGGCAGGTTCTTCCACATCAGCCGCAGTTGATGCGCCACCGTGCCCATGTAGCCCTCGAGCGAGCGCACGTCCTCGACGGCGAACCCGCTCCCGGTCAGCAGATGGGCGAGGCCGAAGCGGGTGTAGCGATAGAAGTCGTAGGGCTTCTCGTGTTCCTCGAACCACAGCGGCGCGGTGAGGAGAATGCGGCCGCCGGGCTTCAGGATGCGCCTCATCTCGGTGAGCATGGCGGCCGGGTCGGGGGCGTGTTCGAGCACCTGGGTCATGACGATCGCGTCGAAGCGGCCGTCTTCCACCGGAACGGCGACGAGGTCGCAGCTGTAGGTGGGTGGGCGGTAGACCTTGTCGACTTTCTCGAAATCGGCCGATTCGTAGGTCTGGTCGGCGAAGATCGGGGCGTTGCGCTGGTCGCCCGCCCCGGCGTCGAGCACCAGGGCGCCCTTCGGCAGCGCGGCGGCGAAGCCGCGCAGTTCGACGGCGAGCCAATCGCGAGACGAGTTCTTCGACATGCCGGTTCCGACCCTCCTCGGAGGTGGCACCTTAGCCGCGCGCGGAGGCGGCGCAAGCCGGATGCACGGCCACGGCGCAACGGGCCCGCGTCGGCGCGCTTGTCGGCGGAGCGCCGGTCGGGTCAACTCGGGTCACCTCAGTCGGAGATCCCCCATGCCGAAGCCCCTCGTCCCGCCGCCCGCCGATGCCGAAGCCCGGCGCGCCGCGCCGGTTGTCGT
Source organism: Siculibacillus sp. (assembly GCA_030247555.1). Classification (GTDB taxonomy): domain Bacteria; phylum Pseudomonadota; class Alphaproteobacteria; order Rhizobiales; family Ancalomicrobiaceae; genus CALBKH01. The sequence continues at coordinate 1,888 of JAOTSD010000067.1, read as the reverse complement.
CACCTACGAGGTCGAGCACCTGCCGCCCTACGACGCCGCCTTCCACGAGCGGGTGCGCGAGGGGATGGAGAAGATCGACGAGGTGATCGTGCCGCCCCGCGACGCCGCCTCGTTCCGGGTGCCGGCGGGGCACGTCTTCCGCATCGTCTCGATCGAGGGGCCGCAGGTCGGTGACCTGAATCTCTTCAACGCTGACGATCCGAACGAGCGCTTCTTCTCGGGCAAGACGCGGGCGCTCGCCGCCACCCACGTCGGGGTCGGCGATCGGCTGTGGTCGAACCTGCCGTACCTGCGCCCCATGGCGACGATCATCGCCGACACGCTCGGCTGGTATGGTTTCGATGCCGACGGGGCGGGGGTCCACGACGTCATCGGCACGCGCTGCGACCCCTACACCAACCGGCTGCTCAACGGCGTCGACTACCACCACTGCTGCCATTCGAACCTGACGCGGGGGCTGGCCGCGGCGACCGGCCTGCCGCTCGCCGCGGCCGAACCGCTCGTCCACGACGTGCTCAACGTCTTCATGTGCACCGGCTTCACCCGCGACACCCACCGCTACTTCATGAAGGCGAGCCCGGTGCGCCCCGGCGACTTTCTCGAGCTGTTCGCCGAGATCGACCTCCTCGGGGTGCTCTCGGCCTGCCCGGGCGGCGACTGCGGCGCGACGCATTCCTCCGACATGGTCCGATGTCATCCACTGCTGGTCGAAGTCTTCCGGCCACGCGAGGGGGCGCTCGACGGATGGAAGCCGGCGGAGGTCAACGCCTATCCGCGCACACACGGGCCGTGATGCGGGGCACCGGCGCGTCGGGGGGCGTGGTCGGTGCGGCGCCGGACGGCGGGTGCGCGGGCGGATGGGGGCGGAATCTTTTCGATCGTGCGGTTCAGTCGGGGCGGAACATGCTCTAGCCTTCGTGCGACAGCGATCACGACGAGGATCAGATGACGGACACGCCTCCCGCCACCGACCAGCCCCGCGGCGATCTCACCGTCCGCGTCATCGCCATGCCGGCGGACACCAACGCCAACGGCGACATCTTCGGCGGCTGGGTGCTGTCGCAGATGGACGCGGCCGGCGGCATCCGCGGCGTGGAGCGGGCGCGCGGCCGCGTGGTGACGATCAAGGTCGACACGCTGACCTTCATCCGGCCGGTCAAGGTCGGCGACGTGCTCTGCGTCCACACCGACGTGGAGAGCATCGGGCGCACCTCGATGAAGATCCACATCGAGGCCTGGGCGCAGCGCTTCCGCACCGTGACCCGCGAGAAGGTCACCGACGCCACCTTCACCTTCGTCGCCGTCGACGACGAGGGCAAGCCGCGGATCATCCCGCGGGAGGATTGAGGGCACGCAAGAAAGAAACGACCCCGCTCTCGCGAGCGGGGCCGTCTGCGTCCGTCTCGGTCGACCGGGGTCAGCGGTCGGTCGAGGCGGTTCGATCGATCATGGTGCGTTCGGCGTCGCTGAGCACCGGGCGGGCGCCGGTCTCGGATCGCGCGGTCTCGGCGGAAGCGGCGAGGCCGCCGGTCGTCTCCGGTTCGAGCGCGGCGACTTTCAAAGGCCCGGCGGGCGTGCCGGCATCGGCGGTCTCCACGGTGACCCGAGTGAGGCCGGCGGCGGTGAAGCCGAGGACTTCGGCGGCGCCGCGCGACAGGTCGATGATGCGGCCCTTGATGAAGGGGCCGCGGTCGTTGATGCGCACCACCACCGATTTGCCGTTCCTGAGGTTGGTGACCTTCAGGCGCGAGCCGAGGGGGGCGGTCCGGTGGGCGGCGGTCATGGCGTTCATGTTGAACCGCTCGCCGGAGGCGGTCGGGCCGCCGTGGTGTTCACGGCCGTAGAAGGAGGCGATGCCCTCGCCCTAGACGCGGGCCGGGCCGGCGAC
>JAOTSD010000157.1 GCA_030247555.1 Siculibacillus sp. | reverse complement strand
GCACCGGGTGGACGGCGGTCCCCCGACCGTCGGAATTGTTCTCGAACATCCGCCTTCCGACCTCTCACTCCGCGGCGACGATCGCGCCGTGTCCCTCCTCGCCGTCCGCCGTCTCGCCAGAGACGCCGCGGTCGACCTTCGCGATGGTGCCGCCTCCCAGCACCCGTGCCGCGCCTTCGCCGGCATCGTAGAACACCGCCGCCTGACCCGGGGCGACACCGTGCTCGCCCTCGATCAGGTCCACCGTCACGCCATCGGCGTCGTGGAACAGCAGCGCCGGCTGGGGCGCCCGGGTCGAGCGCACCTTGGCCCAGATCTCCAGCCCTTCGGCCGGAATCGCGTCGAGCGGCCCATCGCCGAGCCAGTTGACCTCACGCAGATGAAGCCTGCGTGTCATCAACGCTTCGCGGGGGCCGACGATCACCCGGCGCCCGTCGGCGTCGAGATGGACGACGTAGAGTGGTTCGCCGATCGACACGCCGATGCCGCGGCGCTGGCCGACGGTGAAGCGGATGATGCCCTCGTGGGTACCGAGCACGCGGCCGTCGACGTGGACGATCTCGCCGGGCTCGACCGCGTCGGGCTTCAGCCGCTCGATCACCTCGGCGTAGCGACCGGAGGGGACGAAGCAGATGTCCTGGCTGTCGTGCTTGTCGGCGACGGGAAGGCCGAGCGAGCGGGCGATCTCGCGGGTCTCGCTCTTCGGCAGGTGACCGAGCGGGAAACGCAGGAAATCGAGCTGGTCCTGGGTGGTGGCGAAGAGGAAGTAGCTCTGGTCGCGATCGAGGTCGGCCGGACGGAAGAGCCCGCGATGGCCCGAGGCGAGCAGCCGGGTGTCGACGTAGTGGCCGGTCGCCAGCGCCGCGGCGCCGAGCGAGCGGGCGGTGTCGAGCAGGTCGTGGAACTTGACCGTCTGGTTGCAGGCGACGCAGGGAACCGGGGTCTCACCGGCGAGATAGCTCTCGGCGAAGCGATCGATCACCGCTTCCTGGAAGCGGTCCTCGTAGTCGAGGACGTAGTGCGGGATGCCGATGGTCTCGGCGACGCGGCGGGCGTCGAGGATGTCGCGGCCGGCGCAACAGGCGCCCTTGCGATGGGTCGCTTCGCCGTGGTCGTAGAGTTGCAGCGTCACGCCGACCACGTCGTAGCCCTCGCGCTTCAACAGCGCGGCGACGACGGAGGAATCCACGCCGCCCGACATCGCGACGACGACACGCGTGTCCTCGGGACGACCGGGGAGGTCGAGGGAGTTCGGCATGGGTGCGAGGAACCTCGGCGACGAACCATCGATACGGCGAACGGGTGCGAACGCCGGGTTCACGGCGTGAGCCGACTATACCCGAGCGAGGCACGGCACGGAACCCGCGATCGGCAGAGCCTGCCCCACTCGGCAGAGGCTGCCGGGTCTCGGGCCCGTGCCGAGGCGTCATATGGGGCGCGCGCGACCGAGATCGAGGGTGTGGAAGCGCCGTCTCGCAGGAAATCTGCGCTCGGGCGGGGCTTGCGCGCCGAAGAACGGCGTGGCGCCGCCTCTGGCCCGCTCCTTGCGACACTTTCACCGAGGAACACGTTCGTCGTGGTTCAGGAGGAAGAGTTTGCCCAGCGTCGATCCGTTCGCCGCCATCGTGACCAGCGCCGGAGGAGGTTCCTCGGGGCTCGTCGCGTCGTCAGCCGGAACGAACACCCGTACCGCCACCGGTCTCTTCGCCGCCCTGATCGGCGCGACCGCCGGTTCGTCCGATGCCGCGCGCCCCGCTGCGGTGCCGGCCGTATCGAGCATCGCCGCATCCGCGGCCGCGCGCCGCGCCTCGACGGCCGGTGGTCCCGATGGAACGGCGGTCGCCCCGGCCGCGACGGTGACGGAAGAGGCCGGCGCGATCGCGCCACGGACGGACACGGCCTTCGCCCCGAACGTCGCCAACGGCGAGACCGACGGGGCGTCGGCGGGTGACGGCGCGACCACCGAGGACACGGCCGACGACATCGTCGTCGATCTCGCGGAGGTCCTCGCCACGATCGCACCGGTGGCCGGCCCGGTCGTGACCTTCCTCACCACCCCGGCCTCGCCGGCGTCGCTCGGCGCCGCGCCGCAGACCGGGTCGCACACCTCCGATCCCGCCACCGGCGTCGACGCCCCCACCGCCGACGCCGGCGCGGCTCCTTCCGTCGCCGCCACCGTCGCGACGGTCGCCTCGACGGCTGCGACCGCCACGGGGGACACCGGTGTCGCCCCGTCCCCCAACGCGATCACGACCCCGCCCCCCACCCCGCCGACTACCGTCACGATGACGCCTGCCCCCAC
>JAOTSD010000066.1 GCA_030247555.1 Siculibacillus sp. | reverse complement strand
CGTCGCCGGCGTCGCCGACGAGGAGATTGGCGGCGGTGTTGCCGTTCAGCACGTCGGCGAAGCCGCTGCCGACGACGCCCTCGATCGAGACCAGCCGATCGCGACCTTCGGCGACGGTGTTCTGGCCTCCGGTGAGGGCGAGGTTGACGGTGACGCCCGCCGCGGCCGACTGGTAGATCGCCAGATCGAACCCGTCGCCGCCGCTGAGCACGTCGTCGCCGGCGCCGCCGACCAGGGTGTCGTCGCCGCCGAGGCCGTTGAGCGCGTCGCCGCCGCCGTTGCCGACCAGCGTGTCGTCGCCGGCGTCGCCGTCGATGCGGTTCGCCGTGTCGGAACCGACGAGGGTCATGCCGCCGGCGAAGTGGCCGAGGACGATCTCGACCTCCGAGGTCGGGGCGAGGGAGAAGCTCGCATAGGCGTCGACCCGGTCGCCGGTGCCCGCGCCCGCAGCCTCGATCACCGTGTCGTTCGAATCGTAGATGTAGTAGCGGTCGTTGCCGAGCCCGCCGGCGAGGACGTTGGCGGTCGTCGTGTCGCCGTAGAAGCGGTCGTCGAAGCCCGAGCCGATCAGATTCTCGATGCCCGAGAGCCTGTCGGTGCCCGAACCGATGGTGTTCTGCGTCGTCGTCCGCCTCAGATCGACGCTGACGCCGAGGCCGGCGTCGGTGTAGTCGGCGGTGTCGGTGCCGTCGCCGCCGGCGAGCACGTCGTTGCCGTCGCCGCCGGAGATCGTGTCGTCGCCGTCGCCACCGTTGAGCGTGTCGGCGCCGCCCCGGCCGTCGAGCGTGTCGGCGCCGGGGCCGCCGTCGAGGCGGTTCGCCGTGTCGGAGCCGACGATCGAGATGCCGGCGTTGACGTGGCCGATGACGGTCTCGACCTCGGCAGCGGCGTCGAGGACGATGTTCGCATAGGCCTCGATCCGGTCGGCGGTGCCGCCGCCGCTCGCCTCGACCACCTGATCGCGAGTCTCGTAGACGTAGTAGCGGTCGTTGCCGAGCCCGCCTGCCATGATGTTGGTCGTCACCAGATCCGAGGTGAACTTGTCGTCGAAGTCGGAGCCGACGGTGTTCTCGATGCCGGTCAGCGTGTCGGTGCCGTCCGAGGTGGTGTTCTGGGCGACGACCCGCCGCAGGTCGACGGTGACGCCGGCGCTCGCGTCCGAATAGTCGGCGGTGTCGGTGCCGTCGCCGCCGGTGATCACGTCGTCGCCGAGCCCACCGGCGAGGACATCGTCGCCGGTCCCGCCGGTGAGCGTGTCGTTGCCGCCGAGGCCGGTGAGCGTGTCGCCGCCGCCGTTGCCGGCGAGAGTGTCGTTTCCCGCTGCGCCTTCGATGAGGTTGGCGATGTCGTTGCCGCCGAGGACCATGCCGGTATCGACCCGGCCGATCAGTTGCTCGACCTCGACGTCGGCGGCCAGCGTGAAGTCGACATGCGCGTCGACCCGATCGGTGCCCGCGCCCGTCGCTTCGACGACGACGTCGGTCGCCTCGAGGATCGTGTAGACGTCGTCGCCGAGCCCGCCGGCGAGCGTGTTGACGGTGGCGACGTCACCGGTCAGTTGGTCGGCGTGATCGGAACCGACGAGGTTCTCGATGCCGGTCAAGGTGTCGGTCCCGGCGCCGCCGGTCGTCTGCGGCGTGGCCGAGCCGAGGTCGACCGTGACACCGCTCGTCGCGCCGGAATAGTCGGCGGTGTCGATGCCGTCGCCGCCGGCGAGCGTGTCGTCGCCGAGGTCACCGGTGAGGACATCGTCTCCCGCCCCGCCGGTGAGCGTGTCGTTGCCGGTGTCGCCGATGATGGCGTTGCCGAGCTCGTTGCCGGTGAGGCTCAGCCCGGTCGCTCCCGCGTTCGCCCTCAGGAATTCGATCGAGGACCCGGCGGCGAGCGTGTAGTTGGCCGCGGCGAAGACCGTGTCGGTGCCCTCTTCCGCCTGTTCCACCACCTTGTCGGCGGTGCTGCCGACGACGAAGGTGTCGTCGCCGAGCCCGCCGGTGCAGGTGTCGGTGCCGGCTCCGCCGTCGAGCCGATCGTCGCCGGCGCCGCCGCTGATGACGTCCGCCCCCGAGCCGCCGGCGATGGTGTCGTCGTGGGCCGACCCGATGATCGAGAAGCCCTCGCTCTGATCGGTGAGGTCGATGGTGACGCCCGCCGCGGCGGAGGCCGCCGTCACCGTGAGAATACCCTGGATGCGGGCGTTCGCCGCCGCGTTCAAGTCGGCCGAAGTCTCGGAGAGGACGATCGAATCGTTGCCGCCGTTACCGATCACCGTGTCGGCGCCGACGAAGCCGACGATGACGTCGGAGCCGCCGTAGCCGCCGGTGATCTGATCGGCGAAGGCCGAACCGGTGATCTGGAACCCGGTGTTGTGACCGGTCAACGAGATGGTCACGCCCTCGGCGGCGGGAGAGGCGTCGACCGCCTCGATGTAGATGAGGTCATAATAGTCGGAGGCGTTGAGCCCCGGCGAGGTCGCGTCGATGCGGATCGTGTCGAAGCTGGGGGTGGACTGCGGGTTGCCGATCACCACTTCGCCGGCTTCATAACCGATCAGGACGTCGTCGCCGCCGCCGAGATCGAAATAGTCGACGCCGGTGCCGCCGATGATCGTGTCGGCGAAGTTGCTGCCGGTGATGGTGAGGTTCTCTGTCTGGCCGGAGAGATCGATCGCCACCCCCGCGCTCGCGGTCGAAGCCGAGACCGCCTCGACGTTGACGATGCGGTCATCGGCCGCGGTCGCCAGATCGGCCTGGGTGGTCAGGATCACCAGCGTGTCGTAGCTCGCGCCGCCGTCGACGTGGTCGTCGCCCTCGTACCCGACGATCCGATCGACGCCGTTGCCGGCGGAGATGGTGTCGGCGCCGCCGCCGCCGGTGATGGTGTCGTAAGCCGAGGTGCCGGTCAGCGTGTCGTCACCGGAACCGCCGACGATCGAGAAGCCTTCGGTCTGGTGGGAGAGGTCGATGGTCACGTCGGCGGTGGCAGGTGCCGCCGAGATCACCGTGGTCGCGAGGATCTTGGCGTCGGCGAGGCCGTTGAGCCCGGTCGAGGTCGAGGTCAGTTCGATGGTGTCTGTGCCGGCACCGAGATTGATCTCGGTGAAGTAGTCGAGCTGCTCGCCGCTCAGCCGAATCGTGTCGGCGCCGCTCGAGCCGTTGAGCAGGCGGGTGGTGACGCCGGTGGTGATCGGCAAGGCGCCGGCACCGACCTCGGCGTAGCCGCCCGGCAGAACCATCTCGACCGTGTCGCCGTCACCGCCGAGGTCGATCGACGAGAAGGTGGTGATCTGCGATGGCGACAGGCGGACCCACTGGATGCTCCCGGTGGCGCCGGCGATGGTCTCGACCCCGGTGATCGTGCCGTTCTGGAGGTTGTAGACCTGACTGCCGCCGGTCAGGCTCAACGTGTCGGTACCCTCGCCGCCGTCGATCGACTCGCCGGTGGTGAGCTGAGAGCTCGACGAAATGACGATCGTGTCGTCCCCGGCGCCGGCGACGACCGTATCCGCGCCCGCATTGGGCAGGATGACGTCGTTCTGCGACGAGCCGACGATGGTGTCGGCACTGGTGGTGCCGTCGATGGTCACCCGGTCGGTCCCCACCTCCCATCCGGAGAAGGTCCAGTCGGCCGCCGAGAAGTTCGAGGCGTTGGTGATCGCGACGGTCTGTGCGCCGGTCGTGCCGGTGACGCTCAGCGACGTCGAGATCAGGCCGGCCCCGAATTGCGACCCGTTGATGGTCACCGAGCCGGCGCCCTCGAAGGTCAGACTCTCGATGTTGCGGAAGCCGACGCCCGCCCCGGTCCCAGCCGCGGTGAGCGACACGGTGGGCGACGGCGTGCCGGAATCGCCGATGTGGATGTCGTCGGTGCCGTCGGCGCCGTCGAAGAGGTCGGTCGCCTGGATCTGGTTGGTCGCGGTGACGATGAAGGTGTCGTCGTCCGATCCCGCGCCGGTGAACGTGTTGGTGGCGGTCGTCGCAAGGAAGGTGGCCATGACATCCCGACTCCACGCACCGCGCTCGCCCGCGGGGCGGGGCGCGGTCGGAACGGTCGCTTTATCGAAGGGTGTCCCGATGACGGCGGTCGCACCGTCGGAGATTCGGATTGTCGTGTCGTGCGACCGTGTCGCCGCCGGATCCGTTCCGAGAGACCGTTCGGATCTCGATGACCATTATTTTATTCCCGAACGATGGAAACAATATGGAATTGCTACTTATACGGACCCCGTGGCCGCGGTCAGTCGCAGAGCAGGCGGCGGACGCGATCGGCGGCGAGCCCGTCCTGAAGCACCGAGAGGAAGGGGTCGGACGAAGCCGGGCTCTCGCCGCGGGCACTCTCGAGGACGCCGCGCAGTTCCTCCGGCGACGCCACCCGGCGGGCGATGCCCATGGCGACGAAGTCGAGTTCCGGCGGGGCGGGGAACGGGTCGATGACCAGCACCGGCTTGCGCAGCGCGAAGGCTTCCTGCGCCACGGTGCTGAAATAGGCGGCGACCACGTCGGCGCCGCGCACCCCCTCGTAGACGTCGATCGACCGATCGACCAGCACGTCGTCGCCGTGACCGCGCCGCGCCGCCATGTCCCGATAGGCGGTGATGTGGCGTTCCGGCTCGTTGGGATGCGGCTTGATCACCACGCCCCAACCGACATCGGCCGCCGACATGGCGACCTCGGCGATGCGCATGATCCGATCGAATTCGATCGGCTGGGTGGCGACGAAGAGGATCGGCCTGTCGCTGAAGCCTGAGAACCAGCGCCGACGCGCCTCCGCCGGATCCAGCCGCCGGATCGGCTCGAGCAACAGGTCGATGCGCGGCGAGCCGCACACTTCGATGCGCTCGGCCGGCATTCCGAAGTGATCATGGTAGATGTTCCAGTGCGCCCGGTCGATGCAGGTGCAGCGTTGTGCCGTGGGCCGGCGGAAGCGACGCGACTTCGAGGTGGCGCCGGCCTGCACGTCGAGGGTGCCGATGCCGAATTCCTCCGCGATCGCCACCGAGAGGCGCGCCTCCATGCTGCGGCCCGAACTGACGGCGACCCGCCCCGGACGGGCTCGGGCGAAGGTCGTGCGCAGCAGATCGACCAGTTCGACCGCGGTGGAGGCCACCAACGCCAGCCGCTGGGCATAGGTGGCGGCGACGAAGAGGTCGCGGCCGTTGATCCGCCCCTTCTTCGAACGGCGCCAGGAGTCGAGGACGCGCTCGTGGGCGTCGAGGTAGAGGTCGAGGTCGCCGCTCGCCTGCAGGGTCGACGTCGCGCGCCTGAGGGTGCTGCAGGCCCAGTCGGCGACCTCGTGGCGTCCGGCGGCGGCGAACTGCTCGAAGGTCTCACCCGGCGGCTTGATCGAGAAGACGTGCATCCGCCGGTCTCCCAGCCGCCGCAGCAGCGCCATGACCGTCAGAGCGTATTGCTTGTCGCCGAGGTTGGTGACGTAGAAGACGTCGCGTTCCACCGCGTTGTCGAGGATCTCCCGGCGGAAGTCGCCGGACAGGGGGAGGATTGTGCGGTCGACCCGCAGGTCGGCTTCGCCGTTCAACGTGTCGATGATCCGGCGCGATCCGGCCCGCTGCGGCGCGAACAGCGACGGCACGACGATGCGGGCCCAACGGTTGAGGCGGTAGATCTCGTCGAAGAGATAGTAGTGGGCGATGCTGGAGGAGCAGTAGACGAAGATCTTGCCGCGCCCGGCGACCTTCATCGTGAATTCGTCGGTGAAACGGATCGCCGCGGCGACGTAGTCGGTCATGCCGACCCCGATCTCCCCCGAGAAGCGCGCCAGAGGATCGGTGGGATCGAGAGGAAGATCGACGGCCGCCGCCGCCGAGAATCCTTCGATGAAATCCTCGGCGCGGGCGAAGAGCTCGTTGTCCGTGTCGAGGTCGACGGAGGCGAGGATCTCGCAGGTGACCCCGTGTTCGTCGATGATCGGTCTCAGTTCGGCGGAGAGGTCTTCGTAGACCTTGGAATGACCGAACGCGAAGATCGTCCGTGCGTTGACTCCGAAGGTGTCGATGATGCGCGACGCTCCGCCCTCCGGAATGGTCACGCCGAAGAAGTAGACGAGATCGGACGGCGAGTAGTCGGAGAGGCCGTAGCTTTCTCCGACCATGCCGTTCGTCTCGGTGAAGATCGGGGAGGTCGATTTCAGAACGCCGGCGAGTGAAACCATGGCCCTCCCCCAAGGGGCATTGCTCGGATGCCCGCGGTCGGATGATCAGCGGGCCGCGGCGGCGGCGCGCTTTTCCACCCGGCTCTTGAGCGACGAGACGAAGAGCGTCTCGATCGCCGCGAGCTTCTCCTGGTCGCTGGCGGTGCGCGGTTCCGGATACTTGCGGGCGAAGTAGGACTCGGCCGCCTCGAGGCCCTCCGCCGAGATCAGCAGGCTCGCCACCGTATTCGAATAGGAGGTCGTGTCGGCGTAGGCGTCGATGAAGTCGAGATAGAGTTCGACGACCTGGGGCTTGTCGATCTTGTCGGCGAGCAGGCGAATGCCACGGTAGGCCTTGTTGGCCAGTTCGGCCGACATGATCGAGCGCATCATCTTACGCACCGACTCGATCGCCGCTTCGTACTGCCCCGAGTTGAAGTTCTTGGTGAACTCGGTGTTGGCCAGCCGGATACTGCGGCTGCCGTAGGTCGACGCATACTCTTTCTTCAGTTCGTTGAACAGAGCCATGTCTTCAGCCTCTCCAAGTTGGATCGTGGACGTTTATTTAATCGACGTCGTCTTGTCAATATCATCTTCGTCGATCTTGCGGGGTCGCGGCGATTATTGTTCCGTGGCGATGTTGTCGTCGGTATCGGTGTAGACTTCGTCGAGATCATGACGGCGTTCGCCGCAACCTCGCTGTGGAGCGACATCTCCCTCATCGACGAGTCGGTCGGGTGGCGGCGCAGACCCGAGGGCCGTCGACGCGGGCGATCGGGCGCGGCTCGGCGGCGACCGTTTCCGGCGATCCGCTCACCTCCGCGGCCCCTCCGGCGGAGTGGAAGCCCAATCGGATGAAGGCGACGTGACGGTCGCCGATCGCGGCGGAGCCCACACGTCGGCCGTCGAGCGAGAGGGTGGCGAGGCGCTCACCGGTGCTCCAGGTGAGCCGCAGATCGGCCGCCTTGCGGCCGCCGGCGAGGAGGAAGCGGGCGAGGGTGGCGCGTTCGACGGCCGGGTCGTCGGGATTGACGAAGCGGTCGAGGAGCGTGACCTCGATCGCCGGACCACCGTCGGGGAGGCGGCTCTCCACGCGCCATTCGGCCAACCCGTCCTCGAGCCGGGGAACGCCGACCAACCCTGCCGCGGCCCCGCTCCCGTGGGCGACGAATTCGGCCGGCGCGCCGGGCGCGCCGTCGAAGACGGTCCTGAGGCGTGCCCGTTTGTGACGAACGACCGGGCCGGTTTCCGAAAATCCGATCCAATGCGGTTCGGAAGCACCGGAAGGTGCGTTCTGGCAACCGGAGAGGAGCCACGGCAGGCCGAAGGACACCAGACGTTTGCGACCGCCACCCTGTCCGGCGACCAGCAGCACCCGCCCGCCGGCGAGCGGCGCCACCCGCGGATAGGCCGTTCCCTGGTCGCCGTCGATCACCTCGGCGTAGCGCTCGTCGGTCAGGACCGGCCGGAAGCCGCGCCATGCGGTGCCGCCGTGGGCCAGATGGGCGGCCGACAACACGTCGCGTCCGCCGTAGACCATGCGGTCGCCGTGGCGGGACGGCTGGTGGGTCTGGTTCCAGGTGACGATCAGGCCGCCTTCCGGCGTCTCGGCGAGGAAGGCCGGAGCGCTCGGAGAGAAGAAGCCACTCGGCTCCGCCGCCGTCCACACCTCGCCGTCCCGCGACGTCGATCGCCACAGCGCGTCGGTCTGGGTGCGGAACAGCATGAGCAGGGTTCCGTCCGGCATCAGGCCGATCGCCGGCTCGACCGCGCCGAAACCGGGCGCCCGCGGCGTTTCGGGAACCGGGGCGACGAGACCCGGCGTGATGATGCGGAAACTCGCGCCGTGATCGTCGGAGATGGCGATCACCACGTCGGTCGGCCCGGCCGGCGGGCCCGCCACCGCGCCCGGGCGCCAGGTGGTGAAGGGCAGGACGATGCGGCCGCTCGGCAGTTCGACGGCGCGTCGGATGTCGCCGACGAAGCCGGCGCGGATCACTTCGGTGGGCCCCGCCACCCGCCCGTCGGGCGCGATGCGGGTGAGGACGAGATCGAAGAAGTAGTCGATCGCCGGCCTGCGGCAACGTTCGGCGCAGCGCTTGGCGAGACTGAAGAGCAGGATGGTGCCGTCGCGCAGGCGGATCGCCGACGCCGCGGAGAGCGGTACCGCTTCGGCGCCGACGATGGTCAGCGTCTCCCAGGTCTCGCCGTCGCGGGTGGTGTCGAGGAACAGGCCCTTGTCCGCCCCGCGACGCAGCCGGCCGGCGACGCCGCGTTCCAACGGGAAGAAGGCGACGGATCGATCGGGAACGGCGACCGGCGCGCCGACGTCGGTACAGGCGGCGGCGCAGACCAACGGTTCGGCCGCATGTCCGCGCGGCGCCGGCGCCACGGAGAACACCGCGACCGATCCGACCGCGACGATGATCTTCATCTCACGATACAGGGCTCGCATCCCGCGTACCACTTCATCGTCGCACATCGTTCCTCGGCCTCTTCCCGACCGGTCCGAAAAGCGGCGAGATCGGGGCCGGCGAAAATCAATGACGCTCCGCCTCGAGGGCGCCTCCCTCGCCCCTTTCATAGGCCTGCATCACGGCTTCACAGAGGCGGAAATCGAGCAGCGTGTCTATGTCCCAGGATCGCGCGTAGGGCATGACGTGAACCGTCGTTCCGACCGGCAGGAAGCTGCGGTGCCGGCGCAGCGCCTCGATTCCGATGAGGTAGAGAGAGCCGTTGACCAGATAGCGGTCGGTCCCCTCCGCCAGTTTCGGCAGCAGTGTCATGCCGCCGTCCGGCGCGACGTCGGCGAAGTAGTGGACCGGCTTGGGAGGGATCGAGACCGCGGTGATCGCGACGTGCCCGCCGCCGATGCAGATCTCGATCGCCCGGTCGATGTCGTCGGCGAAACGGAGCGGCGACGTCGGTTGCAGCAGCAACAGGTGGTCGAACCCTTCACCGACGGTGTCGATGGCGTGGAAGATGACGTCGAGCGTGGTGGAATCATCGCGCGCCAACCGGTCCGGACGCATGAACGGGACCTCGCAGCCGGCGGCCTGCGCGACGTCGGCGATCTCGGCCGAATCGGTCGACAGGATCAGGCGATCGACGTACCGCGACCCCAGCGCCGCTTCGATCGTCCACTGGATCATCGGCTTGCCGTGGATCTCCCGAATGTTCTTCCCCTTGAGGCCCTTGGAGCCCCCGCGCGCGGGAATGACGGCCAGAATTTTCTTGCCACCGAACATGAACGACACCGCTCCGTGAATTGCGTCCGGCCATTGGTTAGCATGGGGCACGTGGCGAAGGTAGTATTCCAAGATGTACGTCCTGCCCGGATTTCCGCCGGTTCCAGCCACCGCGAGCCCTCGGTGAGAGCCGTCGCCCCACGCTTGTGGGCGACGCGAAGATCGTCGATTCTGTGCAACGCGCCGCGTCGCCGACGTGATATGCGGACGGCGGCTGCCGACGCGCCTTCTTCCCTTCGGCCCCACCCGTGCCGGGGCCTCGACGGAGTGATGTACGATGGGCCTCTTTCGTGTGGCGGTGATCGTGACGGCCGCGGCGCTGGGTCTCGGCCTCGCCACGCCCGCTTCCGCCGACCTCGCCTGCCGCAAGGGCCAGAGCTTCGAGGCTTGGCTCGTCGGCTTCAAGAAACAGGCGGAGGCCGCCGGCGTGTCGCGCGCCGCGATCGAGGCCGGTCTCGCCGGCGTCGCCTTCGATCCGGCGATCGTCCGGCGCGACCACGGCCAGGGCGTCTTCCAGCAGACGTTCCTGCAATTCTCCGACCGCATGGTGTCGCCCGACCGGTTGTCGACCGGCGGTCGGCTCCTCCAGACCCACGCCGCCACGCTGCGCCGCATCGAGGCGCAATACGGCGTGCCCGGCCCTGTGCTCGTCGCCTTCTGGGGCCTCGAGACCTCCTTCGGCACCGACATGGGCAAGTACAAGGCGCCGACCGCGGTCGCCACCCTCGCCTACGACTGCCGCCGCACCGACATGTTCACCCGGGAATTGATCGACCTGTTGCGCATCGTCGAACGCGGCGACCTCGCCCCCGCCGAGATGGTCGGCGACTGGGCCGGCGAGCTCGGCCATCTGATGTTCACACCGACCGACCTCCACACCTACGCCGCCGACGGCGACGGCGACGGCCGGCGCGACGTCATGCGCTCGATCCCCGACGCGCTCGCCACCGCCGCCAACTTCCTGAAGGGTCTGGGCTGGCGCAAGGGCGAGCCCTGGCTCGAGGAGGTCAGGGTGCCGGAGACGATGGACTGGAGCCGTTCGGCGCCCGAGGTCGCGCTCGGCCGCGCCGAATGGGCGCGCATGGGCCTGACCCGGTCGGATGGCGCCGCGCTCGCCGCCGGTGGACCGCCGGCGCAACTGTGGCTGCCGATGGGCCGGCTCGGGCCGGCCTTCCTGACCTATCCCAACTTCCAAGCCTATCTCGGCTGGAACAAGGCCATGGTCTATTCCACCACCGCCGCCTACTACGCCACCCGCCTCGCGGGTGCGCCCAAGGTGTCGCGCGGTCGCGGCGAGGTGAAGCCGCTGACCACCGAGCAGGTGAAGCAGCTCCAGGGGCTGCTCGTCCGCCGCGGGTTCGGCACCGACACGCCCGACGGCCGGCTCGGCAACGCCACCCGCGCCGCCGTGCGCGCCGCCCAGATGAAGCTCGGCCTGCCGGCCGACAGCTGGCCCACCGTCGAACTGATCGCCGCCCTCGAGGGCGCCCGCTGAGGGAGATCCGTCGTTGCCCATCCATGTCGTCGCCATCGATCAGGGAACCACCTCCTCGCGCGCCATCGTCTTTCGGGACGATCTGACCATCGCCGGCCTCGCCCAGGAGGAGTTCCCACAGCATTATCCAGCTCCCGGCCACGTCGAGCACGACCCGGAGGATCTGTGGCGCACCACGCTCGCCACCCTGCGCGCCGCAGTGGCGAAAGCCGGCGTCACCGCCGTCGACATCGCCGCCATCGGCATCACCAACCAGCGCGAGACCACGCTCGTCTGGGATCGGGCGACCGGCGAGGCGATCCATCGCGCCATCGTCTGGCAGGACCGCCGCACCGCCGACACCTGCGCCGCCCTCAAGGCCGGGGGTGCCGAACCGTTGGTCGCCGCCCGTACCGGCCTCCTCCTCGACCCGTATTTCTCGGCGACCAAGATCGCCCGCATCCTCGACGAGGTTCCCGGTGCCCGCGCCCGCGCCGAGGAGGGCCGTCTCGCCTTCGGCACCGTCGACTGCTGGCTCGCCTGGCGGCTGACCGGCGGCCGGGTTCACGCCACCGACGCCACCAACGCCTCGCGCACCGCCCTCTTCGATATCCATCGCGGCGTCTGGGACGAGGAACTCTGCCGCCTCTTCCGGGTGCCCATGGCCCTGCTGCCCGAGGTGCGCGACAGCGCCGCCGACTACGGTGTCACCACCGCCGACGTCCTCGGCGCGCCGGTCGCCATCCGCGGCATCGCCGGCGACCAGCAGGCGGCGACCGTCGGTCAGGCCTGCTTCACGCCCGGCATGATGAAATCGACCTACGGCACCGGCTGTTTCGCCCTGCTCGTCACCGGCGAGACCGCGGTCGCCTCGAAGAACCGCCTGCTCACCACCGTCGCCTACCAGTTGGGCGGCAGGCGCACCTACGCGCTCGAGGGCGCCATCTTCATCGCCGGCGCGGCGGTGCAGTGGCTGCGCGATGGGCTCGGCCTCGTCGCCCATGCCTCCGAGACCGGGCGGATGGCGGCCGAATCCGATCCGGCGCAGGACGTCCGCTTCGTCCCCGCCTTCGTCGGTCTCGGAGCGCCCTGGTGGGACGCCGAGGCGCGCGGCGCCCTCTACGGCCTGACCCGCGGCACCACGGCCAAGGAGATCGCCCGCGCCGCGCTCGAATCGGTCGGCCAGCAGACGGCGGACCTGATCGAGGCGATGCGCCGCGATTGGGGCGGCGAGGCGCGCACCGTGCTGCGCGTCGACGGCGGCATGACCGCCTCCGACTGGACCATGCAGTTCCTCGCCGACATCCTCGACGCGCCGGTCGACCGGCCGGTGATCCGCGAGACGACGGCGCTGGGCGCGGCCTATCTCGCCGGCCTCTCCGCCGGCGTCCTGCCCGACCCGGAGACCTTCGCCCGCACCTGGACGCTCGACCGCCGCTTCACGCCCGAGATGGACGAGTCGGTCCGCGCCGCCAAGCGGGCGAGCTGGCGCGATGCGGTGCGGCGGACGCTGACGGCGACCTGAGCTTCGTGGCATCGTCACACGGATGTCGCACCGTCGCGGCGAACGGCCGCGACCGCGGACGACCGTCGCGGCCACCACCCATCGAGGCGCGGCGCCGCAACCCGGAGGATCCCGCGCCTTGACCGACATCGCCCCGCCCGCCGCCCGTCCCACCTTCGCCGAGGCCCTGCGGGTGTGGGCGAAGGTCGGACTCCTCGGATTCGGCGGACCGGCCGGCCAGATCGCGCTCCTCCATCGCGAGGTGGTCGAGATCCGGGGCTGGATCTCGGAGGCGCGCTTCCTGCACGCCCTCAATTTCTGCATGTTGTTGCCCGGCCCGGAGGCGCAGCAACTGGCCACCTATCTCGGCTGGATGCTGCACGGCACCCGCGGTGGTGTGGCGGCCGGCACGCTCTTCGTCCTGCCCGGCTTCCTCGTCATCCTGGCGCTGTCGACCTTCTATGCCCTCTTCCGCTCGACCACCTGGGTCGACGGTCTGTTCTTCGGGCTCAAGGCGGCGGTGCTGGCCGTGGTCGCCGAGGCGCTGTTGAAGGTCGCTCGGCGGGCGCTGAAGGGCCGTGCCGCCCTCGCTCTCGCCCTCGTCGCCTTCGCCGCGCTCTTCGTCTTCGCCGTGCCCTTTCCGCTGGTGGTGCTCGGCGCCGGGCTCTTCGGCTTCCTCGCCGCGCGTCTCGCCCCCGGCCGGTTCTTCGTCGCCGGAGCGACCGGTGGCGCGACCGAGGCCGTCGCCGCCGCACGGCCGGACGACGGGCTCGGCGCCGCGCTGCGCACGTTGCTCGTCTGGGGCGGCGTCTGGGCGGCGCCGGCGCTGGTCGTGGTGGCGATATTCGGTCTCGGCTCGACCTTCGCGACGCTCGCCGGCTACTTCTCGCAGATGGCGGTGGTCACCTTCGGCGGCGCCTATGCGGTGCTCGCCTGGGTGTCGCAGGCGGCGGTGGAGAGCTTCGGCTGGCTCGCCCCGGGCGAGATGGTCGACGGGCTGGCGTTGGCCGAGACGACTCCGGGTCCGCTGATCCTGGTGCTCGCCTTCGTCGGCTTCCTCGCCGGCTTCCGCGATCCCGCCGGTCTGGCGCCGCTCCTCGGCGGCGTCCTCGGTGCGGCGATCACCACCTGGGTGACCTTCGCCCCGTCCTTCCTGTGGATCTTCCTCGGCGCCCCGCATGTGGAACGGCTGCGCGGCAACCGCGGCTTCGCCGCGGCGCTGGCGGCGATCGGCGCGGCGGTGGTCGGAGTGATCGGCAACCTCGCCCTGTGGTTCGCCCTGCACGTCCTCTTCCGCGAGGTCGGCCGCTTCGATCTCGGCCCCCTGTCCTTCGCCGTGCCGGTGCCGACGAGCCTCGACCCGGAGGCCCTCGGCCTCGTCGTCGTCGCCTTCGTCGCGTTGTTCCGCGTCCGGCTCGGCCTGCTCGCCACCCTCTCCCTCTGCGGCGGCCTCGGTCTCGCCCTGCGGGCGATCGGCTGAGCCGCGACGCCGATCACAGGTCGAGCCGCGCCCGGCGGATCTCGTAGAGCACCACCGCGGTCGCCACCGCCAGATTGAGGCTGTCGGCGCGGCCGGCCATCGGGATCTTGACGATGCCGTCGCAGAGCTCGACGTGGGCGTCGGAGAGGCCGGACTGCTCGTTGCCCATCATCAGCACGCAGGTCTCCGGCCAGTCGACGCCGCGGTAGTCGACGGCGCCCTTCAGGTGCGTCCCCCACACGGGCACGCCGTGCGCCCGCTTCCACGCCGCGAAGTCGGCGAGCGAAGCGGCGAAGAGCGGCACGTGGAAGAGCGAGCCCATGGTGGCGCGGACCGCCTCGAGCGCGAAGGGGTCGGTGACGTCGCCGAGCAGGATGACGCCGCTCGCCCCGACCGAATCGACCGTGCGGACGATGGTGCCGAGATTGCCGGGGTCTTTGACTCCCTCGAGCGCCACCCAGACGCCCTTCGGCTCGGTCAGATCGGCGAGCCGGCGCAGCCGTTGCTCGAAGGCGGCGACCACCATCTGCGGATTGTCGCGCCGGCAGATCTTCACCAGCACCTCGTCGGAAACCTCGAGCACCAGCGCGCCGCGCGCCCGGGCCGCCTTCGCCGCCCTGACCACCAGAGGCTGATCCTTGACCCGAGAGGCATGGACCAGCGTGCGGATCGGCCAGCCCTCCTCCAGCGCGTCGGTGACGAGCTTCAGCCCCTCGGCGAGGAAGAGGCCGCTCTCGGCGCGTTCCTTCTTCAGATGCAGCGCCCGGAGTTCCTTGACCACCGGATTGGCGAGCGAGGTGACGACCTTGGCCGTCGCCTCGGCGCCGGCGTCCGGCGGCGGCGGGTTCGCGTCGCGTCGCGGCGCACCTGCGGGGTGCGGCTTCGGCCGGCGATAGAGATCACGCGAGGCGTCGCGCGGCGGCGGACGGGTCATTTCGCCTCCTCGCCGGTCCAGCGCACCCACAGCGAGGTGGCGAGGCGACGGCGCACGTCGGTTCCGGGAGCCGGGTCCTCGGCGATGAAGAGTTCGCCGGACGCCAGCCGGCCGCCGCGCGTGCCCATCACCTCGGCCAGCAATTCGTGGAACGAGGCGTAGGACGAGCGCATGGCGTAGACGGTGAGGATCTCGAACAGCGCGTCCGGCGCCAGCAGATCGCGGCAGGCCCTGAGCATCGCCGGAAGGTGCTCGAAGAGCTGCCACACTTCGCCCTCCGGGCCGCGGCCGTATTTCGGCGGGTCGAGCAGGATGGCGTCGTAGCGGTTGCCGCGCCGGACTTCGCGGGCGACGAACTTCGTCGCGTCGTCGCAGATCCAGCGGATCGGCAAGTGGTCGAGCCCGCTCTCGCCCTGGTTCTCGCGCGCCCAGGCGATCGACTTCTTCGAGGCGTCGACGTGGGTCACCTCCGCCCCGGCGTCGGCGGCGATCAGCGAGGCGAGGCCGGTGTAGCCGAAGAGGTTGAGGAGCCTCGGCCGCCGCCCCGCCGCCTTCGCCCGCTCGATCGCGCCGCGCATCCACCGCCAGTGCGCCGCCTGCTCGGGGAAGACGCCGGTGTGGCGGAACGAGGTGAAGCGGCAGGAGAAGCGCGCCGCCTCGAAGCGCATCGGCCAGGTCTCCGGCATCCGCCGGGTGAAGCGCCAGCGCCCGGGCCCCTCCTCCTCGACGTCGCCGGTGAAATGAGCGTCGGCCGCCTCCCAGGTCTCGGCCGGAAGTCGCGGCGTCCACAGCGCCTGTTCTTCGGGGCGCACCACTCGGACGTGACCGTAGCGCTCGAGCTTGCGGCCGAGGCCGCTGTCGAGCAGCGCATAGTCGTCCCAGCCCGCCATCTCCATCATCTCGGGGGCGAGCGGGTCGCCGGCGGAACGGCGCGGCGCCAGCACCGTCGGATCGACGGGGAAGACGAGAGGGGCGGGGAGGGCCGCGGTCTCGCCACTCGCCCGCGCCGCCTCGCCCGCCACCTCGCGACGCGGCGGTCGTCCGCCGGAGTGCGGCGGGCGGGCGGCGGGTTTCGGCGGCTTCGGCGGTCTGCGGGTGCGGTCCATGCGCGACAGATCCCCCATGTCGCCGGTCCGGTCAACCGGCCGCGGCGAAAACCGCACGCACCGGACGACGAATACGCCCTTCGTTCAGAACAACGAAATTTCTTCGTGATGGGATGCGACCGGTCACGGCTTCGCCACAGTCCTTCCGTTGATCGGATCGTCACCACCGGACCCGCGACCGGCGACCCGCGGCTCGATCCGCGCTCGTCGAAGACCGCCGCCGGGACACGAACACGGAACACCCGAAACCGATGATGATCGACCTCGAACGCTTCTTCTCGCCGGCCATCGCCGCTCGCCTCGAGCGGTTGATCAAGTTCGCCCTGACCGGCGGCGTCGGCTTCGTCGTCGACGTCGGCATGTTGACGGTGTTCACCATCGTCTTCGACATGAACCCCTATCTGGCGCGGGTCTTCGCCATCATGATCGCCATGACGGTGACCTGGCAGATCAACCGCCGTTTCACCTTCGAGACCCATGACAAGGTCACCGACGCCGCCGGCCTCGCCGCCGAGGGCGGGCGCTACGGTCTGGTCGCGGTGACGGCGGCGTTGATCAACTACGGCGTCTACGCCGCCGCCCTCTTCGCCATGCCGGACGTGATCATCGGCGGCGAGGACGTCTCGCCGCCGATCGCCGCGGTGGTCGGCTCGGGGGTGGCGATGTTCTTCTCCTATTACGGCTACTCCCGCTTCGCCTTCCGCCACGCCGCACCGCTGCCCGGCCGCTGAGTCCGGAACCGCCGGCCGACGGACGGTCTTCGGCTTGACGCCCGCGGCGCCCGGCTCGAGGATGAGCGCGATTCGGGAGGGACGCCCATGCGGGTGGCGGGACTGTTCGCCGGCATCGGCGGGCTCGAGAGCGGGCTGGCGACGGCCGGACACCACGCCGAGGTTCTGGTCGAGAGTTGGGCACCGGCGGTGGCCGTTCTCGCCGCGCGCTTTCCCGACGCCACCCGGCTCGGCGACGTGCGCGAGGTCGCCGCGCTTCCCACCCACGATCTGATGACCGCCGGCTTTCCCTGCCAAGACCTCTCGCAGGCCGGCCGCACCGCCGGCATCGGCGGCGCCAAGTCGGGTCTCGTCGATCACGTCTTCCGCCTGATGGACGCCGCGGCCACCCCGACCGTACTGCTCGAGAACGTCTCCTTCATGCTGCGCCTCGACGGCGGCGCCGCCATGTCCCGCCTCACCGCCGCCTTCGAGGAGCGAGGCCATCGCTGGGCCTACCGCACCGTCGACACGCTCGCCTTCCTGCCGCAACGCCGCCAGCGGGTGTTCCTGTTGGCGAGCCGGACGATCGATCCGGCTGCGGTCCTCTTCGCCGACGAGGTCGAGCCGGCCGCCGCCGCGACCACGCTCGCCACCCACGCCCACGGCTTCTACTGGACCGAGGGCATTCGCGGCCTCGGCTGGGGGCCGGACTGCATCCCGACCCTGAAGAACGGCTCGACCCTCGGTATTCCCTCGCCGCCGGCGATCCTGTTGCCGGACGGCGGGATCGTCACCCCCGATCTGCGCGACGCCGAGCGCCTGCAGGGTTTTCCCGCCGGCTGGACCGGACCGGCGGGCGAGGCCGGACACGAACGGATGCGCTGGTCGCTGGTCGGCAACGCCGTCAGCGTGCCGGTCGCCGGCTGGATCGGCGAGCGCCTCGTCCGCCCCGGAGCCTTCGACCGGGGCCGCGACCGCGATCTCGCCGAGGAGAGCCGCTGGCCACCCGCCGCCCGCTTCGACGGCCGGCGGCGCAGCGCCGTCGCCGTCTCCACCCACCCCTGCCGCGACGAACGCCCACCTCTCGCCGAATTCCTCGACCACGCGGGCAAACCGCTGTCGCTCAGGGCGACCGAGGGCTTTCTCGCCCGCCTCCGGCGCACGTGTCTGCGCCTGCCGGCGGGTCTCCTCGATCGGGTCGGCGCCCATCGCGACCGCATGGCGGCGTCGCGGCCGCCGACGCGCCGGCGGGCCGCCGCCTGCGCCGAGGCGGCGGAGTGAAGGCATGAGCGAGGCGGGCGAGGGCGAAGGTGGGAGGAAGCGACGGTCCGGCCGCCCGCCGGCCGCCTCACCGGAGCGTGCCGCGTTGCTCTCCCGGGTCCGGCGGACACGGACCGCGGCGGAGGAGGAGGTGGCTCGGCGCCTGCGCGCCCTCGGGCTCCACTATCGCCGCAACGTCCGGGCGCTGCCCGGTTCGCCCGACTTCGCCAACCGCCGCCGCGGTTGGGCGATCTTCGTCAACGGCTGCTTCTGGCACCATCACACCGCTTGCGTCCGCGCCGCCGTGCCGAAGAACAACCGCGACTTCTGGGTCGAGAAGTTCGCCGCCAACCGCCGTCGCGACGCCGAGAAGATCCGTCGCCTGCGCCGCCTCGGCTTCACCGTCCTGGTGATCTGGGAGTGCCGCCTCGATCGATGTGACGACCGCCTCGCCCGATTGGCCGAGCGCATCGGCGGCACGGCGTCCACGCGAGGGAGCCGCTGAGACCGGGTCGCGTTCGCTCGAACCGGTCTCGATCCTTCCCGGCGAAGACCGATGTCCGGCGCACCGCCGCTTTCGCAATCGTGAAGAGTCCGACGGGACCTCTCACGACGGCGACGACCGACCGGTCGGTCGGAGGGCATGTCGTCGAGCGATGGCGACCGGCCACTGCGACTGACGAAAAGGCAGACCGGGAAACATCTGAAATATTGAATATTCCGAAGTTGTCGTGTGACGGCGTTCGGCGAAAGTGATCGTAGTCCGGGAGATGGTTAAGAGAGAATGGGTTGACATACATGGCGACGCATTGAAATATCACAAAAAACAAATATCAGTAGTGTAAAGAACTGTTGATCGAGTCTAAAAAGTAGTACTGATATATCGCCTTACCTAGCGGCAAACTATCTTCAGAACTTGAAAGCCAGTCATATCAGGGACTTCACTTACATATTAGGGATAGCTAATTTTTTAGCATGCCGCGCTTGACTCTGCTTCAATCGATTAAGATAATTTAATCTACTAATGCAGGAGCCACTAATATCTTGCATGCGGGATCAGACTTATGATCCGCGCAGAGCCAAGGGGGAATTCGGCATGGAAGCCGGAAGCGCCGGGCACCCACGGAGTATGACGATCATCGTCTCGAAGGGCACGCTCGACGCGGCCTATCCGCCGTTCATCTTGGCGACCATGGGGGCCGCGATGGGCGTCGAGGTGACGATGTTCTTCACCTTCTACGGCCTCGGACTGCTCGGAAAGCGCATCGATGCCGAAGTCTCCGCCCTCGGCAATCCGGCCCTGAAGATTCCCGCCTTCGGACGTCACTTCGGGCTCGTCAATCTCCTCTCCGCGCTGCCCGGCTTCGAGGGCGAACTCAGCGACCACATGCGTCGCATGTTCGAGAAGACCCGAGTGGCCGACATCGAGGAGCTTCGGGCGCTGACCATCGAGGCCGGCGCCAAGGTGATCGCCTGTCAGATGACCATGGACCTCTTCGGATGGCGGCCGAAGGATCTCATCGCCGGAGTGACCCTGGGCGGGGCGGCGACCTACATGGAGGAGGCTTTGAAATCCAGAGTGAATCTCTTCGTGTGATCCGCGTCGCGTCGACGCCACACGAAGACGACCGGGACGAACGAGACAGATATCGAAACGAAACGACGGCGATCACGCCGCACTGTATCGATACGGGGGATGAAATGGCTGCTCTGTTTTCTGATGACTGGATGATCGACTTCGGTAACGCTTGGAACGATGAGTCGGATCTCGGCGACGCATTGAACAAGATCGGTTTCAACTCGGTCATCGGCTACGGCTACGACGGCGAGGCCGCCCCGCGCGGCTACATCAAGGTCGAGAACGGCTACGTCACCGCCGCCGGCGCCTTCGCCGGCGAAGCCCTCAACTGGGATCTGCGCGCTTCTCCTGCCGATTGGGAGAAATGGTGCAAGGGCGGCATCGGCATGATGGCCCTCGGTCTCGCCTACACCACGGGCAAGTTGAAATTCAAGGTCGGCGACTACGGCGCCATGATCAAGAACCCGGCCATGGCCGGCCCGTTCATCAAGAGCTTCTCCGTGATGGGGACCGTACCGCGGACCTGATCGCCCCGACGAAGCTCTGACGGGAACACGAACATGTTGTCCAGCCTCATGAAATTGGCGGGCTTTCTGGCCGCCGCGGTGATCGGCGGCCTCGTCGTCGCGATGTTCGGCGGTCACGGCGGGTCGAAGGACACCGCGGCCACGGCGCGCGGCTCCGCTTCCCATCTCGCCGGTCCCAACGGATCGTTCGTCGAGGTCGGGCGCATGCCGGCGACGGCGCGGTTGAAGCTCGGCGGTTACGTCGAGCCGCGCGTCACCGTCAAGCTGACGGCCCAGGCGCCCGGTCGGGTGACCTTCGTCGCCGGTCAGGAGGGAGATCGGGTGGGCGCCGGCCAGGTGGTGGTGGGCCTCGACGACGATGCGCTCGCGCCGGAGTACCGCTCGGCCTGGGCGGCGTTGGCCGGTGACATGGCGGCCCAGCAGAACGCCCAGACCCAGCTCTATCATTCGATCCACGGCCAGCCGACCTCGCCGATGGGCGGGCCGGCGCAGGACGCCTA
Source organism: Siculibacillus sp. (assembly GCA_030247555.1). Classification (GTDB taxonomy): domain Bacteria; phylum Pseudomonadota; class Alphaproteobacteria; order Rhizobiales; family Ancalomicrobiaceae; genus CALBKH01. Next base: position 4,252 of record JAOTSD010000066.1, on the reverse strand, counting down.
CGAGCGGATGATGACGCCGTTCTACAACATGGCGCAGGGGTTCATGGGCAACATGTTCCCCGGCGCGGCCGGCGGACCGGGAACACCCTTCGGCTCTTCCGGGCCGATGATGACCCAACAGCAGTCGCAGAAGAGCTGGCCGGCGTTGAACCGGGCCCGCGCCGACTACGAGCGCCAGCAGGCCTCGCTGGTCGCTTCGCAGTCGCGTATCGACGGCCTCGATCAACGCCTGCGCGACCGTCGGGCGGTCTCGCCGCGCGCCGGCGTGATCATGACCCGCCACGTTCGCGTCGGCGACGTCGTCCAGCCGGGCCAGCCGCTCGCCGAACTCGCCGACGTCGACCAACTCGACGTCCGCATCGAGGTTCCGACCCGCCTCCTCGCCCAGCTCAAGGTCGGTGATCAGGTGCCGGTTTCGCTGTCGAACGCCAACGTCTGGGCGCCGATCTCGCAGATCTTCCCGGCCGCCGACCGCTCGCAGCGCACCATCTCGGTGAAGCTCGCCCTGCCGGCCGGCGCACCGGCGGCGCCCGGCATGTACGCCCTCGCCTGGATCGCTCAGGCCGGCGGCAATTCGCCTTCCGACTTCGCTCCCGCCATTCCGACCACCGCGGTGGTCAATCGCGGCAGCCAGCCCCTCGCCTTCGTCGTCGACGGCCAGGGGCGCGCCGAAATGCGCATCCTCCGCCTCGGGGACGTCACCGGTGATCGTGTCGCCGTGCTCTCCGGCCTGCAGGCGGGCGAGCGCATCGTCGCGAACCCGTCTCCGAACCTCAAGGCCGGCGATCATCTCTTCGCCGGTCGGCCGTGATCGGGGAGCGGGGCATGAGCGAGACCCTCAACGACGCGGGCAACGGCGGAACGCCGAAGCGGGAACACGGCGGCGGCATCGCCGGCCGGACCGCGCGCGCCTTCATCGAGAGCCCGATCACACCGTTGCTGCTGATCGCCTTCTTCCTCATCGGCGCCCTCGGCATGATGGTGACGCCGCGCGAGGAGGATCCGCAGATCTCGGTGCCGATGGTCGACATCTTCGTCGCCATGCCGGGCTCGCCCGCCTCCGAGGTGGCCAACCTCATCTCCGAGCCGCTCGAACGGCTGATGTCGGAGTTGTCGGGGGTCAAGCACGTCTATTCGATGTCGCGCGAAGGCCTGTCGATGGTCACCGTGCGCTTCGACGTCGGCGAGCAGATGGAACCCTCGCTGGTCAAGCTCTACGACAAGCTCTACAGCCACATGGACCTGATCCCCAAGGGCGCCATCCAGCCCCTGGTGAAGCCGAAGAGCATCGACGACGTGCCGGTCGTCACCGTCACGATGTCTTCGCCGGCTCTCGATCTCGTGCAGTTGCGCAAGCTCGCCCTCGACGTCACACAGCGCTTCAAGTCGCTGCCCAACACCGGCCAGAGCTTCGTCGTCGGCGGCAGCCACGAGCAGGTGCGCGTCGAGATCGACCCGTCGGCGCTGGCCGCCCACGGTCTCACCTTGGGTCAGGTCGCCCGGGTCATCTCTTCGGCCAACCAGCGCCTGCCCGCCGGCGACGTCATCGACGGCAACCGTTGGTTCAACGTCTTCACCGGTGATTTCCTGGCGCACGCCGGTGACATCGGCGACCTCGTCGTCTCGGTCGTCCAGGGCAAGCCGATCTTCCTGCGCGACGTCGCCGTCATCCGTCAGGGCGAGAGCGAGACGAAGACCATCGTCGACGCGTCGCTGCGCAAGGCCGACGACTCCTTCGTCACCCTGCCGGCGGTCACGGTGGCGGTCGCCAAGAAGCGCGGCACCAACGGCGTCGACGTCGCCGAGGCGCTCAACGCCGAACTGGCGGCGATGAAGGGCTCGCTCATCCCCTCCGACGTCATCGTCACCGTGTCGCGCGACTACGGCGCCACCGCCCACGAGAAGGTGTCGGGGCTGATCTTCAAGCTCTTCATCGTCTCGGCGCTGGTGACGGTGCTGGCGCTCGTCACCATGGGCTCGCGGCCGGCGGTGATCGTGCTGATCACCATCCCCGCCGTGCTGCTGATGTCGCTGGCGGTCGCCTACGTACTGAAGTTCACCATCAACCGTGTGTCGATGTTCGCGCTCGTCTTCGCCATCGGCATCTTGGTCGACGACGCCATCGTCGTGGTCGAGAACATCTATCGCCGCTGGCTCGACGAGGGAAAGACCGACGACGATCTGACCGTCGACGCCGTCGACGAGGTCGGCAACCCGACCATTCTCGCCACCTTCACCGTGGTGGCGGCGCTGCTGCCGATGGGCTTCGTCTCCGACATGATGGGCCCCTACATGCTGCCCATCCCGGTGCTGTCGTCGGCGGCGATGATCTTCTCGCTGATCGCCGCCTTCGTCTTCGTCCCCTGGCTCGCCGCTCGCGTGAAGCCGTCGATGGAGGCGTTGCGACAGGCGGCCGATCGCGAGCATCGCCAGTCGGCGATCATCGCCAAATGGTACGGCGGCCTCATCGACCCGATCATGGACAGCCGGGCGCTCGGCCGCATCACCCTCTTGGCGATCATCTTCTCGATGATGGCGGCCATGGCCATGTTCATGGTCAAGATGGTGCCGTTCAAGATGCTGCCCTACGACAACAAGTCGGAGATGCAGGTCGTCATCGACATGCCCGAGGGCACCGATCTCTTCGTGACGGCCAATCTGGCGCATCGACTCGGTACCGAACTGCAGGCGATCCCCGAGGTCTCGGCCTTTCAGACCTACGTCGGCACCTCCTCGCCCTTCAACTTCAACGGGCTGGTCCGCCACTACTTCCTCAGGTCGCAACCCTGGCAGAGCGACATCGCCGTCCAGCTTCTCGACAAGAAGCACCGCAAGCGCGCGAGCCACGACATCGCCACCGAAGTGCGCGAGATCCTGACCCCGATCGCCGCCGCCGCCGGCGCCCGCCTCACCATCGCCGAAGCGCCTCCGGGCCCGCCGGTGCTCGCGCCCGTCGTCGTCGAACTCTACGGACCCACCAAGGAGATCCGTCGCAAGGTCGCCGCCGACATCATGGAGATCCTGAAGAAGACGCCGGACGTCGCCGACGTGAACACCTTCATCGAGGCGCCGCATCCCGACGTGCAGTTCGAGGTCGATCGCCTGAGGGCGGGCATGTTCGGCGTGTCGGTCGAGGACATCAACCGCGAACTCAAGATGGCGACCGGCGGATTCGAAGTCGGGCCGCTCGCCGGCGGCACCAATCTCGAGCAGACGGTCATCGTTCTCCAGGTGCCGCTCGCCACCCGTGTCAACCTCGGCAACCTGCTCGTCCTGCCCATCCGCAGCCAGATGGGCCAGACCGTGCCGCTCGGCGAACTCGGCCGCTTCGTGCCGCGCAACGTCGAGAGCCCGATCTATCACAAGGATCTGAGGCCGCTCGAATACGTCACCGCCGACGTCATCGGCCGACTGGGCGCCCCGCTCTACGGCATGCTGGCGGTCGACTCGGCGCTCAAGAACTACGTCACCCCCGACGGCCTGACCATCTCCGGGGCCTATTTCGGTCGCCCCGCCGACACCGGCATCTCCAGTTTCAAATGGGACGGCGAGTGGGAGGTCACCTACGTCACCTTCCGCGACATGGGCATCGCCTTCGGTGCGGCGCTGGTGTTGATCTACATCCTGGTGGTCGCCGAGTTCCGCTCGTTCCTGCTGCCGCTGGTCATCATGGCGCCGATCCCGCTGACGCTGATCGGCATCGTTCCCGGTCACTGGCTGCTCGGCGCCGATTTCACCGCCACCTCGATGATCGGCTTCATCGCGCTCGCCGGCATCATCGTCCGCAACTCGATCCTGCTGGTCGAGTTCGCCCGGTCGCAGGTCGCCGAGGGCATGAGCGTGCGCGACGCCATCGTGCTCGCCGGCCGTGTCCGTCTTCGACCGATCCTGATCACCGCGCTGGCGCTGGTGATCGGTTCGATGGTGCTGCTCTCCGACCCGATCTTCCAGGGCATGGCGGTGTCGCTGCTGTTCGGCTCGCTGGTCGCCACCTTCCTCACGCTGGTGGTGATCCCGCTCGGCTGCCTGTCGGCGCGCGACTACTTCGAAGCTCGCGACGCCGCCAAGGGCAGGGGCAATGGCAACGGCAACGGCCCGCACGGCGGCGGCCAACCGCCCGTGCCGCCGGCCCCGGCTCCGACCGGCGGTGCGCCCGCTCCCGCACCGACCGGCCGTCCGCCACGTCTGGCCCGGGCGTCCGAGGCTCCGGCCCCGGTCCCGGCTCCGGTGGTGGCGGAAGCCGCTCCCGCAT
>JAOTSD010000156.1 GCA_030247555.1 Siculibacillus sp. | reverse complement strand
CGTCCACGTCGACGAACTCGGCTTCGCCCCCGGCTCCGAACGCCGCGTCGTGGCCCGCGCCGCCCGGCCGATGCCTCCGCCCGGGCGCGCCACCTTCCTCGGCTACCGCCGCGCCGACGGGAGGGTCGGCACGCGCAATCACATCGGCGTCGTCGCCTCGGTGAACTGCTCCGTCACGGTGGTCCGACGCATCGCCGAAGAGGCGAACCGGGTCCTGCTGCCGCGATACCCCGGTGTCGACGCCTTCGTGCCGATCGTCCACGGACAGGGTTGCGGCTCCTCGACCGCCGGCGACGGGCCGGCGATCCTGCGCCGTACGCTGGCCGGCTACCTCGGCCACCCGAATTTCACCGCCTCGCTCCTCGTCGGGCTCGGCTGCGAGGTCAACCAGATCGTCCTCTACGGCAAGGCGGGTGCCGGGGCGGAGATCACCGCCTTCAACATCCAGGACGTCGGCGGCTCGCGCTCGGCGGTGCTGAAGGCGCTCGACCTGCTCGAACCGATGGCCGCCGCCGCCTCGAAATGCGTCCGCGAGGAGGTTTCGGCCTCCGAACTGGTCGTCGGCCTGCAGTGCGGCGGCTCCGACGGCTTCTCGGGCATCACCGCCAATCCGGCGCTCGGTGCCGCCATGGATCGCCTCGTCGCCGTCGGCGGCACCGCGATCCTCTCCGAGACGCCCGAGATCTACGGCGCCGAACATCTCCTGGCCGCCCGCGCCGAGCCCGAGATCGCCGCCAAGCTGATGGCCCGGCTCGACTGGTGGCGCGACTACGTCGGAGCCGCCGGCGCCTCGCTCGACAACAATCCTTCGCCGGGAAACAAACGCGGCGGCCTGACGACCATCCTCGAGAAGTCGCTCGGCGCCGTCGCCAAGGGCGGCCGCAGCCCGCTGGTCGACGTGGTGCGCTACGCCGAGAAGGTCACCGCCCGCGGCCTCGTCTTCATGGACACGCCCGGCTACGACCCGGTGTCGGCGACCGGGCAGGTCGCCGGCGGAGCCAACGTGGTGGTCTTCACCACCGGACGCGGTTCCTGCTTCGGCTGCCGGCCGACCCCGTCGATCAAGGTCGCCTCCAACTCCGATCTCGCCCGGCGCATGGCCGAGGACATCGACCTCGACGCCGGCCGCATCCTCACCGGCGGCGTCGGTGTCGACGATGTCGGCGAGGAGATCTTCGCCGAGGTGCTGGCGGTGGCCTCGGGCAAGCGGACGAAGAGCGAGGAGTTCGGCTACGGCGACGACGAGTTCGTCCCCTGGCACATCGGCGCGGTGCTCTGAGCGATGCCCCCGGCGTCAGGCGGCGAGACCCATGCGCTCCATCGCGGCGGCGATGTGATCGTGCATCAGCGCCGCGGCGCGCGCCTCGTCGCGGGCTTCGATCGCCGCCACCAGGCCGCGGTGCTCGTCGATGACGTCGTCCACCCGCCCGTGTTCGCCGATCGCCCGAACCCCCTGATAGGAGGCGTTGCGCAGCGCCGCCTCGAGCGATTCCACCACGTGGAAGATCAGCCGATTGCCGCTCGCTTCGGCGATGGCGAGATGGAAGGCGCTGTCGTGCGCGGCGAAACGCGCCGCGTCGCCGATCGCCGCCTCCATCCGGTCGACGAGATCCTTCAGGACGGCGAGATCGCGATCGGCGCGATTGCGGGCGGCGAGCGCCGCGGCGCGGATCTCGATGCCGGTGCGGACCTCCATCACCTCGCGCACCGAATCGTCGACCACCTGCAGGGCACGGCGGAAGAAGATCCTCAGCACTTCGCCGTCGAGATCGCGGATCACCGCCTTCTTGCCGTTGGCGATCTCGACGATGCCGAGCGCCTTCAGCGCATTGAGCGCCTCGCGCACCACCGGCCGGCTGACCCCCATGCTCTCGGCCAGCACCGCCACCGAGGGCAGCGACGTCCCCGGCTCCAACCGGCGCGTCAGGATCCGGTCGAGCAACGCTTCGACCGCGCGTTCGGTGAGCGAGCCGTGTTCCAAGGGGGAGAGTTCGAAGGCGGTCATGAGAAGAGTCTGCCAGAAAAACCGCGACCGAACAACCTATCAGATAGGTTGACAGGTCGAGATCTCCATGGGACGATGCCCACGGTTTCCGGAGCGCGACGCGCCCCGCCGCCGGCTCGGCGATCGAACGTCCGGCCCTCGGGCGGCAACCGGCGCCGCGCCCGCGATCAAGATCGAAAGGACGTCCCCGATGAGACACGACCGCATGTCGGTATTGACCGCGATGATCGACCAGGCAGTGATCCCGGTCTTCTATCACCCCGACGTCGAACTCTGCCGCAACGTGATCAAGGCCTGCGCCGACGGCGGCG
>JAOTSD010000155.1 GCA_030247555.1 Siculibacillus sp. | reverse complement strand
TGCGGGTGAGGCATATGCTTGCAGCCTCTGGTGGGGCATGCCGCACTTTTCCTGTGCCATGTCAGTCACCATCATGAAAAGCGTCGGAACATTGCGCATTTCGTGCGGTCATGGGCAATTCTAACGAGGGTCTTAACCCGACGTCAACCACTCTGAGCGAAACCAGCGATGCGTAGGCTCACCGCTAAAGGGCTGGTCGAATCCATGAGTTCGATTTCGTCACGCATGCTCGTCGTCTTCGCTGCACTCCTCACCGCCATGGTGACGATGGCCGCCGTGGCGCTCTACTCGAACAATCAACTCGCCGGAGCGCTCGCCACCGTCTACGTGGACCGGGTGGAGCCGCTGCGCGACCTCAAGGCGATCTCGGATGCCTATGCCGTCGAAATCGTCGACACCACCCACAAGACGCGTGCCCGCAGCGTGACGCCGACCGAGGCGCTCGCCGGCGTCGCCCGTGTCCGAGAGGTGTCGGCCGGGAAGTGGCGGGCCTACATGGCGACCTTCATGGACGATCGCGAGAAGGCGTTGGCGAAGGCTGCCGCCGATCGCTTCGCCGCCGCCGGTACCGCGGTCGACGAACTCCAATCCATCCTCGAGGCCGACGATCGTGCCCGCTTGGTCGATTTCGCAGAGAAGCGCCTCTATCCCGCGATCGACCCTTTGACCGGAGCCCTCGACGATCTGATCAAGCTCCAGGTCGAGGTCGCCAAGCAGGCCAACGACGCGGCAGTCGCCACGAACCGAATCGTCTGGACGGCGATGATGATCGTCGTCGTACTCGGGGTCGGTCTCGTCGTCACCGGCGGTCTCTTCGTCATGCGCCGCATCGTCCGTCCGATCGTCGACACGACCGAAACCATGCGCCGGCTCGCCGGTGACGATCTCACCGTCGAGATCCGTCACACCGTCGCCCGCGACGAGGTCGGCACCATGGCGCGCGCCGTCGGGGTCTTTCGCGACAACATGGTCGAAGCCACCCGGTTGCGCGCCGAACAGCCGAAGGCGGAGGCCGTCGAGCGGGCTCGCACCCAGCGGATCGACCAACTGCTGAGAGACTTCGATCGCACCGCCGGGGGCATCGTCTCCGGCGTCACCGGCGCGGCCGACGAATTGCAATCCGCGTCGCGCATCCTGACCGGATCCGCCGAGGAGGCTTCCCGTCAATCGATCGCAGTCTCGGCCGCTTCCGAGGAGGCGGCCACCAACGTCCACACCGTCGCGGCGGCTACGGAGGAACTGGCCACTTCCTTCACCGAGATCGGACACCGCGTCGAAGAGGCCTCCCATATCGCCGGTTCCGCCGCCCGCGACGCCGAGGCCACCATGGAAACGGTGCGGGCGCTCTCTCAGGGCGCCGCCCGGATCGGCGAGATCTCCGGTCTGATCGATGCGATCGCCGGCCAGACCAACCTGTTGGCACTCAACGCGACCATCGAGGCGGCGCGCGCCGGCGAGGCCGGTCGCGGCTTCGCGGTGGTCGCCGCCGAGGTCAAGGGCCTCGCCGACCAGACCGCCAAGGCGACCGGCCAGATCACGGCGCAGATCGCCGAAATCCGCGCCTCGACCGACAACGCCGTCGCCGCCATCACCAACATCGCCAGGACGGTCGAGCGCTTCGACGGCATCTCCGCCGCCATCGCCGCCGCCGTCGAGGAGCAATCGGCCACCACCCGCGAGATCGCCCGCAACGTCCAGCAGGCCGCCTCCGGCACCACCGAGGTCACCGGCAACATCATCGGCGTCAACCGCGCCGCCGAAGAGACTTCCGCCGCCGCCGCTCAGGTTCAGGGCACCTCGAGCGAACTCGCCCGTCAAGCCGACGTCCTCGGTCGCGAGGTCGGCCGCTTCCTGGAGGCGGTCCGCGCCGCCTGACGCGGAAGACGTCGCCATATAGCGATCTGGGGCGCCCTCGGCCGCTCGGCTTCGCCGGTCGATCGCGCCGTCGCCTCCGACCTCGCCGGCCTCGCCCGCGCCGTCTTCGTCTTCGACGGCAACGATCCCGACGCCGTGATGGAGGCGCGGGCGAACTGGAAATCGGTCAAGGCGGCCGGCCTGGATGCGACCTATTGGGTTCAGGACGAGCGCGGGCGCTGGATCAAGAAGGCGTGAGAGGGGTCGAATACGCTACCGCTGAAATAAATGATGGGCACTCGCCCGGATCGCGCCTTTGGCGTGTGCCGATTCACTCGAAGTGCGTAGTGCGGGTGAGGCATATGCTTGCAGCCTCTGGTGGGGCATGCCGCACTTTTCCTGTGCCATGTCAGTCACCATCATGAAAAGCGTCGGAACATTGCGCATTTCGTGCGGTCATGGGCAATTCTAACGA
>JAOTSD010000065.1 GCA_030247555.1 Siculibacillus sp. | reverse complement strand
ACATCGCCCACAAGGGCGACGGCGTCGCCGTGTTCGAGACCGAGGCGGGCGAGAGGCGCCTCTTCGTCGGTGGGGCGCTGCCCGGCGAGACGGTACGCGTCTCGATCTCCGGCGAAGGCGTGAACGAGCGCGGGCGGATCGAGGAGATCCTGCATGCGAGCCCCGACCGGGTGGAACCGGCCTGCCCGGTCTTCGACCGCTGCGGCGGCTGCTCGCTGCAACACTGGGGCGAGCACGCCTATCTCGCCTGGAAGCGCCACCAGATCCTCGAGGCCTTCCTCGATCGCGGGCTCGAGGTGGAGGTGGCCGAGTGCGTCGCCACCGGGCCGGCGAGTCGGCGACGGGCGGTGCTCGCGGTGCAGCGGCGTACCGGCGCGCCGATCGCCGGCTTCCGCGAGCGGCTCTCCCACACGGTGGTGGAGGCCGACGGCTGTCTGGTGGTGACGCCGCGGATCCGCGCCGGCCTGCCCAAGCTCGTCAAGCTCTCGCACCTGCTGGTCTTCGGCGCCAAGGGAGCGGTCTTCACCGTACTCGACACCGAGACCGGGCTCGACGTCTCGGTCGGCGACGCGGAACTGCCGCCGGAGCGTCGCCAGCAGGCGATCGCCATGGCGCTCGACCTCGGCCTCGCCCGTTTCTCGGTCGGCCGCGAGATCGTGGTCGAGGCGAACCCGCCGGTGATCCGCTTCGGCGGCGTCGCGGTGATGCCGCCGCCGGGCGCCTTCATCCAGGCGGTGGCGGCGGCCGAAGAGGTGATGGCGCGACGGGTCGAGGAGGCCGTGGCGGACGCACTGGCGCGGCGGCCGAAGAAAGCCAAGGGCCCGGCTCGGGTCGCGGATCTCTTCGCCGGGTGCGGCACCTTCGCGCTGCGGCTCGCCCGCCTCGCTCAGGTGCACGCGGTGGAGAGCGACAAGCCGGCGCTCGACGCGCTCTCCTGGGCGGCGCGCCACACCCAGGGACTCAAGACGGTGTCGATCGAGGCGCGCGACCTCTACCGGCGCCCGCTGATCGCCAAGGAACTCGCGGGCTTCGACGCCATCGTCTTCGACCCGCCGCGCGACGGGGCCGCGCCCCAGGTCAAGGAACTGGCGAAGTCGCAGGTGCCGGTGATCGTCGCGGTGTCCTGCAATCCGGCGACGCTGGCGCGCGATGCGCGCTATCTCGTCGACGCCGGTTGGCGGATGGGCCCGGTCACGCCGATCGACCAGTTCCTGTGGTCCCATCACGTCGAGGCGGTCGTCGTCTTCACCAAGGGGTGAAACGCCACGGTCCTCGGTTCGCGGCTCACGCCTCGCGCGTCGCCCGGCGGATCTCGCGGTCGAGCCCTTGCAGGAAGGCCTGGCGATCCTTCGGGGCGAAAGGGCGGGGGCCGCCGGTGATCGCACCGGCCGAGCGCAGGTCCTCCATCAGGTCACGGGTGGCGAGCGCCATGCCGATCGAGTCGGTATCGAAACTGCGACCATTCGGCGCGATCACCCTCGCCCCCGCCTTGACGCAGCGATCGGCGAGCGGCACGTCGGCGGTCACCACCACGCTCCCGCGCCCGGCCCTCTCGGCGATCCAGTCGTCGGCGACATTCGGCCCCTGCGGGACGACCACACGTTCGACCAGTGGATCGTCAGGTAGTCTCATCCACGAATTCGAGACGAAGACCGTCTTCAGTCGTAGACGACTTCCGACGCGCAAGATCTCGTCCTTGACCGGGCAGGCGTCGGCATCGACGTAGAGAACGACCGGCATGTTTCCCCATTTACGTTGCGTCATCAAGCTGAAATAATACGCCCTAAGGGAATACACTGATACGAATTTATGCAGTCGAGACGCTTCCGAGCACTCGCTTTTCGACGGATTTTCGGTGGCGGTTAACCCATCGTCAACCGTGATCACGCGAGATTGTGGGGTCTGGAGACCACACGGGGAACCGTCATGCGCCTACGTACTCGATTCACCCTCGGCATCGGCGCCGGGATCACGATCGCTGTCGCGTTGTGTGTCGGAACCGGGCTGTGGTTCATCGGCGGGTTGATCCGCGACGACGTCGAGCGGCAGCTCACGTCGGGCGCGCGCCAGTTCAACGCCGAGATCGCCTCTCAGGCCCAACGCGCCCAATCGATGGCGCGGCTGGTGGCGAACATCCCGCGCTTCGTCGACGACTTCGCGGCGCAGAATCGCGACGCGCTCTCGGCGGCGCTGCTGCCCGCCTTCCCGGCGCTCAAGGCCGACGGCTTCGAACAGTTCCAGTATCATCTGCCGCCCGCCACCTCCTTCTTCCGGGTGCACGCGCCGAAGAAGTTCGGCGACGACCTCTCCGGCTTCCGCCTGACCGTGCTCAAGGCCAACCAGGAGCGCCGCGAGGTGAACGGGCTCGAGGGCGGCGTCGCCGGTCTCGGCATCCGCGCCGTCTCGCCGGTCGCCACCGGCGGCAAGCACCTCGGCACGGTCGAGTTCGGCTTCGGTTTCGGCATGGACTTCGTCAAGGCCTTCACCGAGCGCACAGGCCTGCGGCTCGCCCTGTTCATCGACAAGGCCGAAGAAGCGAACGCGGCGCGCAAGCCGATCGCCTCGAGCTTCCCGACCGACCAGTTCTTCCCGCCGGCGATCCTCTTGGGCGATCACGGCGTTTCCGAAGCCGTCTCCTTCGAGGACCGCTCGTGGACGATCGCCGGCGAGCCGCTCCTCGACTTCTCCGGCAAACGCCTCGGCACCTTCGTGATGGCGGCCGACCGCACCGAACTCGACGCGGCCCGCACCCGGGCGATGCTGGTCTTCGGCGCGCTGGCGCTGGCCATGACGGTCGGTGGCATCGCCATGGCCACCTGGCTGCAACACGACATCGGTCGACCGCTCGCCGCGCTCACCGGCGTGATGAAGACGATCGGCGAAGGCGGCCGGGCGGTCGGCCTTCCGGCTCCCGGTCCGATCGACGAGATCGCCGCCATGGTGCACGCGGCCGAGTCGCTCGAGCAAGCGGTCGAAGCCCGCCGCATCGGGGAAACGCAGGCGCGGGAGGAGGCCGATCGGCGGCGCCTGCGCGGCGTCCGGCGCGAGGAACTCACTCACGGCTTCGGCGGCTCGATCGAACGGCTGCTCGCCGACATGGGCGCCGCGGCCGATCGGATGGAGGCGACGGCGCGGGCGATGAGCGACGTCGCCGAGCGCACCGCCTCACGCTCGGGCGAAGCCTCGCACGAAGCCGAGACCACGGCGCGCACCGTCCAGGCCGTCGCCGCGGCGAGCGAGGAACTGGCGAGCTCCGTCCACGAGGTGCTGCGCCGGGTCGACCGGACCGCCGAGATCGCCGAACGGGCGCTGAACGAGGCCGACGGCACCGATCGCGTCGTCCGCAGCCTGGCGGCGAGTGGCGACCGGATCGGCGAAGTGGTCGACCTCATCAACACGATCGCCTCGCAGACCAACCTGCTCGCCCTCAACGCCACCATCGAGGCGGCGCGGGCCGGCGAGGCGGGGCGCGGCTTCGCCATCGTCGCCACCGAGGTCAAGGCGTTGGCGGCGGAGACCACCCGAGCGACCGAAGCGATCAGTTCGCAGGTCACCCACATCCAGGACGAGACGCAGACGGTGGTCGCGGCGATCGGCTCGATCGGCGACACCATCCGTGAACTGACCACCATCGCTCGTGAGATGGCCGCCACCATGGGCGACCAGGATCTCGCCACCAAGGAGATCGCGCGCAACATCCAGCAGGCGGCCGACGGCACGCGCGTCGTCTCCACCGGCATCGGCGCGGTCGGCGAGGAAGCCGGCAACACCGGGCGGGCGGCGGCGGGGGTCCTGTCCACCGCCAAGGAACTGGCGGAGTTCCGCACCGCGCTCCACCGCGAGATCACGGTCTACATCGACGACATCAAGCGGGCGTGACGCCGCCACGAGGGTCGGAAACCGGCGAGGCGGCGCGGCGGCGCCGCCTTCGTCGTCTCTCAACCGGCGATGTCGGCCCAGTCGACCTCGTGGTCGGTGTGCTTCGGCGCGCCGCCGACCCGCTTCACCGCGTCGACGACGTCGTCGATCGTCTTTTCGGCGGGAACGCCCCTGATCTCGTAGACCACCGCGCCGCCGCTGGTGAGGCCCGCTTCCGCGTTCTTCAACGCTCTGGTCACCGCTCCCTCGTAGGCGACCTTGACCATGTGTACCGCCATGCCTTCAGCCCTCTCGTCGGGTTTCGTCGAGGATCGACCACGCGTGGTCGCGAGCCCGACACGGATCGTCGCCTCGTGCCGGACCTCACGGCGGTCATCGCACGCTCCGTGCCAGTACCTCGCCCACGACCGCGACCGTGGACGACATGGCCGACATCCGCCGAACGGGGTGACGCGGCGGAGGCGTCCCACTAGGATCCGTCCATGCAGATCACCACGCTCCTCGCCTCGGCCACGGCCGGATGTCTCTACGTCGTCTCGCCCGGGCCGGCGGTGCTGGCGCTCGTCGGCATCGGCGCCGCCAAGGGTCGGAAGCCGGCGGTGCACTTCCTCCTCGGCCACCTTTTCGGCGACGTGCTGTGGTGTTCGCTGGCCATCCTGGCGCTGGTCGGCGCCCACGTCTTCGATCCACTGCTGTTCGACGTTGTTGCGCTGGCCTGCGGGCTCTATCTCGGCCATCTCGGCTGGCGGGCGGTGAACGCCGCCTCGGCGCGCGGCGCCGACGATCTCATCGGCCATCGCCCCTATCGGCGTGGAGTGATGTTCGGGCTGACCAACCCGAAGAGCTATCCGGTGGCGCTCGCCATGTTCACGGCGCTGTTCACCGGGCAGACCGAGAGCCTCTCCTTCGACGCCATGCCGGCGTTGCTGATGGCGGCCTTCGTCGGCTTTCTCGTCGGCGACGCGATTCTGGCCTGGGTGGTCGGCACCTCCGTCATGCGACGGCTCTACCTGACCCATGCGGTGTGGATCGTCCGCATCACAGGGGCGCTCTTCCTGTTCTTCGCCGCCGCGACCCTGTGGGACGCGGTGCCACGGCTCTTCGCCCGGCTGTGAGGAGCGGATGGGCCACGACCTCCCCATCGAGACCGAACGGCTGATCCTGCGCGCCCATCGGCCGGAGGACATCGAGGCCTATGCACCGTTGTGGGCCGCGCCGCCGGAGGGGCGCTCCTTCACCCCGGTGCTCGACGGCGAGGCGGCGTGGGCGCGCCTCCTGCGGCTCGTCGGACACCGCGAGGTCTTCGGCTTCGCCCCCTTTCTCGTCGCGGAGCGCGCCGGCGGCCGGATCGTCGGCGAAGTCGGCTTCGCGCATTTTCGGCGCGGGATCGGGCCCGAATTCGACGAGGCGCCGGAGGCGATGTGGATCGTGGCGCGACGGGCGCGGGGGCGCGGCTACGGCCGCGAGGCGACGGTCGCGGTCGCGAAATGGTTCGACGAGCGGTTTCCCGGCCGGCGCAGCGTCTGCATGATCGATCCGGCCAACAACGTCTCCCTGCGGCTCGCCGGCGACATCGGCTTCACCGCCTTCGGCCACACGACCCGCCACGGTACGGAACTGGTGCTCTTCGAACGATCCGGCCGGTGACGTCCCGGGCCGCCGGAAACGAACGAAACCCCGTGCCGGGCGGCCGGCGCGGGGTTTCTTTTCTTCGCGGGGGTGCGGCCGATCAGGCGGCGAGCGCCTTGGCGGTCGGCAGCAGGTCGTAGCCGAGGGCTTCCGCCACAGCCGGGCAGGTGACCCGGCCGGCGTGGACGTTGAGGCCGTTCGCCAGATGCGGATCCTCGGTGATAGCCCGCTTCCAGCCCTTGTCGGCGAGCGCCAGGGTGAAGGGCAGGGTCGCGGCGTTGAGCGCGAAGGTCGAGGTGCGGGCGACGCCGCCGGGCATGTTGGCGACGCAGTAGTGGACGATGCCGTCGACCACATAGGTCGGCTTGGAATGGGTGGTCGGCCGCGAGGTCTCGGTGCAGCCGCCCTGGTCGATCGCCACGTCGACGATGACCGAGCCGCGCTTCATGGTCTTGAGCATCGGCCGGGTGATCAGCTTGGGCGCGGCGGCGCCGGGGATCAGCACGGTGCCGATGACGAGGTCGGCCTCGGCGACCAGCTCGGCGATCGCCTCGCGGGTCGAATGCGCCGTCTTGAGGCGCGAACCGAACTGGACGGTGAGGCGGCGCAGCACGTCGAGCGAGCGGTCGACGACGGTGACGTCGGCGCCCATGCCGAGCGCGATGGTGGTGGCGTGGGTGCCGGAGACGCCGCCGCCGAGGACGACGACCCGGGCGGGGGCGACGCCGGGGACGCCGCCCATCAGGATGCCGCGGCCCTTGGAGGCGTTCTCCAGCGCATGCGCACCGACCTGCGCCGCCATGCGGCCGGCGACTTCCGACATCGGGGTGAGCAGCGGCAGGCCGCCGGTCGGGGAGGTCACGGTCTCGTAGGCGATGCAGGTGGCGCCCGAATCGACCAGATCACGGGTCTGCTCCGGATCGGGAGCGAGGTGGAGATAAGTGAAGAGGGTCTGGCCGGCGCGGAGCTTCTTGCGCTCGACGGCGAGCGGCTCCTTGACCTTGACGATCATCTCGGAGCCCGCCCAGATCGCGTCGGTCTCGTCGGTGATCTTGGCGCCGGCCCTGAGGTAGTCCTTGTCGGCGATGCCGGCTCCCTTGCCGGCGCCCTTCTCGACCAGGACCTGATGGCCGTGGGCGACGAGTTCGCGCACCGAGGCCGGCACCAGGCCGACACGATCCTCGTGATCCTTGATCTCCTTGGGCACACCGATGCGCATGGGTCTCTCCTCCGAAGCCGGCCGACACGGCCTCCCGCCGGTCGTATGATCTGCGAATGATGAGGCCATTCACGCGCAATTTCCCGCCGAAGAGGGATATTCAAACGTTTCGAAATGGTGCTAAATTTGATCACTCTCCAGTTATGTCGAATTTTCTGCTCATGACGCATCCGTCAACTTCTCTCGACGACCGCGACCGCCAGATCCTCGCGGAGCTGCAGACCGACGCGCGGCTGACCAATGCCGAGCTGGCCGAACGGGTGCATCTGTCCGCCTCCGCCTGCCTGAGGCGGGTGAACCTCTTGATGGAGAGCGGGCTGGTCGCGGGGGCGCATCTGGTGCTCGACCAGCAGGAGGCGGGCTTCGAGGGCACCGCCTACGTCTCGATCACGCTGGACAGCCAGGACCGCGCCCGCCTCGACGCCTTCGAGGCCAAGGTCCGGCACGTGCCGCAGATCCAGGAGTGCTATCTCCTCGCCGGTCAGTCCGATTACCTGATGCGGGTGATCTTCCGCGACATGGCCGACCTCGAGCGCCTCCACTCGGAGGTGCTGACGCGGCTGCCGGGGGTGGTGCGCGTCCAGTCGCAGCTGACGCTGCGAACGGTGAAGCGCACGACGCGGGTGCCGGTGTGAGCGGGATCGAAATGCTTCGGCCGTAGGCCGCCTTTCCTTTTTCCCCTCGCGGGAGAAGGTTTTCGCGCCCGTGGCACCACGCCCCTCACCTCACCTCGATGTCCAAGCCGATGTCCAGCACCGGGGCGGAGTGGGTGATCCAGCCCGTCGAGATCAAGTCGACGCCCGATTCGGCGATCGCCTTCACCGTGTCGGGGCCGACGCCGCCGGAGGCCTCGGTCGCCGCCCGGCCGGCGACGATCTTCACCGCCTCGCGCAGCATGTCGGGGCCCATGTTGTCGAGGAGCACCGCGTCGGGGCGCTCGGTCATCGCCTCGACCAGCTGATCGAGGCGATCGACCTCGACCTCGATCTTGACCAGATGGCCGACGAAGGCGCGCGCCCGGCGGATGGCTTCGGCGACCGAGCCGCACACCGCGATGTGGTTGTCTTTGATGAGGATCGCGTCGTCGAGGCCGAAGCGGTGGTTGGCGCCGCCGCCGCACTTCACCGCGTATTTCTCGAAGGCGCGGAGCCCCGGCGTCGTCTTGCGGGTGCAGACGATCTTGGCCTTCGTATGCGCGACCTCGTCGGCGAAGACCCGGGTCGCCGAGGCGACGCCGGAGAGATGGCCGAGGAAGTTGAGCGCCACCCGCTCGGCCGAGAGCACGGCGCGGGCCGAGCCCTCGACCCGGGCGATGACGTCGCCGGGCGCCAGACGGGTGCCGTCGGCGATGAGGGTGGAGAAGCGGATCGCCGGGTCCATCATCGCCATGGCGCGGCGGGCGAAGTCGATGCCGGCCGAGACGCCGGGCTTCCGCGCCACGAAGGCGGCGATCGCCTTGGCTTCGGGCGGCAGCGTCGCCTGGGCGGTTATGTCGCCGGCGCGGCCGAGATCCTCGAGCAGCGCCGCCTCGACGGCACGGTCGACGAGGAGACGCGGCAGTTCGGGGAGATAGGCGGGGGTGATCATCGTCGGCTTCGTGGCCTCGGTCATGCGGTGACGGTCTCGGGAGCGACCGAAGCGACGGCCTCGGCGGAGAGGCGGCGGGCGGCGGCGAGCGTCAGATGGGTGCGCTTGGCCCGCGCCGGGTCGGTTTCGGGGAAGTCGGAACGCCAGTGGCCGCCGCGGCTCTCCCGGCGCGCCCAGGCGGCGGCGACGACCAGACGGGCGGCGGTCAGCGTGTTGAGGGTGGCGGTGTCGCGAGTGCGGCGCTCGAGCGCGTCGAAGACGGCGAGCGCCCTGGCGAGACCCTCGCCGGTGCGGATGACGCCGACCTGCTCGGTCATGGTGCGGCGGACGATGTCGACGACATCGTCGTCCGTGCCGCCGGGCAGTTCGGCTTCGTCCTCGCCGCGGCGCACCGACCAGCGGGCGACCTTCGGCGAGGGCATCAGGCCCTGGATGTCCTCGGCGATGCGGGCGGCGAAGACCACCGCCTCGAGCAGCGAGTTCGACGCCAGCCGATTGGCGCCGTGCACGCCGGTCGAAGCCACCTCGCCGCAGGCCCACAGGCCGTCGATCGAGGTGCGGCCGTTGGCGTCGGTGAGCACGCCGCCCATGTGGTAGTGCTGCGCCGGGGCGACGGGGACGAGGTCGCGGGTCGGGTCGATGCCGGCCGAGGCGCAGGTCTCCCACACCGTCGGGAACTTCTGCGGGAAGGCGGCGCCGACCGCGGTCCGGGCATCGAGGAAGGCACCGCGACCGGCGGCCAGCTCGGCGTGGATGGCGCGGGCGACGACGTCGCGGGGCGCCAGTTCGAGATCGCGGTGATAGTCGGCCATGAAGCGGCGGCCGTCGCGGTTCACCAGAATGGCCCCCTCGCCGCGCAGGGCCTCGGTCGCCAACGGCGCCGGATCGCGGCCGATGTCGATGGCGGTCGGATGGAACTGGACGAATTCGGTGTCGGAGAGGATGGCGCCGGCGCGCGCCGCCATGGCGAGGCCCTGGCCGTTGGCCTGCGGCGGATTGGTGGTCACCCGGTAGAGGTGGCCGATGCCGCCGGAGGCGAGTACCACGGCATGGGCGGGGAACTCGACCGTGGTCAGCGCCCGGCCCTCGCTCGGCCGCGCCACGACGCCGCGGATCGAGCGCCCGTCACGGGTCAGGCTCTCGCCGACCCATCCGGGAAGGATGCGGATCGAGGGCGTGGCCGACGCCCGCTCGACCAGCGCCGCCATGATCTCCCGGCCGGCGCGGTCACCCTTGACATGGACGATGCGCCGCTCCGAATGCGCCGCCTCGCGGCCGACGGCGAGCTTTCCGGCGGGATCGCGATCGAAGGGCACGCCGAAGGCGATGAGATCGCGGATCCGCGCCTCGGCCTCGCGGGTCATCAGACGGGCGATGGCGACGTCGACCGTGCCGGCACCCGCCGCGATCGTGTCGGCGAGGTGCTTCTCCGGACTGTCGCCGTCGGCGATCGCCGCAGCCATTCCGCCCTGGGCCCACCAGGACGAGCCGCCGCCACCGAGGGGGGCGGCGGTCAGCACCGTCACCGGGCGCGGCGCCAGCGACAGGGCGCAGAAGATGCCGGCGAGCCCGCCGCCGATGATGACGACGTCGTCGATGCCGCCGAGCGAGCGGGGGGTGGCGAGATCGTGGAATTCCCTGTTCGCCATCGCGGCCTCCGGGCCGTTCGCGGGCGATCGCGAACGCTCGCGCGGACGGTCATCGGCGGGGCTCGCACCCCGCCGCACCTCAGTTCTTCAGATGGATCATCCGCTCGACCGCACGGCGGGCGCGGGCGGCGACCTCCGGGTCGACCACCACCTCCTCCTTCATCTCGAGCAGGGCGTCGAGGATCTTCGGCAGGGTGATGCGCTTCATGTGCGGGCAGAGATTGCAGGGTCGCACGAACTCGACCCCGGGTGCTTCCGCCGCGACGTTGTCGGCCATCGAGCACTCGGTGACCAGCACGACGCGGCCGCCGACCGGGACGGTCTTGACGAAGTCGATCATCTTGGCGGTCGAACCGGCGAAATCCGACGCGGCGATGACGTCCGGCGGGCATTCCGGATGGGCGATGATCCGCACGTTCGGATCGGCCGCGCGATAGGCCTCGAGCTCCTCGCCGGTGAAGCGCTCGTGCACCTCGCAGGAGCCCTTCCAAGTGATGATCTTCACCTTCGAATTGGCCGCCACCCAACGCGCCAGATATTGGTCGGGCAGGCAGATCACCCGGTCGACGCCGAAGCTCTCGACCACCTCGATGGCGTTCGAGGAGGTGCAGGTGACGTCGACCTCGGCCTTCACCTCGGCCGAAGTGTTGACGTAGGCGACGACCGGCACACCGGGATAGCGCCGGCGCAGCAGGCGCACGTCTTCGGCGGTGATCGAGGCGGCGAGCGAGCAGCCGGCCTTGCCGTCCGGGATCAGCACGGTCTTCTCCGGCGACAGCACCTTCGAGGTCTCGGCCATGAAGTGCACGCCACCTTGGACGATGACCTTCGCCGAGGTCTTCTCGGCGAGACGGGCGAGCTGCAGGCTGTCGCCGACGAAATCGGCGACGCAATGGTAGATCTCCGGCGTCATGTAATTGTGCGCCAGGATCACGGCGTCGCGGACCTTCTTGAGGTCGTTGATCGCCTTGACGTAGGGAGCGTGGAACGGCCACTCGATCGCGGGGATGACGTGGGCCACCCGCTCGTAGAGATGCGCCGTCGCGGCCGCGACCTCGGGCGTGTAGTCGAGCGAGGGACGCGGCAGCACGCCGAACCGTTCGGCGGCGGTCTTCGGCGCCGCGGCTTCGCGACGACCGCGGCCGGCGGCCGGCTTCGACGCCGCGACACGGCGCGGGCGGCGGGCGGCGGGCTCTACACCGCAGGAGACTTCGTTCGTCGCCACGACCTGCTCGGTCATTCCGCTTCTCCTTCCGCCATTATGCTCAGATTGAGCATATCAGGGGTCCGAAAAAACACCGGGACCATCCGGCGTTCGCCCTGCTGACGTGGGCATGGGGAATATAGGGGGTCCGGGAAGGTTTGAACAGTCCCCGCCGTCATCGCCGTGTCATGGAACTGCGCATGGGCGCCTTGCGTCCCATCAGCGGCGTGAACGGGTCCCTTCTCGCGATTTCGCTTTTCCGGGGCACGTGTTCCTGCGTAGATCGCCGCGAGAGGCGAAAGGCCGCGACGACGCGTCGCGCCGGAGCATGGCGATCGCGAGAAGGACGAGACGCAGGATGACGGATCCCAACCACCGGGACGCGGCGCGCTTTCCCCTCTGGATGATCGTCGTCTGCGGATGCCTGATCGCGGCGATCAACTTCGGCCCGCGTTCGTCGATGGGCTTCTTCCTGACGCCGATCACCATGGAGCGGGGCTGGGGACGCGAGACCTTCGCCCTCGCCATGGCCTGGCAGAACCTGCTGTGGGGCCTCGGCGCCACCCTGTTCGGCGCCTTCGCCGACCGGTTCGGCACCGGCAGGACGCTCTCCATCGGCGCCGGGCTCTACGCCCTCGGCATTCTCGCGATGGGCTGGGCGACGAACCCCCTCGCCTTCCACGTCGCCGGCGTGCTCGTCGGCCTCGGCGTGGCCGGCTCGGCCTTCGGCATCGTCATGGCGGCCTTCGGCCGGGCGGTGGCGCCGGAGAAGCGCAGCCTCGTCTTCGGCTTCGCCACCGCGGCGGGCTCCTTCGGCCAGTTCCTGTTCTCGCCGATCACCCAGGGGCTGATCGTCACCTACGGCTGGCACGACGCGCTGACCGCGTTGGCGGTGATGATGGGGCTGATCCCGCTCCTCGCCATACCGTTGCAGGGCAAGCCCTCGGCGGCGATGTATCACGGTCACGACCAGTCGATC
Organism: Siculibacillus sp.; assembly: GCA_030247555.1. GTDB lineage: Bacteria > Pseudomonadota > Alphaproteobacteria > Rhizobiales > Ancalomicrobiaceae > CALBKH01. The sequence continues at coordinate 12,945 of JAOTSD010000065.1, read as the reverse complement.
GGCGAAGCGCTGCGCGAGGCGATCGGCCACCGCAGCTACGTGCTGCTGACCGCCGGCTTCTTCGTCTGCGGCTTCCAGGTGGCCTTCATCACCACGCATTTCCCGGCCTATCTCGCCGACGTCGGGCTCGATCCGAAATGGGGCGTGATCTCCCTGATGCTGATCGGCGCCTTCAACATCGTCGGCTCGCTCGGGTCGGGGGTGCTGGGCATGCGGATGCCGAAGCGCTGGATCCTGAGCTTCATCTACGCCGCCCGCTCGGTGGTCTTCACCATCTTCCTGCTGGTGCCGGCCTCGCCGGTGAGCGTGGTCATCTTCGCTTCGGTGATGGGCGTGCTGTGGCTGTCGACCGTGCCGCCGACCAATGCCCTCGTCGCGCTGATGTTCGGCACCCGCTATCTCGCCATGCTCGGTGGGCTGGTGTTCTTCTCCCATCAGGTCGGATCGTTCCTCGGGGTGTGGCTCGGCGGTTGGCTCTACGACATCGACCAGAGCTACGATCCGGTGTGGTGGATGGGCGTGGCGCTCGGCGTCTTCGCGGCGATCGTGCATCTGCCGATCCGCGAGACGCCGGTGGAGCGCGATCGCGCCGCGGCGCAGCCGGCCGAGTGACGCCGACGCCGATCGGTCCCGCCCCTCTCGACCAACGGGACGGCGCGACGCTGTTGCGGCGACGATGACCCGTGCGTAGAGTGCGCCGAACCGCACATGAGTGCGGGTGATTGATCGTTACGGGTGGATGTTGCCGTATGGGTGATGCCACACCGGAAGCGGGAGGCGACCGTCCGATGACCACGTCCGAGCACATCTCCGTCAGCCGCGTCGGGGCGGTGAACGTCGTCCGCATCGACCGGGCCGACAAGAAGAACGCGCTGACCTCGACCATGTACGAGGCGCTGACGGCGGCGTTGACCGCCGGCGAGGCCGACGAGGACGTCTCCGTCCACGTGCTGCTCGGCGTGCCCGGCGCCTTCTCCGCCGGCAACGACGTCGCCGAGTTCGCCGCCGCCGCGGCGACCGGCAAGCTGGGCCTGCAGGTGATCGACTTCCTTGTGGCGCTGGCGAGCCTCGACAAGCCGCTGGTCGCCGGCGTCGACGGGCTGGCGATCGGCATCGGCACCACGGCGCTCCTCCACGCCGATCTCGTCTACGCCTCTGACCGATCGCTCTTCCGCACGCCGTTCCTCGATCTGGGGCTGGTGCCGGAGGGCGGCTCGAGCCTGCTGGCGCCGCGCCTGATGGGCCATCCGCTCGCCTTCGAGCTGCTCTGCCTCGGCAACGGCTTCGACGCCGGACGCGCCGCCACGGTCGGCATGGTCAATCGGGTGGTCTCGGCCGAGGAGGTCGAGCCGGCGGCGCTCGAGGCCGCCGCCGCCCTCGCCGCCAAGCCGCGACAGGCGCTCGCCGCCGCCCGCCGGCTGCTGCGCAGCGGCCACGTCACCAGCCGCGAGGACGTGTTGACCCGCATCGCGGTCGAGGCCAAGGAATTCGCCCGCCGCCTCGCCTCGCCGGAGGCCGCCGCCGCCTTCGCCGCCTTCATGGGCAAGAAGAAGTGAGTCCGCGAGGGCCGCGCCCCGGCGCGTTCCGCCCTCAGCCGAGGAGACGGAAGAAGAGGTCCTCGAGGTTCTTGCCGTAATTGGCGGCCTCGCCGCCGGCGGCGCGGCGCGCCAAGAGGTAGGGGCGGAAAGTGCGGTAGATGCGCTTGACGTCGATGCCGATCGCCTTGTCGATGACGTCCTGGTCGCACACCGACGTGTCGAGGCAGCGGACGAAATCGTCGAAGGCGCCGATCAGAAGATCGATGCGCGGCGCCAGCCCCTTGTCGCGGATGAAGGCGACCAGCGAGGCATCCCGTTCGGCGATCAGCGCCTCGCGGGCGTCGTCGCCGGGGGCGGCTTGGATGCGGCGTTGCAGGTCCTCGATCTGGTCCCACCACGGCTTCATGTCGGAGGCGAGCTGGACATAGGCCCGGTGCCCCTCGGTGTCGTCGAACCGATCGATGAGGTCGAGCGTGTAGGTGATGCGGACGACGTCGCGGGTGAGCGGCGCGGCGACGAAGTGCTCCCACGCGCCCCAAGTCCAGCCGCCGAGCGAAACCGCCACGATCGCCGCCACCTTCGCCCAACCCGAAACGCCAAGCCGACCGGAGCCGGCGAGCTCTGGTGGTCGTTTCACCGAGATGGTGTCCTCCTCCCGCCTCAAGCCGACCTCCTCAGCGACCGGGCAGACGCGGCTTGGCGCAACACGGTCCTCCGCAGCACACGTCCTTCCACGGCGGACGCTGCGGTGGCCGCGGCGCCTGCTGGGCCTCGGCGATCGTCGTGGCGGCGAAGACCGCCACGAAGACGGCGACGACCAGAGTCCGAACCATTTCTCCGATACTCCTCGACGTCACTCGATGGAACACCGCCGCCGGTCGGGCGTCGGCACTGGCGCGAAGTGGACGTATACGTTAACCTCGTGACCAGAATTGCTATCACACTCGACCTGAACGGAACCCGAATGACCGCCCTGAAGGATCGCACGCTCTTCATCACCGGCGCCACCCGCGGCATCGGCCTGGCCATCGCGCTGCGGGCCGCCCGCGACGGCGCCCGGGTGGTGATCGCCGCCAAGACCGATACGCCGCACCCGAAACTCCCCGGCACCATCCACACCGCGGCGGAGGCGATCCGCGCCGCCGGCGGCGAGGCGCTGCCGCTGGTGGTCGACGTGCGCGACGAGGAGTCGGTGGTGCGCGCGCTCGAGGCCACGATGGCGACTTTCGGCCGCCTCGACATCGTCGTCAACAACGCCTCGGCGATCCGGTTGACCGACACGACGGCGACCGAGATGAAGCACTTCGACCTGATGTTGGGGGTCAACACCCGCGGCACCTTCATGGTCACCAAACACGCCGCACCGTTCCTGGCGAAGAGCGACAATCCGCACGTGCTGATGCTGTCGCCGCCGCTGGACATGAAGGAGCACTGGTTCGCCCCCCACACCGCCTATTCGATCGCCAAGTACGGCATGAGCATGTGCGTGCTCGGCCTCGCCGGCGAGTTCCGCGACAAGGGCATCGCGGTCAACGCGCTGTGGCCGCGCACCGCCATCGCCACTTCGGCGATCGAGTTCGTCGTCGGCGCGAGCATCATGTCGATGAGCCGCAAGCCCGAGATCATGGCCGACGCCGCCCACGCGGTCCTGACCAAGCCGGCGCGGGCCTTCACCGGCAACTTCCTCATCGACGACACGTTCCTCTCCTCGGAGGGCGTCACCGACTTCGACCGCTATCGCGTCGACCCGTCGAAGCCGCTCGCTCCCGACTTCTTCGTTCCCGAGGACGTCCCGGCTCCGGCGAGCCTCGGACCGGCGAAGAAGGGCTGACGGAGAGCCGCGCGGAGCCGCGTCGCGGTCACGCCCGGGTGCCGAGCCTGAGGCCGGGGGCGGGGCGTTCGTGCAGTACCTCGCGACGGAAGCGGTAGAGGCTCGCCGGCCGGCCGCCGGTGGCCAACGAAGTCTCGCCGGTCGCCTCGACCAGCGCGGTTCCCTCGACCAGCCGGCGGAAGTTCTGCTTGTGGAGATGGCGGCCGGAGATCGCCTCGACGGTGCGCTGCGACTCGGTGAGGGTGAAGCTCTCCGCCATCAGTTCGAAGACCACCGGGCGGTACTTCAGCTTGGCGCGCAGCCGCGAGATCGCGGTCGCCAGGATGCGGCGGTGGTCGAAACGCATCGGCCGGCCGAGCCCGGCGAGCGGCGTCGCGACGATGGGATGGCCGGCGGCGGCGCGGTCACGTCGCGCCTCTTCGACCAGACCGGCCTCGTAGAGCAACTCGTAACGCTCCAGGACCTTCTCCTCGTCGAATGCGGCCCCATCGGCGCCGAAGAACAGGCGCAGACGCTCCGCCCGCCCGAGCGAACGGGCGAGATCGGCATCCTCCGGCGCCTCCGCCACCCAGGCGCGCAACGCCGGCAGGATCGCCTCGTCCACCGCCGCCGGCCGACCGCGACGCCAGTCCTCCCAGGGGAAATGATCGTACCAGGGCCGGAAGGCGGCGCCGGCGCGGGCGAGCGCCTCCTGCGAGGCGGTGGCCGCCTCGCCCGCTCCCTCGCCGCGCGCCGCGATACGGGTGAGCGCCAGATAGCCGACCGAGACGACGTGCGGTCCGCTGTCGCCGGCGCGGGCGTAGCGGCCGCGATCGCCGAACGTGTAGAGCTGCTCGACGTAGCCGAGCCGGAGCGCCGTCTGCGCCTCCACCCAGGATCTGAGGCCGATCTCGAGGGTGCGATGGCGAACCGGATCGAAGGGACCGAAGGGCAGCGCCTCGTCGGTACCGCCGCCGACCGTCAGGATCGCCGGCACGTCGCCCAGCACGGCGACGATCGCCGCGTTGAGGCCGATCTCCAGCCGGTTCCGACCGCCCTCGCTCACGCCCAGTCCTCCTCTGCCAGCGACAGGGCGAAGGGGACGCCCTCGTAGGCGTCGGCGCCGCGGCCGATGGCACGGATCGCCGCCACCATGCGACCCTGTCGGCCGAGCAGCGCATCGGCGATCGCCACGACGCGGCCGTTGGGGGTGGCGGAGGCCGACCGGACCCGGATCTCACGGGCGATGCGCGCCTCGTCGATCCCGGGCAGCAGCGAACAGGCGGCGACATAGGCCCCGGCGGTCGAGCGCGAGATGCCGGCCCAGCAGTGCACCACCATCGGCCGCGCCCGGTCCCACGTGGCGACGAAATCGATCAGCCGCGCGATCTGCGCCGAGGAGACCGGCAACATGCCCTCCATCGGCTCGACGATGTCGTTGAAGCCGAGGAAGAGATGGTTCTCCGCCGCGACGGAGGGCGGACGGACGACCGGCGTACCGGCGTTGATCAGCGTGGCGACGTGGGAGGCGCCGACCCGGTCGACCGTGTCCCGGAGGCGCGACAGCGAACAGACGTGGAGCGTGGACATACGGGTTTCCGAAACGATGGGACGACAACATCTAGCGCTTCGTCCCCGCCCCGTCATCGGCCGGAAACATGGCGCGCCGGCAACCGCCCGACCGCCGAGCCCTCAGCCGCCGGCACGCACCCGAGCGTCGAGATCGTGGAAGCGCTCGAGGAAGCGCGCCTGGGCCTCACCGACCGGCCAGGGCGTGAGCCCGAGGCGCTCGGGGAAGCCCTTCGGCCGGCCGAAGAGCTTCTCCGCCTCGTGCTTCTCGAAGCCGGCGAGTTCGACCGCCTCGAAATAGGCCGAGACGTGGTCGGCGCGCTTGGTCAGCGTGCGAATCATCTGGGGGACCGTCGCCGGAAGGCCGAAGCGCAGGTGGATCGCCGTCTCGAGCCGGTGCTCGACCGCCTTGTAGCCGCCGCCGACCACCGCCTTGAAGGGCGAGATCATGTCGCCGATGACGTATTCGGGCGCGTCGTGGAGCAACACCGTCAGCCGCCACTTCGGCGCCAGGATCGGCTCCAGGCGGAGCGCCAGTTCCTCGACGAGAACGCAGTGCTGGGCGACGGAGAAGGCGTTGTCGCCGATCGTCTGGCCGTTCCACCGGGCGACGCGGGCGAGCCCGTGGGCGATGTCCTCGATCTCGACGTCGAGCGGCGAGGGATCGAGCAGATCGAGCCGCCGCCCGGAGAGCATGCGTTGCCAGGCGCGCGGCGGAGCGGGAGGGCGAGGCGGCATGTGGGGGCGACTCCGGCGAGGGGCGAAGTCCGGAGATAACTCAGGATGCCGCGGATGGGGAGAGGCGATCGCGCCGAGTCCGACGAGGTCGCGTCGCCTGCCGCCGGGACACGACCGGACCCCGGCTTCGGCGCCGGCCGGCCCGCCGTCCGGCCACGGTGCCCCGAGTGTCGCTCCGAACGGAGCGGCGGTCCATTGAACAAATGGAATGTTTCCTTGTTCCAAGTAGCCGATGTAAGTTCGCCGTCATGGTACGGAAGATCCCGGTCCCCCGAGGGGGGCGGTATCCCCGAAGGGGAGGTCGGCCAGATGGCAACGCAGGGCATCAAGAAGCAGATCGTCATCCTCGGCGCCGGAATTTCCGGCCACACCGCCGCGCGCTACCTCGTGCGCTGCCGCCGGAAGACGAAGACCCCCTACGAGGTCGTGGTCGTCTCGCCGAACCCGAAGTGGAACTGGATCCCGTCGAACATCTGGGTCGGCGTCGGCCAGATGACCGAGGATCAGGTCACCTTCGATCTCGCCGCGCTCTACCGGCGGATCGGCGTGCCGTTCCATCAGGCCCGCGCGCTGTCGATCCATCCCGAGGGCAGCGCCGAGGACGCCTCGCCGCACGTGCTGGTCGAGTACACCGACGCCGACCGGGCGGGGCGGACCGCGAGGATCCCCTACGACTTCCTCATCAACGCCACCGGTCCGAAGCTGAACTTCGGCGCCACCGAGGGCCTCGGCCCCGACCACGGCCACACCGTGTCGGTCTGTACCGCCTCGCATGCGCTCGAGGCGAATCGCAAGCTGCAGGCGACCATCGACGCCATGCGCGGCGGCGAGAGAAAGACAATCGTGATCGGCACCGGTCACGGCACCTGCACATGCCAGGGCGCGGCCTTCGAATATATCTACAACGTCGAGCACGTGCTGCGGGACGCCGGCGTCCGCGACAAGGCGCGGATCATCTGGATTTCGAACGAATACGAACTCGGCGACTTCGGCATGGGCGGCGTCCACATCGAACGCGGCGGCTACATCACCAACGGCAAGGTCTTCGCCGAGAGCCTGATGGTGGAGCGCGGGATCGAATGGATCACCCGGGCCGCGGTGAACAAGGTCGAGGCCGGCAAGATCCGCTACGAGAAGCTCGACGGCAGCCAGAACGAACTCGACTTCGATTTCGCCATGCTGATCCCGCCCTTCTCGGGCGTCGGCCTCAAGGCCTTCGACGCGGCCGGCGAGGACATCACGGCGAAGATATTCGCGCCGAGCGGCTTCATGAAGGTCGACGGCGACTACACGCCGCGTCCCTATGCCGAATGGTCGGCCAAGGACTGGCCCTCGACCTATCAGAACCCGTCCTACGGCAACATCTTCGCCATCGGCATCGCCTTCGCGCCGCCGCATCTGATCTCGAAGCCGATGGTGAGCACCAACGGCACGCCGATCAATCCGGCCCCGCCGCGCACCGGCATGCCCTCGGCGGCTATGGCGATCGCCGTCACCCGCTCGATCCGCGACATGCTCGACGGAGCGCCGGCGCCGACCCACAACGCCTCGATGGCCAAGATGGGTGCGGCCTGCGTCGCGTCCACCGGCCGCAACTTCTTCACCGGCTCGGCCGCGACGATGACCGTCTTCCCCGTCGTGCCCGACTACGAGAAGTACCCGGACTACGGCCGCGATCTTTCGCTGACCTTCGGCGAGATCGGCCTCGCCGGTCACTGGATGAAGGCCATGCTCCACTACACCTTCATCTATCAGGCCAAGATGCTGCCCGGCTGGTCGCTGTTGCCGGATTGATCGACACCACGACGACGACGAGACGCGGAACAGCGGAGACCCGGACCATGACCGTCACCAACAAAGAGCCCTACCAGCAGGCCTATTACCCGCCGAGGCCGACGCGCCTGACGTGTTTCATGCGCAAGTTCCTGCCTTGGCAGCTGGTGCGGTTCGGGGTCATCAACTTCAAGATGATCCGACTGATGAGCAAGTCGCACCACTGAGGCGCGGCCGCGGAGCCCGGTCGAACCGTGCTTCCGGCCTCGCCGCTTCCGAGCGCGTCACGCGGAGAGCCCGCCGTCGCGACGACCCCAGGTGCTCCGGGGGCGGTCAGTCCGAGCGCTTCACCGACTTGATCACCGGCATCGGCCGGCCCGACCGCTCGGCGATCTCCCGATCCTGCGCCTCGAGAAGAGTGCGTGCCGGGTCGTCGCCGTCGAGGCCGTCCAGCAGTTCCTTCGGCACGCGGCGGTTGGAGCGCCGGCTTCCGTCGTCGTAGAACACGTCGAAGAGAACGAACTCACTCTTCGTGGCTGGCTTGCGAGCCATGTGCGTCGTCTCCATGGAATCGTGATCTGACGCGGACGGAGGATCCGCGCCGGCGCCCCGATCACTCGGCCGCGGGCGCGGGGATCACGGCGGCGCGCGGACGCGCGGGACGTTCCTTGCGCTTCGGCGCCGGCAGCAGGCCTTCGCGCTGCGCCTTCTTGCGGGCGAGCTTGCGGGCGCGGCGAACCGCTTCGGCCTTCTCTCTCGTCCGCTTCTCCGAGGGCTTCTCGTAGGCCCGACGCTGCTTCATCTCCTTGAAGACGCCTTCACGCTGCATCTTCTTCTTCAGGACGCGGAGCGCCTGTTCGACATTGTTGTCACGAACCAGAACCTGCACGAGTTTTCCGATCTCAAAGGATTGTTGATGCCGCTCACGCGCGCGGCGACGTCGGGACGGCACGAACGGTATCCGCACCTCCATCGCGAAACGCGAGCGGGCGAGGAGAGCACGAAGCCGGGGAAGATCTCAGGGCATCTCCGCGTTCGACCGTCGAACGGCCCTGCGCCCTCTCTGTAGGCCAAGGACCAACACTGCGCCAGTGACTAATTCGAACCGCGGAGTTTTCTCGTCGAGGCCGCACCTCGGCTCGTCCATCCTCGCGGACCCTCGCGAGACCGGCGCGTCGGAACAATTCGATCCTTCTGTCGAACATGGGCCTTGCTTCGGACGCAATTCGCCTATACATGCTGTCCATCGAGTTTTGGCCGAATTGGCCGGTACCGCGCGGCGCTCAGCGACAGTCGCGGTCCGTTTCTGACCTCCACGACATCGATGAACGACCGGCCGGGCGCCAACGCGCCGGCCATTATTTCTGTGCGTCTACGAAGGGACTCGCCATGAATCAGGGAACCGTCAAATGGTTCAACGCCACCAAGGGCTTCGGCTTCATCACCCCGGATGCGGGCGGTAGCGATGTGTTCGTTCACATCTCGGCCGTCGAGCGCGCCGGCCTGATGGGGCTCTCGGACGGTCAGAAGGTGACCTACGAGGTCGTCGCCGACCGCCGCTCGGGCAAGAGCTCGGCGGAAAACCTGCGCACCGTGTGATCTCTCGGCGGCGATCGCCGCCGATGAGCCACCCGGCCCACCGAAATGACGGCGAGCGCCCAACCGCGCTCGCCCGGACCTGAGCCCTTCCAACCGTGCCGACCGCGGATGTACCGGCGGGCGGATGGAAGCGGCGAGGTCCCATCGAAGCCCCGGTTGCGAGGTTCCGCCTCGAAGCCGGGGTTTTATCCATTCCCCGTTTCGCCGGTCGCGCGTTGCCCTCCGCGAGCTCGTGGGACCCGGCGTTTCGGTCTTCCACCGAGGAGATGCCGTCGATGTCCGTGATCCACACTTTTTCTTCGACGAGCGGTTCCGGGCTCTGCGCCTTCACCGATGACGCCGAGGGACGGAAGCTGCCCGAGCGGCACGGCCCCTGGAAACACACCGACCGCGTGCCCTCCAGCCGGGATCTGCCGCACGGCATCGACCGCGGCGCGGTCGAGACGGCGATCGAACTCCACGGTTATCAGATGTGGCGGCCGCGCAAGACGGCGGGTTGAGCCCCGCTTCGCGATCGGCGACGGCGCGCCCGACGCGGCGCCCTCACCCCACCCCCGGCGCTTCGTGGCCGGTGCGCTCGACGTATTCCCTGTAGCCGCCGCCATAGGCGTGCACGCCCTGCGGGGTCAATTCCAGCACCCGGTTCGACAGTTCGGCCAAGAAGTGGCGGTCGTGGCTGACGAAGAGCATGGCGCCCTCGTAGTCGCCGAGAGCCTTGATCAGCATCTCCTTGGTGGCGAGGTCGAGGTGGTTGGTCGGCTCGTCGAGGACGAGGAAGTTCGGCGGATCGAAGAGCATCGCCGCCATGACCAGACGCGCCTTCTCGCCGCCCGACAGCACCCGGCAGCGCTTCTCGACGTCGTCGCCCGAAAAGCCGAAGGCGCCGCTGAGCGCCCGGAGCGCCCCCTGCCCGGCCTGCGGGAACTTCGCCTCCAACCATTCGAAGATGGTCGCCTCGCCGTCGAGCAGGTCCATGGCGTGCTGGGCGAAATAGCCCATCTTGACGCTCGCTCCGATCTTGACCTCGCCCTCGTCGGGATCGGTCGCCCGCGCGATCAGCTTCAACAGCGTCGACTTGCCCGCACCGTTCACCCCCATGACGCACCAGCGCTCGCGGCGGCGGATCTGGAAGTCGAGGCCGTCGTAGATGACCTTGGCGCCGTAGCGCTTGTCGATCTTGGCCAGCGTCGCCACGTCCTCGCCGCAGCGCGGGGCGGGCGGGAAATCGAAGGCGACCGTCTGGCGGCGGCGCGGTGGCTCGACGCGGTCGACCTTCTCGAGCTTCTTCACCCGGCTCTGCACCTGCGCGGCGTGTGAGGCGCGCGCCTTGAAGCGTTCGATGAAGGCGAGTTCCTTGGCGAGCATCGCCTGCTGGCGCTCGAAGCGGGCCTGCGCCTGCTTCTCGGCGAGCGCCCGCTGCGCCTCGTAGAACTCGTAGTCGCCGGAATAGGAGGTCAACTGTCCGCCGTCGATCTCGATGATGCGGTTCACGATGCGGTTCATGAAGGCGCGATCGTGCGAGGTCATCAGGAGCGCGCCCTCGTAACCGCGCAGGAAGTGCTCGAGCCAGATCAGGCTCTCGAGATCGAGATGGTTCGACGGCTCGTCGAGCAGCATGGCGTCGGGGCGCATCAGGAGGATGCGGGCGAGCGCGACGCGCATCTTCCAGCCGCCCGAGAGCTTGCCGACGTCGCCGTCCATCATCTCTTGGCTGAACGAGAGCCCGGCCAGCACCTCGCGGGCGCGCCCCTCCAGCGCATAGCCGTCGAGTTCCTCGAAGCGGTGCTGCACCTCGCCGTAGGCGGCGATGATCTCGTCCATGTCGTCGGCGCGATCCGGATCGGCCATGGCGTGTTCGAGCGCATGCAGCTCGGCGGCGACCTCGGAGACCGGGCCTGCGCCGTTCATCACCTCGGCGACGGCGGAATGGCCCGACATCTCGCCGACGTCCTGGTCGAAATAGCCGATGGTGATGCCGCGATCGATCAGCACTTGGCCCTCGTCCGGCGTGTCGCGGCCGGTGATCAGGCGGAAGAGCGTCGACTTGCCCGAGCCGTTCGGCCCGACGAGGCCGACCTTCTCGCCGCGCAATACCGCCGCCGAGGCCTCGACGAACAGGAGTTGGTGGCTGTTCTGCTTGGAGATGTTGTCGAGACGGATCATGGCGGGCCGGCGGTCGGGAGAAACGAGGACGCGCCCCGGCCGGGTTCACGGGCAGGCGGGGCGCGAGGCACGGGGCGTCTGTCGCATGCAGGGAGGGGCGGGGCAAGGGGGCGGCGGCGACTTCGCTCGCCCCTCAGTCCTCCTCCGGCGGCGGCAGGTGGGGGCCCCAAGTGGTCAGCGCCGCGTGGCCGGCGGCGGTCAGCCCGTAGACGCCGCGTTCCAGCCGGTCGAACCAGCCGTAGACGTTGCCCTGCAGGATCTTGGCGGCGTCGGGGGCGCGGGCGCGCAAGTCCCGCGGCCGCCCGGGCGCCGTGGCGAGGGCGCGGGCGAGGATGAGCGCCTGCTGGCGATAGGCGGTCATCTGCGGGGTGCGCGTCGATCCGCCGAGGTTGGGGTCGCCGCTGCGGCGGCGATGTTCCTCGACGAGGCGCGACCGGCGCTTGGCGTCGCGGCGCGGCTTCCACGGCGCCGGCTCGACCACCAGCTCGACCCCGCCGGCCGGCAGCACCACCAGGAGCCCGAAGCCGAGGAAGCGGCAGAGCTTCCTCACCCGGGCGTCGCTCTCCCGCCCGCGCCCGCGTCGCGAGGCGGCGACGGCGAGCCAGATCTCGTCGCAGGCCGCGGTGCGTTCGACCGCCTGGAGGACCAGCTCGAGCGTGAAGCTGCGCTTCAGTTCGCCGATCACCACGATCTCCGGCTCCGAGCCGGAAAGCGCCACCAGATCGCAGCCCTTGACCTCGCCCTTCACCTCGAAGCCGAGGGCCTCGAGATGGCGCTTCACCGGAAGATAGAGGTCGGTTTCCAAGGGGCGGATCTCACGCGGGAATCATCGGCGTGAGAGTGTGCCCGGTGGGGGCGGACGATGCGAGCGTCAGCCGTTGGGACCTGTTCGAGCGAGATGACGAAGCCTCGACTAAACAGGAATGAACGAGGGCCTCGACCGCACTCCGAGCCCTCCTCACCCCTCCGCCGTCTCCGGCCAGCCGAAGTGCGCGTACTCCGGCAGCTCCAACCCCAGCGTGACGCCGCCGGCTTCGATGGCGTCGCCGAGGTCGATCGCTTCCTTGGCGCGGTCGAGGCGGACGAGGGCGAGCGCCATCCCATCGGCGGAGGAGCCGATCGTGCCCAGCGTCTTGCCGGCGCAGGTGATCTCCGTCCCGGCGTCGGGCCACGCGGGCCGCGCCTCCAGGGCTCTCGCGACGACGATGCGCTTCCTCGCCGTGCCGCGATGCTTCATCCGCGACACCACCTCCTGGCCGATGAAACAGCCCTTCTTGAAGTCGACACCGGCGAGGTCGTCCATGTCGGCGTCGTGGGGGAAGGTGTCGCCGAGCGGGAAATCGAGGCCGCTCTCGGGGACGCCGAGGGCGATGCGGTGAGCGTGCCAGTCGTGGAGCGAGGCGGTCGCGGCCGGCGGCGCGGCGGCCGGCAGCAGCACATGGGTGGCGAGGCCCTCGAGCCGCGGGTCGGCGAAGGCGAGGCCGGCCTCGGGCGCGGGGGCGTCGCCGAAGGCGTAGGCGACGACGTGGTCGGCCGAGCGGTCGGCCAGCGTCACGGCAGCGCGCAGGCGATAGAAGGTCAGGCGCTTGAGGAAGTCGGGGATCTGGGCGCGGGCGATCTCGACGAGATAGCCGTCGTCGGTCTTCAGGAGGAAGAAGTCGAAGAGGATCTTGCCCTGGGGCGAGAGCAGCGCGCCGAAGCTCGCCGCGCCGGGGTCGAGCGACTTCACCGTCGCGGTGACGAGCCCGTGGAGGC
>JAOTSD010000064.1 GCA_030247555.1 Siculibacillus sp. | reverse complement strand
CCTTCGAATAGCATGTCGATCGGGCTCGAGCCGAGATCGACGAACGACCACGGCGGAGCGGTTCGTCCGCCCCGCCATCGAAAACTCAGGCACCGAGTCTGTCGAGTGTTTCCGCCAGCGTCGCCACCACGTCGACGCCGACGTGGACGAACGTCTCCACCCCGGCGGCGATTTGGGCCGCCCTGGCGTCGGCATCGACCGGCTTGCCGGCGAGGAACAGCGGCGAAGCACCGGCCCTCTTCAACGCCACCGCCGCATCGACCGCCTGTTCGGCGTAGACCGCGTCGGAGGAGCAGATGATCGCGGCGCGCGCGCCGGACGCCGCGAAGGCCGCGACCATCTCGTCGAGTGAGGCGAAGCCGTCGTTGGTGACCGCTTCGATGCCGCCCGCTTCGAAGAAGTTCTTCGCCCAGGTGGCGCGTGCCGTGAAGGCGGCGATGCGGCCGAGGTTGGCGAGGAAGATCTTCGGTCGGATGCCGGCGGCGTCCGCGCGGTCGCGCAGGCTCTCGTAGGCATCGGCGAGCGCATGAGGGACGAAGGCGGCGACGTGTTCGACCGTCTCGGCGGTGCGCGCCTTCGGCCGGTCGATGGACATCACCGCCGGCGCGGTCTCCGCGACGTTCGGGAATTCCGAAACGCCGGTCACCGGCTCGCGCCGCTTGGCGATGGCCTCGATCCGCTTCTTGGCGGTGGCGGTGACGGCGGCGTGGAACGTCCCCGAGCGCAGGGCGGCGAGCATTCCGCCTTCCGCCTCGATCGACCGGAAGAGGTCCCAGGCGAGCTCGGCGAGCGTGCGCGTCTCGGTGTCGACGAGGCCCGATCCGGCCGCCGGATCGGCGACCCGGTGGAGGTTCGATTCCTCGATCAGGATCGACTGGGTGTTGCGGGCGACGCGCCGGGCGAAGGCGTCCGGCAGGCCGATCGCCGCGGTGTAGGGCAGCACCGTCACCGAGGCAGCGCCCGCCACGCCGGCGGCGAAGGTCGCGACCGTGGTGCGCAGCATGTTGGTGTTGGGGTCGCGCTTGGCCATCATCCGCCGCGCCGTCTCGGCATGGATGCGCGGCGGCTTAGCGGCGAGCCCGCAGGCCTCCTGTACTCGCGCCCACAGGAGGGTGAGCGCGCGCAGCTTGGCGATGGTGCGGAACTGGTTCTGATCGGCGACCGCGGTGAAGCCGACGCGTTCCACCGCCACTCCGAGATCGAGCCCCGCCGCCTCGAGGGCGCGCAGATAGGTGGTCGCGGTGGCGATCAGCCCCGCGAGCTCCTGCGCTTCGGAGGCTCCGGCGCCGTGCCAGACCCGGCCGTCGGCCTCGAGCACCGTGCCGGCGAGGGTCGACGCCGTGGCGGCGGCCGCCGCGATCGCGTCCTCGGCCTTCGCGGCGAGCTTGCCGGTCGCCGCCAGTTCACCGATCGGGTCCTGGATCAGCGCCAGATCGACCGACTTGCCCTGCTTCGCCGCGAGGCCGGCGATCAGGCCGGCGATCTCCGCGGTGCGCCGGCCGCCGTCGACGCGGATCGGGATCAGGTCGAGATGGACGCCGGCGAGGAGGTTGGTCACGCAGCCCTCGCAAGAGATGGTGAGGCCGAAGCCGGCGGCGTTCGGGCTCTCGGCACCGACGAGGTCGAGACCGGAAGCGCCGCCCTCGAGATCCTCGAGGATCTGGGCGTTGGCGGTCTTGTTGCCCGGAATGTCGCAACGCGCCATCACCGTCCATGCCCGCCCCGCCGGACGGGATCCGAGCGCGACGGGCGCCTCGCTGCCGTCGTAGATCGGCTCGATGACGATGCCGTCGAGGGTCGTGGTCTTCAGCCGATCGAACGGCACGGTCTTCAACGCCTTGGTGGCGGCGCCGACCCAGTCCTCGCGGCTGCGCGGCGCGAAGGAACCCGTGAAACGCTTGGCTTCGGATGTCACCGGTCAACTCCCATCGAACTTTCGCCAACCCGTCCCGGAGCCGCCGCCGCACGCGTGGGGGCCGGCGGCCGGGATCTCGGCGCGAATTCTCTTACGCCGGATCCGGCGAAGAGGACACGCGCATTTGATCGTACGACCTCGGTCGGACCCTAGTTCACGCGGCCGGGATCTGAACACCGGGCCGATGTCATGCTATGGTAGTACGTATTCGGCCGTAGAGGAGGTGGGCATCCGCCGCGAAACCCCTCGATCGGACGGCCCGCGGCGCGCCGCTACCTCTCGTCGCGCGCCGGCCAAAGGCGGGGCGACCCGCGAGCCTCGCGCGACGTCGGCCGAGGGAGCGAATTCGAAGACACCGTAAGATTCTACAATTGATGGAAATTTCTCATCGCTCACATTGGGCTGCCCAACCGCAGAGGGAGTCTGACCCGATGGACGTGGGTGTCGAGGCAGGGGTCTTTTCGGAAGCACACCACCTTTCGCTGGTGAGGGAGGCCGAACTCGTCCTCGATCGGTTCGAACGGGCCCTTCGTCGCGTCGGTGCGACCCACATCCTGTTGACCGGCCTGCCCCTGCCGCGTCGACTGGTCTCGCGGCTGATCCTGCGCATCGTCTGGCCGGATCTGCGCAACGGCGGCCACGTCATCGACGTCGCGAACGGAGATCCGTTGCTCGGCGCCTGTCTGGCGGCGCGGCGCCCCTTTTCCCTCCGCAACGGGCGGCTTTCGCCGAAGGGGGTCAATGGTGGAGGGAGCGACGGGGTCGTCGCCTCAGAACTGGTCGCCTCGGCCGGAGGCGCCTCGGCCGAACTCATCGCCGTGCCGATCCACGACCTCCGCCCCTATCAGGGCTGCGTCCTGATCGCCGGCTCAGATCTTCCTTCCGGCGCCTCGTTCATGGCGGGGCTCGAACATCTCTGCCTGACCGCCTTCCGTCGCCTGATCGAAGGCGGGCGACTCGACTCGACGCGTCCGGGGGGGCTCTCCGAGCGCGAGCGCCACGTCCTTCAACTCACCGCCATCGGCAAGACCGCCGCGGAGATCGCCGATCTGCTCGCCATTTCCCAGCGAACGGTCCACGCCCATCTGCAGAATGCATCCGACAAGATGAACGCCTCCAACAAGACACACACGGTGGTCGAGGCGTTGCGCTACGGCCAGATCGAACTCTGAGCATCCGGCGGGCGTCGCGGATCAGATCGAACGAGCGATCTCGTCGATCTCCCGCTTCAGACCGGGGGCGAGGCCGAGGGCGAAGCCGATCTCGGCCATCAGGAACAGCGGTCCGTCGAGCAGGCCGCGCAGGTCGTCGAAGAAGGCGGGCTTGCGTCCCTCGAAGACGTGCCCGATCGCCTGGAAGATCCAGCCGATGACGAAGAGCCCGAGCGACCACCCCGGCCATCCGGCGGAAGGGAGCGACGCGAGGGCATGTCCCGCGGCGAGGACGATCGCCACCACCGGGAGCATCACCGTCGCCGCCATCGGCGAGACGTGGAGGTAGAAGGCGAGCGCCGCCGCCGCGAGGATCATGGCCGCGGAAACCGGCCCGAAGGAGACCGGTGCGCTCAGTCCCGCGATCGCGACCATGATCATCGGAATGCCGACGAAATGCGTCGCCACGTTGCGCCGATCGCGATGATGGGCGGTGTAGAATCCTAGTCTTTCCGCGATCCGGCTCAACGATCGTTCCTTCGGTACGAAGACCGATGCCCCCCGCGATCTCGGCGAACGCGGAACCGTCCCGCGTCGGCGGCGATACGAAGTGCCGTTCCTTCGGTCGGCTCGGAACCGGCGAGGAAAGCGGAACGACACGAAACATCCCCCCGAGTTGCACCGGGAGGACCAGCCAGAGGCGCCGCGTTCGGAGCGTCGCCCGATGTGGCGGGCGGCTCCCACCGCCCGCTCACCCGGAGCGTCGATCAGTAGGTCATCACCGCCGGCAGAACCTTGGCCTGCTCGATCCAGTCGGTGACGGCCTTCAGCGTCGGCAGGGCGCGGACGAGTTTCTTGGCCTCGTTGACCTCGGTCATCTTGGCGTGGAGGTTCTCGGCGTTGCGGTGCTTGAGCTCCTTGACGGTGTCGACGCCCGCGGCCTCGAGCAGGTCGGAATACTCTTCGCCGACGCCCTTGATGCGCATCAGGTCGGCCTTGTTGGCCCAGTTGAGGATCTTCTTCTCGTCGATGCCGGAGGCCTCGGCGAGCGCCTTGCGGCCCTTCGGGTCCTTGGCCTTGTCGAGAAGCGCTTCGACGGTCTTGACCCCGGCGGCGGTGAGCTTCTCGGCGAAGACCGGACCGATGCCCTCGATCGTGGCGATGTTGGTCATTCCCATTTCCTCCGATGACCGCGCCGACGAAGAGCCGCGGGCGGCGAAACTTCTGCAGCCTCGAATTGAACGCGAAATCGGCGATTCTTCAATCCCCTCGATACGCATCCGGCGCGAGGACCGACGGTGGAGGCGATTCGCTCAGGCGAGAAAGCGCCCGAGGATCGGAATGCGCGCCCGCGCCTTGGCGACCAGCGCGTCGACGTGGGCGTCGCCGAGGCGCGCACGCACGTGTGCGATCATGCCGGAGCCCAGCGCCCGCATCTCGCCGACGTCGAGACCGACGCGGCCGAGGTGTCCGACGAGCGTCATCGTGCGGGCGACGGGCCCCCCTTCCGAGCCGCCCACCAGATCGCCGAATGACGACATGAACCGCCCCGCGAACGATCCGCCGCTCGAGCGATCCGCCTCGACGGTCCGCTCGCGTACCGCCCCTTCCGCCGCCAGTTCGTCGAACTCGGCGATGCGTCGACGCAGGTCGGCGAGGCGGTGTTCGGTGAGCGAGCCGGCGAGGAAGGCGGAGACGAGCGTGACCGCGATTCCCGTCGTCTCCGCGTCGAGCCCCGATCGCGACGCGATGTCGTCGATCAGGGCCTGCGCCGCGGGGCTGCGCGTTTCGGGCATGTTGTGCTTCAACCGATGAACTTGCCGATGCCGGGGATCTCGGCGACCAGCTTGTCGACGACGTCGTCGCCGGCGCTGCTGCGCAATTCACCGAGGAGGCCGCCGGCCAGCGACTGTACTTGGCCGAAGTCGAGTCCGTCCTTCTGCAGGTTGCCGAGCAGCGCGAGCGCGCCGCCGAGACCGCCGCCCTGCGAGCCACCCATCAGGCCGCCGAGCGCGCCGGCGATGCCGCTGCCGCCCATCAGGCCGCCGAGCGCGCCCATCAGGCCACCGCCTTCTTCCGGCTGTTCCTGGCTGAACGAGGCACCCTGCGCCGCGACGTCGTCGAGCCCGGGCAGGAACTGCCTGAGCGTATCGACGTGCTCGGTCGGTGCGTTGGCGACGATGAAGTCGACGATCATCGATGTCGCCTTGTGGGCGAGACTCGGGTCGATGCCGACCTGGGTGGCGATCCGCTCGATCATTTCCTGCATGGAAGTCCCCCGTCTGGTCTGGGTCACGACGGGATCCCCGCCCGCCGCTTCGCTGCGCGGTCCCGGCCCCGTCGGGCTCTCGTCGACCGCTTCGCGAACGATGTCGATGGCACCCGTGGTGCCGTTGTCCGCGGCCATCCTCCCGACCCTCCGGCCGAGCGAGCGGTCGAGGGGGCGAACGGACGCGCGACCGTCCATCCTCCCGATCGCCGCGGCGTCGCCATGTGACACGAGCGCCGCACACGTTTCAAGTCATCGACCGACCCGTCCCCGGCGTTCCGAGGTGGACGCGAGGTCGCGGCCGTTGTTCCCAAGCTCGGCGCGACGGCCTATATGGGGGGACCGGCAGGGAGGTGGCGATGCGCATCGAGGGTGGCGTCTATCTGGGCAAGAGCGTCGAGGACGAATGGCTGGAGCTGAAGCTCGCCAACCGCCACGGCCTGATCACCGGTGCCACCGGTACCGGTAAGACCGTCTCGCTCCAGGTCCTCGCCGAGGGGCTGTCGGAGGCCGGCGTCTCGGTCTTCGCCGCCGACATCAAGGGCGATCTCTCCGGCATCGGCTCCATGGGGCAGGAGAAGGACTGGATCGCCAAGCGCGCCCACGAGATCGGCTTCACCGAATGGGAGCCGAAGAAGTTCCCGGTGGTCTATTGGGACCTCTTCGGTGAGCAGGGCCACCCGGTCCGCACCACCATCTCGGAGATGGGGCCGCTCCTGCTGGCGCGGCTGATGAACCTCAACGACACCCAAGAGGGTGTCCTCAACATCGTCTTCAAGCTCGCCGACGAGGAAGGGCTGCTCCTCCTCGATCTCAAGGATCTGCGCGCCGTCCTCGCCCACGTCGCCGAACGCGCCGACGAACTGACCATCGAATACGGCAACGTCTCCAAGGCGACGGTCGGCACCATCCAGCGCCAGCTGTTGGTGCTCGAGCAGCAGGGCGCCGAGAAGTTCTTCGGCGAGCCGGCGCTCTCCATCGCCGACCTGATGTCGACCGACGCGAAGGGGCGCGGCACCATCAACATCCTCGCCGCCGACAAGCTGATGGAGAGCCCGCGGCTCTACGCCACCTTCCTGCTCTGGCTGCTCTCCGAGCTGTTCGAGGACCTGCCCGAGGTCGGCGACCTGCCGCAACCAAAGTTGGTCTTCTTCTTCGACGAGGCACACCTCCTCTTCGACGAGGCGCCGCCGGCGTTGATCGACAAGGTCGAGCAGGTCGTCCGCCTCATCCGCTCCAAGGGGGTCGGCGTCTATTTCGTCACCCAGAACCCGCTCGACGTGCCGGACAAGGTCTCCGCCCAGCTCGGCAACCGCGTCCAGCACGCGCTGCGGGCCTTCACGCCCCGCGAGCAGAAGGCGGTGCGCGCCGCCGCCGAGACCTTCCGCCAGAACCCGAAGTTCAAGACCGAGGACGCCATCACCCAGCTCGCAGTGGGCGAGGCGCTGGTCTCGATGCTGCACGGCAAGGGCGTGCCCTCGGTGGTCCAGCGCACCTTCGTCCGCCCGCCCGAGGCCCGCGTCGGCCCGATCACCCCGGCGGAACGGGCGACGCTCGTCAACACCTCGCGCCTCGCCGGAAAGTACGACGAGACCGTCGATCGCCTCTCGGCCTACGAGAAACTGCGCGGCAGGGTAGCCGGATCGGCGGGCGGCGGCGCGCCGCAAGAGGCGCCGTCCTCGGGCGGCGGCTTCTTCGACGGCATCCTCGAGACCGTCGGCTCGATCGCCGGCATGAAGACCGGCGGCCCGCGCTCGCGCACCCTCGGCGAGACCATCATCACCTCGGCCACCCGTTCGGCCGCCACCGCCGCCGGCCGTCAGATCTCCAGCGCCATCGTCCGCGGCGTCCTCGGCTCGCTGTTCAAGCGCTGACGCCGCCCACTCATCGGAGCCTCCCATGTCCCTCGACGGCGCTCTCGCCCGTATCGATGCCGGTCTCGACCAGAGCCTTTCCCGCCTCTTCGATCTGATCCGCCTGAAGTCGATCTCCGCCGACCCGGCCTTCAAGGGCGAGGTTCGCGCCGCCGGCGAATGGTGCACGCGCGAGCTCTCCGCCCTCGGCTTCGAGGCGTCTCTGCGCGACACCCCCGGCCACCCGATCGTTGTCGCCCACTGGACCGGGCCGGTGGCGAACCCCGATCGCCACGTCCTCTTCTACGGCCACTACGACGTCCAGCCGGTCGATCCGCTCGATCTGTGGAACGCCGATCCCTTCGATCCGAAGATCGAGGATCGCGACGGTGTGAAGGTCATCGCTGGCCGCGGCTCCGCCGACGACAAGGGCCAGCTCCTCATCTTCATCGAAGCAGCCCGCGCGCTCATCGCCGAGGAGGGGCGCCTACCGGTGAAGGTGACGGTGCTGCTCGAGGGCGAGGAGGAGAGCGGTTCGCCGTCGCTGGAGCCGTTCCTCGAGGCCCACGCCGCCGAACTCTCCCATGATCTGGCGCTGATCTGCGACACCAACATGTGGGAGCGCGGCCGCCCGGCGATCACCGCCAGCTTGCGCGGTCTGGTCGGCGAGGCGGTGACCATCCGCTGCGCCGATCGCGATCTCCACTCCGGCCTCTTCGGCGGCGCCGCCTGGAACCCGATCCGGGTGCTGACGAAGATCCTGGCGAGCCTGCACGACGACGCCGGCCGCGTCTCGCTGCCGGGCTTCTACGACGGCGTGCCCGAGGTGCCGGCCGAGGTTCGCGCCTCCTGGGAGACGCTCGGCACCACGACGGAGAATTTCCTCGCGCCCGTCGGTCTGAAGACGCTGGCCGGCGAGGCCGGGCTCTCGGTACTCGAGCAGGTGTGGGCGCGGCCGACCTGCGAGTTCAACGGCGTCGTCGGCGGCTACACCGGCGACGGCTTCAAGACCGTGCTGCCGGCCGCCGCCTCCGCCAAGGTCTCCTTCCGCCTCGTCGGATCGCAGAACCCGGCGAAGATCCGCGAAGCCTTCCGCGAGCGGGTGCGCTCGATGCTGCCGCCCGACGCGGAGGTCGAGTTCCACCCCCACGGCGGCAGCCCCGGCTTCGCCATGCCCTACGACAGCCCGTGGCTGAAGGCCGGGCTCTCGGCGCTCTCCGAGGAGTGGGCGACACCTGCCGTGGTCATCGGCGGCGGCGGCTCGATCCCCGTCGGCGAGGCCTTCCAGCGGCTGCTCGCCATGCCCTCGCTCTTCGTCGGCTTCGGCCTCGACGACGACCGCATCCACTCGCCCAACGAGAAGTACGACCTCGAGAGCTTCCACAAGGGCATGCGCTCCTGGGCGCGGATCCTGGTGAAGCTCGGGGAGTGACCGTCGCCCGTCGGCGCCTCACAGCGGCAGTCCGGAGAGGCGCGCCACCAGTTCGGCGGTGTTGCGCGCCTCGAATTTCGCCATCAGCCGCGCCCGGTGCGCCTCGACGGTGCGCGGGCTGAGGCCGAGCGCCACCGCGATCTCCTTCGACGTGCGCCCGGCGATGAGCAGCATGGCGATTTCCCGCTCCCGCGTCGCGAGCGCCACCACCGGCCGCTTCTCGGAGAGATCGGCGAAGCTCCACACCGCCTCCGCGAACGGGTCTTCGAGATTGGGCGAGCGGCCGCGCACCCGGCACCAGAACAGCGTCCCGTCGCGCCGCTTCATGATGCGTTCGTCGTCGTAGGTGCCGCTGCGGCGCATCCGCGCCAGGCCGATCTCGCCGATGCGCTGGAACTCGTCCGGCGACGGGTAGAGCATTACCAGCGACCTGCCCTCGAGCCGGTCCCGCGGCCAGTCGAAGATCTCGCAGAAGCGCAGATTGCAACGCACGATGGTGCGTCGGCGTGACACGACGAGGCCGAGTGGCGCGTGTTCGAAGCCGAAATCCCTCTCTCCCTTCATGCCCGCCTCCTCTCGGTCGGTCGCAGGGTAGTTCTACGATGTCCTCGCCCGCCGACGCAGCCTAATCTCGCCGACCGAACCAGAACGACGCCGGTCGGTGGACCCTCCGGACGTCGCGTTTCACGTCGGGAGGAACCGCATGAACCCCGCGGAATGGTTGGAGCGCACCGCGCGCCTCGTCCCCGATGCGCCGGCACTCCTCGCCGGCGAGCGCCTCACCGCCGACTACCGAACCTTCGCGGCTCGCGCCGCCCACCTCGCCGGTGCGCTCGCGGCGCGTGGGGTGCGGCCGGGCGACCGCGTGGCGGTCTTCATGACCAACCGGGTCGAATATCTCGAGATCCTCTACGGCATCTGGTGGGCCGGCGGCGCGGCGGTGCCGATCAACGCCAAGCTCCATCCGCGCGAGGCGGCGTGGATCGTGGAGAACGCCGAAGCCCGCCTCGTCCTGCTCTCCGACGACGTCGGCGCCGAACTGCGTCCGCTGCTCGCGGCCGGGGTCGCGGCCGTCTCGGTCGACGGTCCCTACTTCGCCGCTCTCTTCGAGGCCGCGCCCTTCGGCGCTCCGATGGCGCTCGACCCCGACGCCATGCTCTGGCTCTTCTACACCTCCGGCACCACCGGACGGCCGAAGGGCGTGATGATCACGGCGCGGTCGATCGAGCTGATGACGCTCGCCTATTTCGCCGACGTCGACGCGGTCGCAGCCGGCGACGCCATCCTCTATGCCGCGCCGATGTCGCATGGCGCCGGTCTCTACAACTTCATGCACGTGATCCGCGGCGCCCGCCACGTCGTGCCCGAGAGCGGCGGTTTCGACCCCGACGAGATCCTCGATCTCGCGGCGCGCCTGCGCGACGTCTCGATGTTCGCCGCGCCGACCATGGTCAAGCGCCTGGTCGAGCGGGCCGCGGCGTCCGGGCGGAACGGCGACGGGTTGAAGACGCTGGTCTACGGCGGCGGGCCGATGTACCTCGCCGACATCGTCGAGGCGGTGGCGGTGATGGGGCCGCGCTTCGTCCAGATCTACGGTCAGGGCGAATGTCCGATGTGCATCACCGCGCTTCCCCGTGAGATCGTCGCCGACCGCACCCATCCGCGCTGGCGCGAACGCCTCGCCTCGGTCGGTCGCGCCCAGACCTGCGTCCGCCTGCGCATCGCCGACGCCGAGGGAAGGGAACTCGCCCAGGGCGAGATCGGCGAGATTCTGGTGCGGGGGCTGCCGGTGATGCCCGGCTATTGGCGCGACCCGGCGGCGAGCGCCGAGACGCTGAAGGGCGGCTGGCTGTGGACCGGCGACATGGGGGCGATCGACGCGGACGGCTTCCTCACCCTCCACGACCGCTCCAAGGACGTGGTCATCTCCGGCGGTTCCAACATCTATCCGCGCGAGGTCGAGGAGGCGCTGCTCCTCCACGACTGCGTGCGCGAGGTGGCGGTGGTCGGCCGCCGGCACGCCGAATGGGGTGAGGAGGTCGTCGCCTTCGTCGTCGTCGATCCGGCCCGGCCGGTCGGCGCGGCCGAACTCGATGCCCATTGCCTCGATCACATCGCCCGCTTCAAGCGGCCGAAGGCTTGGCGTTTCGTCGACGAACTGCCCAAGAACAACTACGGCAAGGTGCTGAAGACCGCACTTCGCGACAGATTGGAGAAGGAAGACACATGAGCGGACAACTGACCGGGCGCACCGCCCTCGTGACCGGTTCGATCTCCGGTATCGGCCTCGCCATCGCCCGCGAACTCGCCGAGGAAGGAGCTCGCGTCGCCCTCCACGGTCTCGGGACGGCCGAGCAGATCGAGACGGCGGTCGCCGCGGTCGCCGACGCAGGCTCTCCGGAAGTGCGCTTCTTCGAGGGTGACCTCACCGACGTCGCCGCCATCGACCGGCTGATGGACGCGGTCGCCGCCTGGGGCGGGGCCGACATCCTCGTCAACAACGCCGGCGTCCAGAAGACGGTGAGCCTCGAGGAGGCGACCCCCGAGATCTGGAACGCCATCATTGCGGTGAACCTCTCGGCCGCCTTCCACACCATGCGCCGGGCCCTGCCGGAGATGGCGAAGAAGGGCTTCGGCCGAGTGGTCAACATCGCCTCGGTGCACGGGCTCGTCGCATCCGTGAACAAGGCGCCCTACGTCGCTTCGAAGTTCGGCCTCGTCGGCATGAGCCGCGTCGCGGCACTCGAATACGCCGCCGCCGGCTCGCGTGCCTCCGGCGGCGTCACCGTCAACTGCATCTGCCCGGGCTGGACCGAGACGCCGTTGATCGAACCGCAGGTCCTCGCCCGCGCCGCCGAATGCGGCGGCGATCGCGAAGCCGGCGTGGCGAGCCTCTTGGCCGAGAAGCAGCCGTCGCGTCGCATGTCGGATCCCTCCGAGATCGGCCGACTGGTGGTGTGGTTGGCATCGCCGATCGCCCACAACGTCACCGGCACGGCGATCCCGGTCGACGGCGGCTGGACCTCGCAGTGAGGCGCGCCGGTGAGGGGAGGGCGCCGGCGTCCACCGCCGCCACCCGCCACGTCACCGAACTTTCGTCGATCCGAGATCGCCGCGACACACCCACCCCCGACAACGGTGTCCTCTTCCCCCGCGATAGAGGATAGCTCCGATGCGCGCTCCGATCTCCGCCGTCTGCACCGTCGCCCTGACGGTCCTCGCCACCACCTCGTTCGCCAAGGCCGCCGAGCCGGCCGCGTTTCCGGCCGTTCTCGTCGGCCATGCGCTGCTCGCCGCCGACTCCTCGGTGATGCCGCCGGCCGATGCCCCGGCCGACCTGATGGTCGCCGGCAAGTTCACCGGCCCGGGCGCCAAGCGCGTCGACGAGATCGGCACGCTCCCCGGCGTCACCTTCCTCGCCCACAAGGACTTCCCCCGTAAGACCGGCTACTCGCTGCCGATGAAGGGTCAGTCGGTGCAGGGCTTCTCCGGCGTGCGCTCGCTCGGCGGCGGCGAATTCCTGGTGCTGACCGACAACGGCTTCGGCTCCAAGCTGAACTCCTCCGACTCGGCGCTGATGTTCCATCGCCTGAAGATCGACTTCGCCTCCGGCAAGATCGAGCGCACCGCCACCACCTTCCTCACCGATCCGATGAAGAAGGTGCCCTTCCGCATCGCCAACGAGGCGACCAAGGAACGCTATCTGACCGGCGCCGACTTCGACATCGAGTCGATCCAGCCGGTGGGTGATCGCTATTGGTTCGGCGAGGAGCTCGGCCCCTTCCTGGTCGAGACCGACAAGGACGGCAAGGTGCTCACCGTGTTCGACACCCTCGTCGACGGCAAGCCGGTCCGCTCGCCCGATCATCCCGCCCTGCAGGCGCCCGCCACCCCGGTCGCCAAGCCGCAGAACAACCTCGGTCGCTCGCGCGGCTTCGAGGGCATGGCCCAGTCGAAGGACGGCAAGTTCCTCTACGCCCTGCTCGAAGGCCCGCTGTGGGTCGACGGCGCGCCGGAGAAGGTCGACGGCAAGGAAGCCCTGCGCATCATCGAGTTCTCGATCGACAAGCGCGCCTGGACCGGTCGCTCGTGGAAGTACCCGCTCGACATGGACGGCAACGCCATCGGCGACTTCAACATGATCGACGCCTCGACCGGCCTGATCCTCGAGCGTGACAACAACGAGGGCGATCCGGAGAAGGCCTGCCCGGCCGACAAGCCCGCCCTCGACTGCTTCACCGCCCCGGCCAAGCTGAAGCGGGTATGGAAGATCGAACTGGCCGCCGACGGCCTCGCCCGCAAGATCGGCTTCCTCGATCTGATGAACATCCAGGACCCGAAGAAGCTGGCGCGCCAGGGCGGCAAGGACGGCAAGCTGTCGTTCCCCTTCGTGACGATCGAGAACGTCGACGTGGTCGACGCCACCCACATCGTCGTCGGCAACGACAACAACTTCCCCTACTCGGCCGGCCGCGCGCTCGCCAAGAACGACGACAACGAGTTCGTCCTCCTGTCGGTGCCGGAACTGATGCAGGCCAAGTGAGCCCGCGATGAAACGACGTGGCCGCCGGGACGACCGGCGGCCTCGCGCATTTTCCGGCGGCGGCCGATCACCCCAGCGCCAGAAGCCCCTCGAGGCTCGGCAGCACGGCGGCCGGACGGAAGTCGTTGTATTCCTCGGGCAGAGCGTTGCGGTTGATCCACACCGAGCGGAAGCCGAAGGCGGTGGCACCGGCCGCGTCCCAGCGGTTCGACGACTGGAAAGAGACCGCTTCCGGGAACACCCGGTACTTGGTCGCCACCATGTCGTAGACCCGCGGATCGGGCTTGTAGACGCGGATGTCGTCGACCGACAGGATGTCGTCGAACTGGTCCTCGATGCCGGCCGAGCGCGCGGCGGCGTGCAGCATCTCGTGCGTGCCGTTCGACAGGACGACGAGCTTCGCCCCACGCATCCTGAGCTGCTTGATGACCTCCGGCACGTCCGGATAGACGTCGCAGGTCCAGTAGCTGTCGAGCAGATGCTGACGGCTCGCGCGGTTCGCCTCCGGCACGCGGGCGAAGGCGTAGTCGAGCGCCTCCTCGGTCAGCGACCAGAAGTCGCGGTATCGCCCCATCATCGTCAGCATCCATGAATATTCGAGCTGCTTGGCCCGCCACAGCGCCGAGAGCAACTGCCCCTCGGGCCCCACCTCGTCGGCGTGGCGGCGCACCGCCGCATGGACGTCGAACAGGGTGCCGTAGGCGTCGAAGACGTAGATCGAGTGGGCCATCGCTTGCTCCGCTGGGAGGACGGCGGGAGAATGGCCCGAGACGGGCCGGGAGGGAACCCGGTAAGGTAGGGCGGGTCTGCGAAAAGACGACTTCCGCGCCCACGAGTCGCATGATCGGATGGACCTTCGGACCCTCGGCGGCCGAACGGTGAGGATGAGAAGGGCGAGGAAGACGCGATGGGACACGGCGCGAGCGCTGCCAAGACCTGGACCTGGTTCGAAGACCGCTGGCTCGAGGGCAATCCGCCGCTCCTCGGGCCGATGAGCCACGCCTTCTGGCTCGGCTCCACCGTCTTCGACGGCGCCCGCGCCTTCGAAGGTGTCACCCCCGATCTCGATCGCCACGCCAGACGCGTCAACGCCTCGGCCGAGGCCCTCGCCATGGAACCGACCATGCGTTGGGAAGAGATCGTCGAACTCACCCGCGACGGCCTGCGCCTCTTCGATCGCGACGCCGCCGTCTACATCCGGCCGAGCTATTGGGCCGAGGGCAACCACCCCTCGACCCTGATCGCCTGCGACCCGGCCTCCACCCGCTTCGCCCTCACCCTGTGGGAAGCGCCGATGCCGGCGCCGAGCGGCCTGTCGGTGACGCTGTCGAGCTTTCGCCGGCCGACCCTCGAATGCATGCCGACCAACGCCAAGGCGGGCTGCCTCTATCCCAACAACGCCCGCGCCACGCTCGAGGCGAAGAACCGGGGTTTCGACAACGCCGTGGTGCTCGACCTGCTCGGCAACGTCGCCGAACTCGCTTCCGCCAACATCTTCCTGGCCAAGGACGGTGTGGTGATGACGCCAGCCGCCAACGGCACCTTCCTCGCCGGCATCACACGCGCCCGCGTCATCGACCTGTTGCGCAAGGCCGGCCAGCCGGTGGTGGAGAAGACGTTGAGCTACCGTGACTTCCTGGAGGCCGACGAGATCTTCTCGACCGGAAACTACTCCAAGGTGGTGCCGATCACCCGCATCGAGGACCGCGACCTCGAGCCCGGACCC
The DNA here is from genome assembly GCA_030247555.1 of Siculibacillus sp. Classification (GTDB taxonomy): domain Bacteria; phylum Pseudomonadota; class Alphaproteobacteria; order Rhizobiales; family Ancalomicrobiaceae; genus CALBKH01. Next base: position 10,802 of record JAOTSD010000064.1, on the reverse strand, counting down.
GCCCACCGTCTCGCCCGGCGCCTCTATTGGGAGTTCGCCCACGCCTGAAGCGGACGAATTCGCATCCGGAACCGCGGTCCGACCGGTTGCCGGGATCCGTAGAGATCCCTATGTTCGCCTTAGGCTCTCTCGCTCGCCCTTCGCCCACCTCGCGACGAGCGCGGAAGGCGGGCGCCCCGCAGTCCCTCTCCCCGAAGGAGTTTCCCGATGGCTTTCGAACTCGCGCCTCTTCCCTACGCCTACGACGCGCTCGCGCCTTACATCACGGCCGAGACGCTCGAGTATCACCACGACAAGCATCACGCCGCTTACGTGAACAATCTCAACAACCTGATCAAGGGCACCGAGTTCGAGAGCATGTCGCTCGAGGACGTGATCAAGGCTTCCGCCGGCAAGAACGTGCCCGTCTTCAACAACGCCGCCCAGCACTGGAACCACCACCACTTCTGGCTCTGGCAGAAGAAGGGCGGCGGCGGCGCCAAGATTCCGGGCAAGATCCAGACCCTGATCGACCGCGACCTCGGCGGCTACGACAAGTTCCGCGCCGATTTCATCCAGGCCGGCATGACCCAGTTCGGCTCCGGCTGGGCTTGGCTCGTGTTCAAGGACGGCAAGCTCTCGATCACCAAGACCTCGAATGCCGAGAACCCGATGACGCAGGGCGCCACGCCGATCCTCACCGCCGACGTGTGGGAGCACTGCTACTACATCGACTATCGCAATCTGCGACTGAAGTTCCTTGAGACCTTCGTCGATCACCTGCTCAACTGGGACTACGTGCTCGAAAGCTACGAAGCGGTGGCCTGATTTCGGGTGAGGTTCGGCGGACCGCTTCGCGATGCCGAACCCTCCCGCCGGAAAACCGGCGCACGGTTCCTTCGACGGCCGGGCCTCTCGCCCGGCCGTTCGTCGTCACGGCACACGTACGGGTCGCATACACTCGATTTCCACAAAAAGGTCCTGACCCAAGGGCAGGTCTCAACGAAATATTAGCGAAATCCCTCATATGCGATGGAGACGTGTGGCAGTCGGGGAGACGGGGAGTGGGCAACGCAGCGGTCTTCGCCGATGTCCGCGTCTGCGTCGTCGACGACAATCGCAATTTCCAGAACCTGTTCCGAACCCTCTTGCGTGGTCTCGGGGTCCGGCGTGTGGACCTGTTCGGTGATCCCGACGAGGCCACGGCCTTCGTCACGGCGACACCGGTCGACATCACCTTCATCGATCTGGTGATGCCGCGGCAGAACGGCATCGAATGGATCGCCCGGACGCGCCGGGCCGAGCGGCTCGCCAATCCGACCATGCCGATCGCCCTGGTCTCCGGCCATGTCGATCGCCGCGTGCTCGAGGCCGCGGTCCGGGCGGGGGTCGACGACATCCTGGTCAAACCCCTGTCGCCGGCGACGCTCTTCGACCACATCCGCCGCTTGCTGCGCCATCCCATCCCCTATGTCCGCGGCGCAGACGGCTACTTCGGCCCCGACACCCGTCTGTTGACGGCCAAGCCCAAGCCGGTCGAGGCTCCGGTCGGCCAGATCGCCTCGGTCTCCCGCGCCGCGACCGGCCGCAAAACCTACGCCCGAGCCATTCCGGGCCTGGATGTGGAGCGGCGACGCGAACCCGTATACGATTCCTCCCCGACGTTCCTCGACTGAGCCGCGGTCCCGGGGGCCGGAGTTCCGCATCTCGCGAGGCGATCCGAGTTTCCGACCGGTGAAGGAGGCGTGGTGACCCGCAACGACGACTGGCTGGCCTCTTTTCCCGAACTCGCCGGGTTGACGTCCGAGCAACGTACGCGCCTGCGCGAACGCAGCCATCGTCTGGAGGCGCCCGCCGGTGCGATCGTCTTCTCGCCGGGTATTCCCTGTGGCGCCTATCTCCTGGTGCTCGACGGGTCGGTGCGGGTGCAGATGATCGCCGACACCGGCCGCCAGATCGTGCTCTACAGGGTGCGGCGCGGCGAGAGTTGCGTCCTCACCACCTCGGCCCTGCTCGGCGAGGAGGCCTACGCCGCCGAGGGTGTGGTGGAGACGCCGACCTCGGCGGTCTCGGTGCCGCGGGCGGTCTTCGACGAACTCCTCTCCATCTCCGACGTCTTCCGCCGCTTCGTCTTCACCGGTTACGGGCGCCGCGTCGCCGAGATCCTCGCGACCATGCAGGCGGCCGTCTTCCATCGTGTCGAGCCGCGCCTCGCCCGCCTGCTCGGCGCGGCCGTGCCGCCGATCGTCGTCACCCATCAGGAGATCGCCGCCGAGCTCGGCAGCGCCCGCGAGGTGGTCAGTCGCCACCTCAAGGCCTTCGAGCGGCGCGGACTGGTGCGCCTCGGGCGCGGCGTCGTCGAGATCGTCGATCGCGCCGGCCTCGACCGTCTCGCCGCGCTCGGCGACCGATAGCCACACCCCCGTTCACGAACTCGTGCGCGAACCGGCCCCCGCTCTGTGACTTGGTCACCGACGACCGAGGGGAAAGGTGTCAGATTGCCCGAGATCGGGCCGTGGACCAAGGGGAAGGGTTCCTCTGCGACGGCTCGAACGAAACACGATGGAGACCCGAAATGACGCCCAACGTTGGCGGAATCGACAAGATCCTGCGGATCGTGGCCGGCTTGGCCCTGATCGCCTTCGCCCTCTTCGCCCCGGCCGGCATCTCCTGGAGCTGGATCGGCTGGATCGGCGTGGTGCCGCTGCTGACCGGCCTCGTCGGCTTCTGCCCCTTCTACCCGTTGCTCGGGCTCAACTCCTGCCCGGCGAAGAAGTGACGCCGTCATCGGCGATGCCGGATCGGTGAAACTCCGTCGGTTCCGTCACCGCGGTCGAGCGCGATCGGCCGCGGCGGGGTCGGGCATCACATCCATGCGTCGAGGGCCGCCGGACATCGAATTCGTCCGGCGGCCCTCGCTTCTTCGGCCCCTCACGAGTACCGAGGGGGTCACTGCGCTGCGTCGATCCTCGCCGCCTTCGCCGCCTTCGCCGCGTCGGCGCGTTCGGCCCGGCGTTGCGACGTCTCGGTGGTGCGGGCCGCGGCGAGGAAGGTGTCGTCCTCGTCCTTCGACGGCGGACGGATCGCCGCATCGACGTAGTCGAGGCTCGCCGGATCGCGCGCCACCCGCCACAGGATCAGGCGCAGGCGGGCGAGGGTGGCGATCTGGCCGAGGAGCGCCCGGGTGGTCGACCACCATGCCTTCGGATGGAAGGTCAGCGGGTTCTCCAACGGCAGGCCCGGCCGCCTCTGGCGCCGCCGCCGGATACGGATGTAGCCGGCTTCGAGCTTGGCGGTGTGTTCGAGACGAACCGTCTCGCGATAGGCCATCAGCCGGTTGACCGTCGTCTTCTGCGCCTTCGAGCGCAGCGCCACCGCCCGGCGGATGACGGTCTCCATGTGTTTCCAGTCGTAGAAGGACTCGTGCGCCTCGCGGTAAGCGGCCTCCCACTCCTCGTCGCTCATTCGCGGGTGATGGGTGACGCGATGGCCGAGGTCGTACTTGTTCATGTCCGGGTCCATCCAGACCCCGGCGAGCGTGGCGCGGCGATGGTCTTCGCTGCCCGGCAGCGGCGTCAGATAGTTCAGATAGATCGTGTCGATCGGCAACTCGCGTTTCAACGTTTCGATGTCGCGGAGCACCGCCTCCTTGGTGTCGTTCGGGAAGCCGATGATGTAGCCGCAGGTGATCACCACCGACCTGCGCTTCCAGGCGACGAACATCTCCCGGTATTCCTCGATGCGGTTCTGGCGTTTCTTGACCGCCTCGAGATTGTCGGCGTTGATGCTCTCGAGGCCGATGAAGACCTGATCGGCGCCGGCGCGGGTCACCTTCTCGATGAAGCGCGGGATGCGATGCGCCAGCGTGTCGACCTGCATCGCCAAGCGGATCTTCAGTCCCTGCCTGCGCAATTCCAGCAACCGGTCGACGAAACTCTCCCAGTTCTTGTTCCGGGCGAAATTGTCGTCGGTGAGGATGAAGCGGTTGACCCCCTGTGCCGCGTTGGTGCGGATGATCTTCTCGAGATCGTCGGGAGTGCGGAACCGGCTCTTGCGGCCCTGAACGTTGATGATGGTGCAGAACGAACATTCGAACGGGCAGCCGCGGCCGAGGTCGAAGCTCGTGTAAGACGACAGATTGCGACGGATCTCGCGCGGATCGAGGAGCGGGATCGGCGCACCGGCGATGCCCGGCGCCGCCGCGAGATGGTCGTAGACCTTCTCCAGCCGCCCGGCGAATCCGTCGCGCAACACCGCGTCCATCCGCCCTTCCTCCGCCTCGCCGGCGAAGAAGGAGATGCCGAGGTCCTGTGCCTCGCGCAGGTCCGGCGGCAGTTCGTCGAGCATCGAGATGCAGCCCGAGACGTGGAACCCGCCGATGCAGACCGGGATCCCGGCGGCACGGAGCGGCCGGGCGATGTCGACGGCGCGGGGGAACTGGTTCGACTGGACGCCGACCAGACAGACGAGGGTGTGCCCGCCGCCGGCCCGATGGCGCGCGACGATGTCGCGCGGTTCGACCTTGGTGTGGGTTTCGTCGACCACGTGCATCCGCGGCTCGACGTCGTCGCCGAACACGCGCCGATCGATCGCGTCCTGAACCAGACCGACGACGCAGGCGAGCGAATTGGACGGGATCAGCGATCGCCACCATTGCAGCGGATAGCCGTCGTCGTCGTAGCGCGTCGGTTTGATCAGATGGATGTCGAAGGTCGCCATGTCTCCACCCGCTCCGCCGTCGCGTGCCGATCGCACCGAAGAATGAACCCGCCGTCGTTCCTCCGCGTCCGTCCGGTCGGACTCCGCGGAGCTTGACCGGTCCGAGCCCGAGAAGCAACCCGCCGGGCCGGCGCGCCGCCCCGGTTCATCCCGACACGGTCGCGTCGGCGAGCGTCCCGGCCGAAACCGGCTCCGCCGTCGCCTCGCCTTCGAGACCGGTCGCCCGGAGCGCGAAAGCCTGGACCAGCGCCACTTCCTTCAGCCGGTCGAAGCGCCCCGCCGCGCCGCCGTGGCCGGCGTCCATGTTGGTCTTGAGCAACACCGGCGCATCGCCGGTCCCGGTGGCGCGCAGCTTCGCCACCCACTTCGCCGGCTCCCAGTAGGTCACGCGCGGGTCGGTCAGCCCGGCGAGCGCCAGGATCGGCGGGTAGGGCTTCGCCGCGACGTTGTCGTAGGGGCTGTAGGAGAGGATGGTGCGGAAGGCCGCCTCGTCTTCGATCGGATCGCCCCACTCCGGCCATTCCGGCGGGGTGAGCGGCAGGGTCGCGTCGAGCATGGTGGCGAGCACGTCGACGAAGGGCACTTCGGCGACGATGCCGGCGAAGAGTTCGCCGGCGCGGTTGGCGACCGCCCCCATCAGCATGCCGCCGGCCGAACCGCCCTGCGCGACGATCCGCCCGGCCGAGGTGTACCCTTCCGCGATCAGCCCTTCCGCGGCGGCGACGAAGTCGTCGAACGTGTTGGTCTTGTGCTCTCGGCGCCCCTGCGCATACCAGCGGAACCCCTTGTCCTTGCCGCCGCGCACGTGGGCGATGGCGTGGACGAAACCACGGTCGACCAGCGACAGGGCGGTGGTGGAGAAAGCCGCCGGAATGGTGATGCCGTAGGAGCCGTAGCCGTAGAGGAGCGCCGGGGCCGAGCCGTCGAGGGCCGTGTCGCGGCGGTGCAGGATCGACACCGGCACGGTCTCGCCGTCGGCGGTCGGGGCGAAGATGCGACGGGTGACGTAGGCCGCGGGGTCGTGGCCACTCGGCACCTCCTGCTCCTTGCGCAACACCCGCGCGCGCGTCTCCATGTCGTAGTCGTGGACTCGGGCCGGCGTGGTCATCGACGAATAGGTGAAGCGGATCTCGGTGGTCTCGAACTCGAAACCCGTCGACAGCCCCAGCGAATAGGCCTCCTCGTCGAAGGCGATGGCATGCTCGGCGCCGTCGGCGAACCGGCGCACGACGATGCGCGGCAGGCCTTCGACCCGCTCGAGCCTCACGTGGTGACCGGCGAGGGCCGAATGCGACAGGATCAGGCGGCCGGGTACGTGCTCGACCCAGGGCCGCCAGTTCTCCCGCCCGGGCGCAGCCACCGGTGCGGTCATGATCTGGAAGTCCTCCGCCCCGCCGTGGTTGGTGAGGACGTAGAAAGTCTCGCCGGCGTGCTCGACGTCGTACTCTTCCGCCGTGATGCGCGGTGCGACGCACGAGGGAGGGGTGGTCGGCGCCTCGGCCGGGATGAGATGCACCTCGGAGGTCTCGTGATCGTGGATCGAGATCACCACGAAACGCCCCGACAGGGTCTTGCCGAGCCCGACGAAGAAGCCGGGATCGGCCTCCTCGTAGATCAGGTGGTCGTCCGTCGCCGGCGTGCCGAGGCGATGGAGGAACACCTTCGAGGGGCGATGGGCGTCGTCGAGCCGGACGTAGAAGAACGCGTCGGAGGCAGCCGTCCACACCGCCTCGCCGCCGGTCGCCTCGACGACGTCGTCGAGATCGGCGCCCGTTCCGAGATCGCGGACGCGCAGTGTGAAATACTCCGAGCCGTTCTCGTCCGCCCCCCAGGCGATCTTGCCGTGGTCGGGCGAATGGACGACGCCGGAGAGCCGGAAATAGGCCTTGCCCGCCGCCCGCGCGTCGCCGTCCAGCAGGATCTCCTCGCCGCCGCCGTCGCGCGGCGTGCGCACGTGGAGCGGGTGCTGCCCGCCGGTGACGTGGCGCACCGCATAGGCGAAGGGCCCGTCCTTGGCCGGCACGCTGGAATCGTCCTGCTTGATCCGCCCCTTCATCTCTTCGAAGAGCCGCGCCTGCAGGTCCTCGGTCCCCGCCATCATCGCCACCGCATGGGCGTTCTCGGCGTCGAGATGAGTGCGGATCGCGGCGTCGAGCGAGGTCGGATCGCGCATCACCTCTTGCCAGTCGGCGGCACGCAGCCAACCGTAGTCGTCGACGAGGTCGACACCGTGCACACGCGTGACGACCGGCCGGCGGTCGGCGATCGGGGCGGATACGTCGGGGGGGAAGCTCATTCGGTCTCCGAATCGTCCGGATGGAGGGCGAGGGCGTTGCCGTTGACACAATAGCGCAGACCCGTCGGCGCGGGACCGTCGTCGAAGACGTGGCCGAGATGGCTCTCGCAGGCGGCACAGCGGATCTCGGTGCGCACCATGCCATGGGAGATGTCGCGCAGCTCGGCGATCGTCTCCGCCGCCACCGGCGTGTGGAAACTCGGCCAACCGCTGCCCGAATCGTATTTGGTCTCGGAGCGGAAGAGCGGAGCCCCACAGGCGACACAGGCGTAGAGCCCGGACCGCTTCTCGTTCCAGTAGGGGCCGGTGAAGGCCCGCTCCGTGCCGGCGCATCGGGTGATGCGATACTGCTCGGGCGTCAGTCGCCGTTTCAGCTCCGCGTCGTCGATCATGAGATCGCTTCCTCGTTCTCGGGGGAGAAGCCACACCCGACCTCGCCTCGTTCCGCCACATAGGGTTCGGCCCGGGCCTCGGCAATCCGCTGAGTGGAAACACGTATCGACGTGACCGCGCCCGCTGCCTTCATCGTGAAAAAATGGCAGTATGACGAGGCGTCAGATCGTGCTGGGAAGGACGGTCGCACGTGAACGATCGACGATCCGACTCGTTCGTTGCTTGGAGCTTCTGCGCGCCGCGGAAACCTTCGCGAGGCGACCGTCGCGGGACATCGCGGACGACTGCTGAAATGCGAAGTTCATCCATGCCGATATCTTGTGCGGATCGTCTTCATTGTCTATACGGTGACGACGAATCTTCGTGCCGATCGATTCATCGCATGGCTTTCGATCCGAAGAGAATCGAACCGGATGATGTCGGTGTTCGTCGGATTTCGGAAATGTAACGAAGTGGGCGATGTTCACTCGCTCCGAGCGCAGAACAGGTGGAAAATGACCGAATCTTCCGGTGGCAGCAACCTCATCGATCTGACCGCGGACATCGTCGCCGCCTATGTGGCCAACAACACCGTTCCGTCGGCGGAACTCTCGGGCCTCATCGCCGAGGTCCATGCCGCCCTGCAGCGCACCTCCTCCGGCGTCGCTCCGGAGCCGACCCCCGAGCCGCTGAAGCCGGCGGTTCCGGTGAAGAAGTCGGTCAACCCGGACTTCATCGTCTGCCTCGAGGACGGCAAGAAGTTCAAGTCGCTGAAGCGCCATCTGCGCACCCAGTACAACATGACCCCGGAAGAGTATCGCGAGAAGTGGGGCCTGCCGGCCGACTATCCGATGGTCGCTCCGAACTATGCCCAGGCGCGCTCCGACCTCGCCAAGAAGATGGGCCTCGGCCAGCAGCGTCGCCGCGGCGCCCGCTGAACCGATCCTCTCACGTGTTCGTGATCGACCGCCGCGGCCCCCGGGTCCGCGGCGGTCGCCGTTTCGGGGCGCTCACGGCCGCTCTCGTGCTCGGTCGCGTCGGCCTTCGGTCGCGGCGATGAGGCGGTGCTCCGCCGCCCACGCCCGGACCAGCGCGACGTGACGGTCGAGACTGTAACTCCAATGGCCCGCCCGGCCGCGCATGCGTTCGCCTCGCAGTGCCCGCGCCAGCCGGCGCAGCATCGCCAGTCGTCCCTCGCGGCTCTCGTCGGCGAGTTCTTCCGGCCCGACCGGGATCAATCGCGGCAGCATTCTCGTCCGATCCCACGGCTCGACCGCCGCCGGTGCCGCGAAGGCTCGGACACGGTCCGTCACCACGATCACCTCGTCCATCACATCCTTCTCGACTCGTCCCGGCACGTCGTTTCCTCCTGGTCGGAGGGAGTTTCGCGCCGTCCGAATCGACGGGGAGATCGCTCGAGTGATGCCACAACGTGAGAGTGTCATAATTCACTATATAAATCGACAGTTATCCCCCTGTGGCCGCTACAGCCCATAATCGCGAGGCATTTATTCCTATTTCTCCGCTGACGGGAGGAGAACGCGATGAACCTGCAGAGCCTCACCAGACCCCGGACACCGATTTCGACGGATGCGTTTCGCCTTCTTTCACCGGTCGGTCGGAGTCGATCCCGGCCGCGTAGCGGTCGCGCCCGGCGCAGCCGCTACGAACAGGAACTCGTCCCCGCCAAGTGCCGTTGTCTCGAGGTCGTCGTCGCCTCGACATTCCGCCTGTCGCTCGCCGACCTGCGCGGGGCCTCGCGCGGCGAGGCGCAGATCGCATTCGCCCGCCAAGTGGCGATGTACGTCGCCCACGTCTGGTTCGCCCTGCCGCTGACCGAAGTCGGCCGTCGGTTCGATCGAGACCGCACCACCGTGGCCCACGCCTGCCGGGTGGTGGAGGATCGTCGCGACGACCCGCGCATCGATCGCATCGTCGCCGCCATCGAGAGCTCCGCCGATCTCTGGCATCGTCTGGCGCAGGTCGGGGAGGCCGGCCGATGAGCCGTGCCACTGCCCCGAGGGATCCCGCAGATCGCATCCTCGCCCGCCTCGCCGAAGGCGAAGGGGTGATCGACGCCGGCGATCCCGCCGTGCTGCGCATCCTCACCGGCGGCGGACTGAAACGAATGCGCATCGAAGTGCCGGTGATCGAACGTCTGGTCGCCGAAGAACTCGTCTTCTTCGAAGATGCGCCCGCCGGGATGCGGCGCTTCGGTCTGACTCCGCTCGGCTGCGCCCGGCTGCGCCGCATGGCCGGGGAGGGGAGCGACTTCCGCCGTCAACACGGCGAAGTGACGGCGCGCCGGATCGACGAGGCCGGAACGATCGGCCTCGTCGACGAGGCCGAGAGCCCGCTCTCCTGGCTGGCCCGGCGTCGGGACAAGGACGGTCGTGTCTATCTCACCCCCGCCCGTGTCGCCGCCGGCGAACGCTTGCGCGCCGATTTCACCGTCGCGCGGATGATGCCGGCGGTGACCTCGAACTGGTCGACGGGTCGCATCGCTGCCGGACATGGCGCATCCGGCGGCATCGGCGACCTCGCCGACCGTGCGCTCGCGGCGCGCGACCGCGTCCGTTCCGCGCTCGAAGCGGTCGGCCGCGACCTCGCCGACGTGCTCCTCGACGTCTGCTGTTTCCTCAAGGGATTGGAGACGATCGAGGCGGATCGCCGCTGGCCGGCGCGCTCCGCCAAGGTGGTGCTCGACATCGCACTCGGGCGGCTGGCCGCCCATTACGGTCTCGCCGACGAAGCCCGTGGCCCGGATCGGGCCCGCGCGCTGCGCGCCTGGGGAACCGGCGATCATCGCCCCGAGGTCGCCGTGACGGCGGATCGGCCCCCGCCGCCGGTCGCCTGACTCCGCTCAGGCGGATGCGGCGAGCGCGGCGCGGGCGTCGCCGCGGATCCGCTCCAACATCGCCGCGACGCCGTTGGCACGCTGCGGGGTGAGGTGTTCGCGCAAACCGATCGCCGCGAAGGTCGGCTCCGGATCGAGGCTCAGGATCTCCTGCGCCGTGCGGCCCGAGAACAGCGCGATCATCACCGCCACCAGTCCCTTGACGATGTGGGCGTCGCTGTCGCCGGTGAACGAGAGCCGCAACGCACCGACCGCGTCTCGCTCGACGCGGGTGGAGAGCCAGACCTGACTGGCGCAACCGCGCACCTTGTTGGCCTCGGTACGCGCCGCCTCGTCGAGCGGTGCGAGGCCGCGACCGAGCTCGATCACGTAACGATAGCGCTCCTCCCAGTCGTCGATGACGTCGAAGTCGGCGAGGATGTCGTCGATGGTGATCACGCGGCTCTCCCTGCGGTTCGACCGGTCTATAGCGCGGCCGGGGGGCGAGGGGAAACTAGCGCGTGCGCGGACGCACGAGAAGGCCTCGACGATGACGGGCATCGTCGCGGCCGGATCGAACTTCGCAGTCGCGGAGTTCCT
>JAOTSD010000063.1 GCA_030247555.1 Siculibacillus sp. | reverse complement strand
CCCGGTTCCCTCGTCGAGGTGATCGGGGAGCGAGGCGTCGAAGCCGTGCAGGAAGGCGAGGCGGGAGCCGGTCCAGATGTTGCGCACCGGGACGACGGCGTCCGGCGCGTCGAGCGAGGCGGCGGTGACGTCGATCGTCGCGGCGCCGTGCGGATCGGCCGGCGGGGCATCGGCGAGGGGGAGCGTGGCGGCCACGGCCTCGGCGGCGATCTCCTGAGCGAAGAACAGCTGCGTGCCGCAGGTCGGGCAGAAACCGCGCCGCGCCAGCGTCGAGGAGCGGAACCAGCAGATCTCGCCGGCGACGGCGAGGTCGGTGCGCGCGACCGTCGCCCAAGTGACGAAAGGCGCGCCGGCGGCCCGGCGGCAGATGCGGCAATGACAATGGGCGACGTCGTCGGGCCGCACGGCGAGGGTATAGCGCACCCGCCCGCAGAGGCAGCCGCCGGCGATGGTCGGTTCGGCCATGGCGCGCTCCCTCAGCCGACGTCGAGGTCGACCCACACCGGTACGTGGTCCGACGGCTTGTCCCAGCCGCGGACGTGTTTGTCGATGCCGACGCCCCGCAACCGGTCGGCGGCCTGCGGGCTCGCCAGCACGTGGTCGATGCGGATACCCTCGTTCCTCGGCCAGCAACCCGCCTGATAATCCCAGAAGGTGAAGAGCTGGGCGTCGGTCGAGGCGCGCAGGCAGTCGGCGAGGCCGAGGCCGGTGAGGCGGCGGAAGGCTTCGCGGCTCTCCGGCTGGAACAGCGCGTCGCCGAGCCAGTTCTGCGGGGTCCTGGCGTCCACGGCCTCGGGGATGACGTTGTAGTCGCCCATCAGCAGGAAGGGCTCCTCGAGCCTCAGGCGGTCCTTCGCATGGGCCTCGAGCCGGCGCATCCAGGCGAGCTTGTAGGGGAACTTCTCGGTGTCGATCGGATTGCCGTTGGGCAGGTAGAGGCCGCCGACGCGGACGACGCCGCAGGGCACCGAGATCACCGCCTCGATGTATCGCGCCTGGACGTCGTCGGGGTCGCCGGGCAGGCCGCGGGTGACGTCCTCGAGCCGGTGCTTCGACAGGATGGCGACGCCGTTGAAGCCCTTCTGGCCGTGGGTGGCGACGTGGTAGCCGAGCCGCTCGAAGGGGGCGAGCGGGAAGCCCTCGTCGACCGACTTGATCTCCTGCAGGCAGACGAGGTCCGGGCGGCGTTCCTCCAGCCAGGCGAGGAGGGTGTCGATCCGGGCCTTGATGCCGTTGATGTTCCAGGTGGCGAAGAGCATGGGGACTCGCGTGCGAGAGGGAGACGCGAAGATAGCGGTGCCGGCGGGCGGGGTCACCTGCCGAGCGGCGGCCGCGATCACGCGGCCGGCCTCACAGCAACTGGCCGCCGTTGATGTTGATCTCCTCGCCGGTGATGTAGGAGGAGGCCTCGGAGCAGAGGAAGTGGACGAGTTCGGCAACTTCTTCCGGGCGGCCGAGGCGACGCATCGGGATCAGCGGCAGGAACTTCTCCTCGGTGCCCGGCGACAGGATGTCGGTGATGATCTCGCCGGGCGCGATGGCGTTCACCCGGATGCCGTGGGGGGCGAAGTCGGCGGCCATCTCGCGGGTGAGTGAGGTCAGCGCCGCCTTCGACGTCGCATAGGCCGTGCCGGCGAAGGGATGGACGCGGTGGCCGACCACCGAGGTGATGTTGACGATCGAGCCCTGACCGCGCTTGAGTTCGTCGAAGAGGCCGCGGGCGAGCATGATCGGCGCCAGCATGTTGACGTGGAAGACCTGCATCCAGGTGTACATCGGCGTGGTGATCGAGTTGAGCCGCTCGCCGGCCGGGCCCTTGGGCGAGATGCCGGCATTGTTGACCAGCGCATGGAGCGGGCCGCGGCCGATGCGATTGCGGATGTCGATGATGGCGAGCGGCACCTGTTCCCGGTCGGCGAGGTCGACTTGGACATGGTCCTCCGGACCCGCTTCCCACGGACAGCGCGAGCGCTCGAAGGGGTGGCGCGAGATGGTGATGATGCGCCATCCCTCCGAGGCGAACTTGCGCACGATCGAATGGCCGATGCCGCGGCTCGCCCCGGTCACCAGCATGGTGCGGCGCGAGCCGTCGGCGGCGTAGGAGGGTTCGGCGGTGTGATAGGGGTGCTGGGAGTGGTCGACCGGGCATTTCGCCGGATCGGCCGCTTCGCCGCCCGCCGGGGCGCCGTCGCGCTTCGGCGGGGTGAAGCGGTGGGTCGCCGGGTCGTAGCCTTCCGGGTAGATCGGCTCGCCGTCCGGCCCGATCGGCGGGGTGTAGATGTGGGTGACGGGATCGTAGCCCGGCGGATAGACCGGGCGGCCGCCGGTCGCGTGGCTGTGGGGGCCGGAGCCCTTGTCGTCGACGGGATGGTCGTCGCTCATGGATCTCTCCCGATGCCGCCCGGAGCCCGCCGCGGCCGGGCCGAGCGGGTGGGCGAGGGCGCGCATCGGCGCCCGGCTGGTCGTCACCGAAGGTAGGATGCCGGAGCGCCGGGAACAAGGCGGCAGGGGCGGAGCAGGGCGGCTTCCCTCCCCCTTTGCGGGGGAGGGCCGGGGTGGGGTCGGGTCGGCAGGTGGGGATTCGCGGTCGATCTCTCGCGGCCGATCCCGCGGCGAGGACCCCATCCGACCCGGCTCACGCCGGGCCACCTCCCCCGCGAGAGGGGAGGGTCACCCGGGGCGATTCCGTCCGTTCACACCTTCTCGATTCGCTCCAGCCCGCCCATGTAGGGGCGGAGCGCCTCGGGAACGGTGATCGAGCCGTCGGCGTTCTGGTAGTTCTCGAGCACCGCGACGAGGCAGCGGCCGACGGCGACGCCGGAACCGTTGAGGGTGTGGACGAAGCGGGTGCCCTTGCCCTCGGTCGGGCGCATGCGGGCGTTCATCCGGCGGGCCTGGAAGTCGCCGCAGTTGGAGCAGGAGGAGATCTCGCGATAGGCGTTCTGGCCCGGCAGCCAGACCTCGATGTCGTAGGTCTTCTGCGAGGCGAAGCCCATGTCGCCGGTGCACAGCACGATGGTGCGGAAGGGCAGCCCGAGGCGCTTCAGGATCTCCTCGGCGCAAGCCGTCATGCGCTCGTGCTCGGCCGCCGATTGCTCGGGCGTGGTGATCGACACCATCTCGACCTTGGCGAACTGGTGGACGCGGATCATGCCGCGGGTGTCGCGACCGGCGGAGCCGGCCTCCGAGCGGAAGCACGGCGTCCAGGCGGTGAAGCGGAAGGGCAGATCGGCTTCCGCCACGATCTCGTCGCGGACGATGTTGGTGACCGGCACCTCGGCGGTGGGGATCAGCCAGTAGCCGTTCTCGGTGCGGAACAGGTCCTCGGCGAACTTCGGCAGATTGCCGGTGCCGTAGGCGGTCTCGCTCTTGACCAGGAAGGGCGGGTTCACCTCGGTGTAGCCGTGGGTGTCGACGTGCAGGTCGAGCATGAACTGGGCGAGCGCCCGCTCGAGGCGCGCCAGCTTGCCCTTCAGCAGCACGAAGCGGGCGCCGGAGATCTTGGTGGCGGTGTCGAAGTCCATCTGTCCCAGGGCTTCGCCGAGGTCGAAATGCTGCTTAGGCTCGAAGTCGAAGCTCTTCGGGGTGCCCCAGCGGCGGACTTCGACGTTGTCGTGCTCGTCGGCGCCGAGCGGCACGTCGTCGGCCGGGGTGTTGGGGATGCCGGCGAGGAGATCGGCGATCCTGCGGTCGATCTCACGCTCTTCCGCCTCGCCCTTCTGGATGGTCGCCTTGATCTCCGCGACTTCGCTCTTCAGGCGCTCGGCCTCGGCGAGGTCCTTGCGGCCCATGGCGGCGCCGATCTGCTTGGAGGCGGCGTTGGCCTTCGCCTGGAGGTCCTGCAACTCGGTCAGATGGGCGCGGCGATCGGCGTCGAGGGCGAGGACGGCGGCGGCCATCGGCTCCTTGCCACGCTTCGTCAGCCCGGCGTCGAAGGCTTCCGGGTTGTCGCGGATCCACTTGATGTCGTGCATGGGAACGTCCTCGAAAACGAGCGCGGACGGCCACACCGCCCGCCGGCGGGCGCGATGTCGGGGATGTCGTCGTCGGGTGCGAAGGCTCAGGCGTCGCCCGGAGTGCCCTCGTCGACCTTCTTCCGTTCGACCCACTTCACCGCGAAGATGGTGAGTTCGTAGAGAAGGATGGAGGGCAGGGCAAGCGACAACTGCGACAGTGGATCGGGCGGGGTGAGCACCGCCGCGACGATGAAGGCGATGAGGATCGCCCAACGCCGCTTCTCGCGCAGGATGGTCGAATCGATGATCCCGATCCGGGCGAGGAGCGTCAGAACCACCGGCATCTGGAAGACGAGGCCGAAGGCGAAGGTGAGCCCCATGATCAGCGACAGATACTCGGAGACCTTGGGCAGCAGCTCGATCTTGATGCCGTCGCCCTCGGTCTGCTGCATGCCGGCGAAAAAGCCGAGCACCATCGGCAGCATGAAATAGACCAGCGCCGCACCGGTGAGAAAGAACACCGGCGTGGCGACGAGATAGGGCAGGAAGGCCTTGCGCTCGTGGCGATAGAGACCGGGAGCGACGAACTTGTAGATCTGCGCGGCGATGATCGGGAAGGCGATGATCAGCGCGCCGTAGAACGCCACCTTGATCTGGGTGATGAAGAATTCCTGCGGCGCGGTGAAGATCATCGTCGCCGGCTTGCCGGTCATCGACCGGATGACGTAGTCGTAGGGCCAGACGAGAAAATTGTAGATCTGCTTGGCGAAGGCGAAGCAGACCAGGAAGGCGACCACCAGCGCAAGCAGGGCGCGGATGAGGCGCGACCGCAACTCGATCAGGTGCTCGATCAACGGCGCGCGCGAGGCCTCGATGTCGTCCGAGTCGCTCATGCGCCGGTCGCCTTCTTCTCGCCTTCGGGGGCGGACGCTACGGCGGTCTCGATCGGTTCCGGTTCGACCGGCGTCGGCGCTTCGGTCCATTGCGGCATCGGCGCCGGGGTCAGGTCCATCACCGGTTCGAAATCCTCGGTCGGCATGACGGCGGCGTCGATGCGCTTCACCGCCTCGTCCTCGGACAGCGCCGGTGGGGTCTCCTCGACGGTGAAGGCGGACATGGCGGAGCCGGTTTCGCCGGAGCCGAAGTTCGGCGTGGCGGCCGGGGTGCTCCCGGCCCAGTCGGCCTCGACGGCGCTGCCGACGCGTTTGACGTCGTCACCGATGGCGGCGAGCTGGTCGGTGACGAGCTTGGTCGGCGACAGCGAACGCAGGTCGTCGACGGACTTCTTGACGTCCTCGAGTTCGGCCTCGCGGATGGCGTCGTTGATCTGTCCCTGGAACTCGGACGCCATGCGGCGCGCCTTGCCGGCCCATTGGCCGACGGTGCGCAGCAGGGAGGGCAGTTCCTTGGGGCCGACGACCACCAGCGCCACCACGCCGATGATGACCAGTTCGCTCCAACCGATGTCGAGCATGTCGTTCGCCATTGGGGACGGGAGGCCGGGCGCCGTGGCGCAGCTCTTCGCCCCTCTCGAGAAAAGAGGCCCCGCGCGGGGCCTCCCGGGATCGCCTCGGAACCGGTCGCCCGCTCCGATCGGCGTCAGTGCGCCGACTTGGTCGGGTCGGGGCTGGCGACGGGCTCGCCGGGCTTCGATTCGATGGTCTTGGGCTGAGCCGGCGGGGCGGCCGCGGCGTCGTCCTCGGCCATGCCCTTCTTGAAGCTCTTGATGCCCTTGGCGAGGTCGCCCATCAGGTCGGACACCTTGCCCTTGCCGAACAGGAGCAGCACGACCACGACGACGATCAACCAGTGCCAGATGCTCATAGAACCCATTGCAGACGTCTCCTGCGGCCGTTCATGGCCGTCTCCGGGGAGCCCCCACGGCAGTGCGGCGCACTATGGCAAAAAGGCCACCCCCCCGCAACCACGCGGGAGAGGTGGTCGAGGACGGGCGAGCGTGGGCACGGTCCGGTTCAATCGGCCTCGCGCTCACGGTCGTCCTCGTCGGCGTCCACCGGCTCGATCGCGTCCGCCCCGAGGAGATCCGCTGCGTCGAGCGGGTCCTCGTCGGGGGTCAGCGCCGTGTCGTCGCTGGGCAGCGGCACGGCGAAGCCGGCGGGGATCTGGCCTTCGAGCAGGCCGGCACCCTTCAACTCTTCGAGACCGGGCAGGTCCTGGATCGAATCGAGGCCGAAATGGACGAGGAAGTCCTCGGTGGTGCCCCAGGTCACCGGCCGGCCGGGGGTGCGCCTGCGACCGCGCATGCGGATCCAACCGGCCTCGAGCAGTACGTCGAGCGTGCCCTTCGACATCTGGACGCCGCGGATCTGCTCGATCTCGGCGCGGGTGACCGGCTGGTGATAGGCGACGATCGCCAGCGTCTCGAGCGCGGCGCGGCCGAGCTTCTTCGGTTCCACCGTGTCGTGGACGAGACGGGCGGCGAGGTCGGCGGCGGTGCGGAACTGCCATTTCCCCGCGACGCGGACCAGTTCGACGCCGCGGCCGGCATAGTCGGCCTCGAGCCGGGCGAGAACGGCGGGCAGATCGACGCCGGCCGGCAGTTCTGCGGCGAGCGCCTCTTCGCCGACCGGTTCGGCCGAGGCGAAGATCAACGCCTCCACCAGACGTCGGGCGGCGGTCTCGCGTTCGAGGGCTGCGACATCGCCGTCTTCGTCGTCTTCGAAGAGATCGCTCATCGGTCGTCCTCCCTCGATGCGACGAGGTCCGCGAGATCTTCCGCGCCCGCCGGCCGGGCGCGGGCGTGGAGGGGGGCGAAGGCGCCGGTCTGGCGCAATTCCATACGGCCTTCGCGCACCAGTTCGAGGCTCGCCGAGAAGGTCGAGGCGATGATCGTGGCGCGCATCTCGGGGGTCATGAATTCGGAGACGAGGCCGTCGATCGGCGTCCAGTCGGCGGCTCGCCCGATCAGGCGCTCGAGGATCTCGCGGGCGTCGGCGAGGCTCCAGACCGCCCGCGCCGCCACCCGGACGGTGGTGATCATGAAGCGCTGGCGCTGGGCGGCATAGGCGGTGAGGAGGTCGTAGAGGCTCGCCTGCCATTCGGGCCGAACGATCGGTGCCGTCGCTTCGGGGGCGCCGCGCGGGAAGACGTCGCGGCCGAGCCGGTCGCGGGCCATCAGCCGGGCGGCGGCCTCGCGCATCGCTTCCAGCCGGCGCAGGCGGAAGGCGAGGGCGGCCGCCAACTCCTCGCCGCTCGGCTCGTCGTCCTGCGGCGGCAGCGGCAGCAGCAGGCGCGACTTCAGGTAGGCGAGCCAGGCGGCCATCACCAGATAGTCGGCGGCGAGTTCGAGACGGCGGGCGCGGACGCGCTCGACGAAGGCGAGATACTGGTCGACGAGGGCGAGGATCGAGATACGGGCGAGATCGACCTTCTGCGTGCGGGCGAGCGTCAACAGGAGGTCGAGCGGGCCTTCGAAGCCGGTGACGTCGACGATCAGCGTGTCGTCGGGATCGGGGGTGGTGCGCGGCGGAGTGGTCCAATCGTCGGCCGGCGCGCGGTCGCCGGGTGGCGACGGCAACGTCGCCTGCGTGCCCGTCGTCTGCGCAGCGGTCTCGGCCCCGTGTTCCGTCACATCCTCGTCTCCCCGCCCGGTGAGAGGTGTGTCAGACGGAGGGCGCTCCCGTCAATCGGGCGAACTCCGCTCTCGCCGCCGCGAGGTCGAGCGGTGTGGGCGCGCGGCGGGCGGCCAGCGCCCGGGCGGCGCGTTCGGCGGCGCGGCCGGCGAGCGGCGGGGCGTTCTCGGCGACCGCCCTCATCTCGGCGAGGTCGCCGTTGCAATGGAGGGCGAGGTCGCATCCGGCGGCGAGGGCGGCGGCGGTCCGCTCACCGATCGTGCCGGAGAGCGCCCGCATCGAGACGTCGTCGGACATCAGGCAGCCGTCGAACCCGATGTGGCCGCGGATCACCTCGTCGATCACGGTCTTCGAGGTGGTCGCCGGCCGGTCGGGGTCGAGATCGGTGTAGACGACATGGGCGGTCATGGCGAGCGGCAGCCGGGCGGCGTCGCGGAACGGCGGGAAATCGGTCGCCTCCAGCACCGCGCGCGGCGTGTCGACCACCGGCAGGTGGTGATGGCTGTCGACGCCGGCGCGGCCGTGGCCGGGGATGTGCTTGATCACCGGCAGGACGCCGCCTTCGAGCAGGCCTTCCGCCGCGGCGCGGCCGAGCGGCGAGACGACGTCGGGCGTCACCCCGTAGGCGCGATGGCCGATGACGTCGTGGGCGCCTTCGACCGGCACGTCGAGTACCGGCAGGCAGTCGACGTCGATGCCGAGCGCGTGGAGGTCGGCGGCGATCAGCCGGGCGCCGAGGCGAGCGGCGGCGAGGCCGTCGTCGCGCGAGCGGGCGAAGACGTCGCCGTAGGTGCGGCCGGTCGGATATGCGGGCCACCGCGGCGGGCCGAGGCGCTGGACGCGGCCGCCCTCCTGATCGATCAGGATCGGCGCCTCGCGGCCGACGGCTTCGCGCAGGGCGGCGGTCAGCGCCCGGATCTCTTCCGGCGTCTCGCAGTTGCGGCGGAAGAGGATGAAGCCCCAGGGATCGGCGTCACGCAGGAAGGCGGCCTCCTCGGCGAGGAGGGTCGGGCCGGAGATGCCGCAGATGAAGGCCGAGACGGTCACGATGGGAGCCTCCGAGGGCGGGACGAGAACGGCCGGTCATGGCGGGACCACGACCGGCCGGTGAAACGGGACGGGATGCGCCGGTTCAGCGCCTGACCACCATGCACTGGCCGCCCTGGGACTGGAGCTGCTGGCACAGCGCCGCCGCCTGTTCGCGAGACCCGGCGGGGACGCGGGCGCGCCAGAACACGCCTTTGGCGCCGAGGTCGGCGCGCTGGACGTCGACCGATTTGCCGGCGAGCGCCGAGTACTTGCGCTGAGCGGCGGCGAAGGAGTTGCGCGCTTCGCCTTCGCTTCCCGACGCGGAGATCTGCACCATGAAGTCGCCCGATCCGCCGGCGGCGGCCGGAGGCGGTGTGATCGCCACCGGAGCGGAGGCGATCGGCTTCGGCGCGGCGGGCGGCGGCGGGGCGGCCTGCCGGGCCGGCGGTGGCGGGGCGGCCTGTTGGGTCGCGGGCGGCTGGTTCGCCAGACGGGGACCGACGGGACCGAGCGACATCGGCGCGCCGTCACCCGGCCTCGCGGCGGTCGAGGGCGTCACCGCGACCGTCTTGACCTTGGGCGCGGCGACGGTCGCGGCCGGCGGCGTGGTCGCGGCGGGCGGCGGCTCGGGGGAGACGGCGACCGGCGGCTTGGGCGCCGGCGGACGGGTGGCGATCGGCGTCGTCGTCTGCGACGCCGGAACCGCGGCGGCAGGCGGCTTCGGCGCCGGGGGGCGGGTCTCGACCGGCGGCGGTGCCACGGGGGCGGCTCCCTGCATCGGGGGCATCGCCGGTGGGGCGGGCGGGGCCGGCGGCGCCTTCTGGGTCACCGCCGGGGGCACCGTGGGAGGCGGTGCCTCCGGAGCGACCGGCGGCGGGGTTTCGGGCGCGACCGGCGCGGTGCGGGCGGGGCGCACGGCGACGCCGTCGGAGACGATCGAACCGTCGGGACGCACGACCACGGTCTTGACGGTGTGAGGCACGTCGGCGGTGGCGCGCGGCGCGCCCGGGTTGACCAGACGGACCTCCTTGCCCTCGGGGGTGCGGGCGGAGACCTGATCGACCGGATCCTCCTGCCTGGAGACGATGCGCGAACCGGCCCTGGGGTCGTCGGGCGTGAGGGTCGGGCCGGTCTCGGCGCTGGGCTTGCCCGGTTCGGGCACGACCTTGAACGGTTTGCCGTCGGCGCGCACCAGAACAGGTTCGCCGCCACCCCCGCCACCGCCGGTGTATTTCCACGCGGCGAGGGCACCGCCGCCGACGAGGACCAGGGCGACCGCCGCCGCGGCGATCTTCATGCCGCTGTTGCCGCCCTCGTGGGGCAGGCGCGCGGCGGCACGCTCCTCGTCGCGCGAATGCGGCATGATGCGCGGTTCGGCGGCGACCAACGGCGCGGCCTCGCGGGCCGCCTCGGCGATCTCGTCGCGGCCGAATTCGTCGAAGGTGGCGTGCGGATAGGCGGGTTCGTCACGAAGGGAGCGGGCCGGCTCGGCGTAGTCGGGGTCGACCGGCGCGGCGCGGCTCGGCGCCCGGGCGAAGGCGGGATCGTAGGAGCCGGCGGCGACGCCGTCGTCGTAGGCGTAGAAGTCGCTCCACTGGGCGGCGGCGCCCTCGGCGGAGCGCGGCGCATCGGCGTCGGCGCGGCCCGCGCCGATACGCAACGAGGCGATGTCGTGATCGTCGACCGGGTGCTGCGGGATCGGCGGAGTGATCTCGCGCTCGAACTCGCCGCGCACCCGCGTCTCGGGGGTCACCGAGGCGCGCAACTCGTCGAAGAGTTCGGCTTCGAGCGCGGAGAGCTGCTGCGGTCCGGGGCGCGCCGTCATCTCGCCGCGTCGGCCGGCGTCGGCCACGGGTTCGGGACGGGCGGGATAGCCGGTGGTCTCGCCGAGGATCCGCGCGAGTTCCTCGAGCGGGTCCTCCATGGTGGCGCGGGGCAGCCGGCGAACGGCCTGTTCGGTCTCGACGTCCCTGTGGTCGTCGACGTCGAACGGCGGCTGGCGGCGGGACACGGGTTCGGGCATCGGACGGACCACCTCTCGTGAGCACGACGGGAAGGACCTTCCCCCCGAGCTCGATCTGGGCCCGAACTCCCGCGTCCTCAGCGCATTTCGTCGGGTGCCTTGACGCCGAGGATCGCGAGCCCGGACGCGAGTACGGAAGCGACGGCGCGCACCATCGCCAGTCGGGCATGTGACGACAATGGATCGTCAACGTTAACAAAGCGTAATTGTGGCAGGTCCTTGCCGCGGTTCCAATGGGCATGCAGATCGGACGCCAGATCGTGCAGATAGAAGGCGATCCGGTGGGGCTCGTGACTATCCGCCGCAGCCTCGACGACGCGCGGCCATTGCGCGATTCGCCGGAGAAGGCCGATTTCACCTTCGTCCGCGAGGCGTTCCAGCTCGGCTTTCGCCAGACCTTCACGGGTGAGATCGAGGGAGGGGAGTTGGTCGCGCGCCTGGCCGAAGACGGACGCCGTGCGGGCGTGGGCGTACTGGACGTAGAAGACCGGGTTGTCCTTCGACTGCTCGGTGACCTTCTGGAAGTCGAAGTCGAGCGGCGCGTCGGACTTGCGGAAGAGCATCATGAAGCGCACCGCGTCGACGCCGACCTCCTCGACCACGTCGCGCAGCGTGACGAAGGAGCCGGAGCGCTTCGACATCTTCACCGGTTCGCCGGCGCGGAAGAGCTTGACCAACTGGCAGAGTTTGACGTCGAGCGAGGCCCGGCCGCCGGAGATCGCCCGGACCGCCGCCTGCATGCGCTTGACGTAGCCGCCGTGGTCGGCGCCCCAGATGTCGATCTGATTGGCGAAGCCGCGTTCGAACTTGTCGAGGTGGTAGGCGATGTCGGAGGCGAAATAGGTGTAGGAACCGTCCGACTTCATCAGCGGTCGATCGACGTCGTCGCCGAAGGCGGTGGAACGGAAGAGGGTCTGCTCGCGGTCCTCCCAGTCCTCCGGCAACTGTCCCTTGGGCGGCTCGAGCCGGCCCTGATACATCAGCCCTTCGGTGGTCAGCGTGTCGATGGCGTGGCGGACGCGGTCGCCGGCCGAGCCGTCCTGGAGGCTGCGTTCGGAGAAGAAGACGTCGTGGACGACGTTGAGGGCGGCGAGATCCTCGCGGATCATCGCCATCATCATGTCGATGGCGGTCCGCCGGACGGTGGCCAGCCATTCGCTCTCCGGCCGCCCCTTCAGCGCCGTTCCGTATTCCTTCGCGAGAGCCTCGCCGACGGGCTTCAGGTAGTCGCCGGGGTAGAGACCCTCGGGGATGGCGCCGATGTCCTCGCCGAGCGCCTCGAGGTAGCGCAGGTGGGCGGAACGGGCGAGGACGTCGACCTGAGCGCCGGCGTCGTTGATGTAATACTCCTTGGTCACCTCGTGGCCGGCGAAGCCGAGGAGATTGGCCAGCGCATCGCCGACGACGGCGCCGCGGCAGTGGCCGACGTGCATCGGCCCGGTCGGATTGGCCGAGACATATTCGACGTTGACCTCGCCACGGGTGACGATGCCGCGGCCGTAGTCCTCGCCGGCGGTGACGACACGGGCGAGGAAGGCCGCCCGGTATGCCGGGGCGAGGCGCAGATTGAGGAAGCCCGGGCCGGCGACCTCGGTCTCGGCGACGTCGGGGTCGGCGGCGAGCACGCCCATCAGCTCGATGGCCAATGCCCGCGGCGGCTTGCCGGTCTGCTTGGCCAACACCATGGCGGCGTTGACGGCGAGGTCGCCGTTGGCGGCGTCGCGCGGCGGTTCGACGACGACGCGCGAGAGGTCGAGGGCAGAGCCGTCGGCGGCCTTCCACTCGAGCTTGTCGATCGCCCGGGCCACCCGGTTCTCGAAGTCCGCGAAGATGTCCATGGGTGGATCGCTCCGATCTCGGGAAAGAGCGGCGCCTCCACGGCCGGCACGGCCGGAAGCGCCGAAAAACGTGCCCGCGAGCTATACCAGATCGCGGGAAGCGTCAAACGTGGGAGGGGCGGCGCCTCACGCCGGGTTCGGCGGATCGCTTGCGCGATGCCGAACCCTACTCGTCGGAAGTGCCTTCGTTCGGACGGGGCTCCTCCGACGAACGGAATGCGAAATCCGAACGGATCATTCGGATTTCGCCTCAGTCGAGGTGCGGTGTCGCGCCGACGAGACGGTGGTGTTCGCCGAGCGCGAAACGGTCGGTCATGCCGGCGACGTAGTCGCAGACCCGGCGGGCGAGGCGGGCGCGGTCGGCGGGATCGAGCCCGCGGCGCCACTCCGCCGGCAGTTCCGCCGGTCGCGCCATGTAGGCGGCGAAGAGCGCTTCGACCACCGTCTCGGCCGCTCGCATCTTCACCATCACCGTCTCGGAGCGATAGACGGAGCGGAAGAGGAAGGCCTTGATGGCGCGATCGGCGCTCAGCACGCCGTCGGAGAAGGCGATGAGCGCCCGCCCGGCGTTGCGGGCGTCGTCCGAGGAGCCGGGCAGGTGGTCCTCGAGCCGCGCGAGGCTCGCGGCGATGACGTCCTCGACCATGCGGGTGATGATGCGGCGGATCACCTCCTGCTGGAACCGCGGCCGCTCGAGCCCGGGATGGCGCGTCCCGACCTCGTCGACGACGGCGCCGACCAGCGGCACCTCGGCGAGCGCCTCGAGGTCGAGCAGGCCGGCGCGCAGGCCGTCGTCGATGTCGTGGGCGTCGTAGGCGATGTCGTCGGCGATCGCCGCGCACTGCGCCTCGAGGCTCGGCCAGCTCCACAGCCAGAGATCCTGCGAGAGAGCGTATTCGCGGATGGCATAGGGCAGTTCGGGCGGGGCGGCGTGTTGCCCATGCGTCGGGGCGAGCGGGCGGCCGGCACCGTCGGTGAGCGGGCCGTTGTGCTTGACCAGACCCTCGAGCGTCTCCCAGGCGAGGTTCAGCCCGTCGAAGTCGGCGTAGCGACGCTCGAGCCGGGTGACGATGCGCAGGGTCTGGGCGTTGTGGTCGAAGCCGCCGAAATCGGCCATGGCGCGCTCCATGGCGCGCTCACCGGCGTGGCCGAAGGGGGTGTGGCCGAGGTCGTGGCCGAGGGCGAGGGCCTCGGCGAGGTCCTCGTCGAGGCGGAAGGCGCGGGCGAGCGCGCGGGCGATCTGCGCCACCTCGATGGTGTGGGTCAGGCGCGAGCGGAAGTGGTCGCCCTCGTGGGGCAGGAAGACCTGCGTCTTGTGGGCGAGGCGGCGGAAGGCGGTGGAATGGACGATGCGGTCGCGATCGCGCTGGAAGGGGGTGCGGGTCGGGCTCGCCGGCTCACCGTACAGGCGACCGCGCGAGGCGGCCGGGTCGACCGCCCAGGGCGCGCGGGGTTCGCCGCCCAGTCCGATGCGGCGGGTGAGATTCGACACCGTCCGCTGCTCCTTCTTTCGGCGCCGGGCCCGACTCACGGGCTTGAATCCGCGCTCCGGCGGCGTACTTGATCCTCACCACGCCCCTGTTTCAAGCACGCGACGGCCGCCGGCCGGCGCTTCAGAGGTTCTCCGCATGACCGACACGACGCCCGATGCCCCGATCTCCGTCACCGCCGCGGCGGCGAAGCGCATCCTCTTCGTCGTCTCGGACGAACCGGTGGGGACGGTGCTGCGCATCTCGGTCTCGGGCGGCGGCTGCTCGGGCTTTTCCTACGGCTTCCAGCTCACCACCGAACGGGCCGACGACGACATCGTCATCGAGAAGGACGGAGCCACGGTGGTGATCGACGCGATTTCGGCGGAGTATCTGCGCGGTTCGCAGCTCGATTTCGTCGACGACCTGATGGGGCAGGCGTTCAAGATGAACAACCCCAATGCCACCGCCACATGCGGCTGCGGCACCAGTTTCGCCATGTGAGGCGAGGCGCGGCGGCGCATCTACGGGAAAACACGATCCTGCCGAACCGCCATGGTGTCGGGCACCCGGGAGATGTTATCCGGCGTAGAGGTCGGCCTCGGCCGGCGGATTCGACCCATCGGAACGACACAAGTTGCGGACGCGATCGATCCTCTTTCCGGCTTTCCTCCTCGCCGCCGCGACGGGCGGGGCGCGGGCCGAGGAGGTGGGGCTCACCGCCCCGCTGCTCGATCGCGTCGTCCTGACCGAAGCGAGACCGCCGTCGACCTGGGCGGTGGCGCTCTACGGCGGGGTGTGGACCAACAGCACGCTGCCGCGCTTCCCGATCAACCTCGTCTCCGGTCGGCTGACTTTCGAAGACGCTCGGATCGTCTCGCTGGTGATCGACCGCCGCCTCTTCGATTTCGGCCTCGACATTCCGGGGACGCAACTGCGTCTCGACGGCTTCTCGCTCGAGGCGGAAGGGACGGTGAGCCGGCACGTTGGCCTCGAGGATCACGTCGAGGCGACCGCGGCGGTGAAGCTCCGGTCCGGCGAGATCGGTCTCGGGTCGGTGGGGTCGATGAACGTCGCCTTCGCCAACGGATTGTCCTGGGCCTTCGAGCGGCCGAAATGGGAATACGGCCCCGGTCTGGTGCACGGTGTCGACAGCCGGCGGCTGCAATACTACATGGGCTTCGAGACGGCCTTCACGCCGAAGGGGGCGAAGAACCTCTCGGCCTTCGTCCGTCTGCACCACCGCAGCGGCATCTACGGACTGATCTCACCGCGCCGCACCGGCTCGAACCACTTCGGGGTCGGTCTGCGCTGGACCCTCGACTGACAGGCACGACGAAAGATCCGCGTGGTGATCGCGACGAACGAGGCGGCCGGCCGCGGCCGTCGCGCCGATTTCGCATGGCAGGGTGGCGGAGCACGCATCGGCACGCGTTCCGTGATCGCGGAACGCCGGCCGGTCGCATTCCTCATCCTTTTTTCATCGCAGTGAGTTAGCCTCTCGAACCGGACGAGGGTCCGAGAGGCGTGGGGAGAACTCGAAACGTCTTTTCGCGGACTTTCGCTGCGATGCACAAGGGAGTATCGCGGCACCGGCACACATCGCCCGCCGAGCGAGGTCGAGCCGTTCGCGCGGTGCCGCCCTGCCTCACCGTCCGGCTCGGGAGGGCCGGCGCGTGGGACGACATCGAAGAGGCATCTCGGACCATGAACGCCGATTCTTCGTACGGTCCTTCCAGAGTCCGCGCGGCGTCGCTGCGCGCCAAGATCATGACGGCGAAGGAGGCTGCGGCCCTCATCCCGACGGGAGCGCGGGTGGGGATGAGCGGCTTCACCGGATCGGGGCATCCCAAGGAAGTGCCGATCGAACTCGCCCGCCGCATCGAGGCGGCCCACGCCGCCGGTGAACCGTTCAAGATCTCGGTGTGGACGGGCGCCTCCACGGCGCCGGAGCTCGACGGGGCGCTGGCCAAGGTCAACGCCATGGAGATGCGGCTGCCCTACCAGTCGGACCCGGTCTGCCGGCGCCGCATCAATGCCGGCGAGATGGAATACACCGACATCCACCTCAGCCACGTGGCGCAATACGCCTGGTTCGGCTTCCTCGGGCATCTCGACTTCGCGGTGATCGAGGTGTCCGGCATCCGCGAGGACGGGGCGCTGATCCCGTCGTCGTCGGTCGGCAACAACGAGACTTGGCTCGAGATGGCCGATGGGATCATCCTCGAGGTCAATTCCTGGCAGTCGACGGCGCTCGAGGGGATGCACGACATCTATGCCTACACCGAGCGACCGCCGAACCGGCGGCCGATTCCGTTGCTGTCACCCGGCGACCGTATCGGCGAGCCCTATTTTCGTTGCGACCCGAACAAGATCGTGGCGATCGTCGAGACCCGGGACGCCGACCGCAGCACGGAATTCACCCCGCCCGACGAGACTTCGCGGGCGATCGCCGATCACATCCTCGACTTCTTCGATTGCGAGGTGCGCCACGGACGCTTGCCGAAGAACCTGCTGCCGCTGCAATCGGGCGTCGGCAACATCGCCAACGCGGTGATGGCGGGGCTCGAAGCGGGCCACTTCGAGGGGCTGACGGCCTATACCGAGGTGTTGCAGGACGGCATGCTGCGCCTCTTGGGCTCCGGCAAGCTGACCATGGCCTCGTCGACCGCCCTGTCGCTCTCCGAGGAGGCGATGAAGGAGTTCCTCGCCGACGTCGACTTCTACCGCGAGCGCATCATCCTGAGGCCGCAGGACATCTCCAACCATCCCGAGATCATCCGCCGGCTCGGCATCATCGCCATGAACGGCATGATCGAGGCCGACATCTACGGCAACGTCAATTCCACCCACATCGCCGGCACCTCGATCATGAACGGCATCGGCGGGTCGGGTGATTTCGCCCGCAACGCCTACATCTCGATCTTCATGACGCCGTCGACCCGCAAGAACGGGGCGATCTCCTGCATCGTGCCGATGGTCGGCCACGTCGACCACACCGAACATGACGTGCAGGTGATCGTCACCGAACAGGGCATGGCGGACCTGCGCGGCCTGAGCCCCAAGGCGCGGTCCAAGGTGATCATCGACAATTGCGCCCACCCGGATTGGCGGCCGGCGTTGCAGGAATATGTCGACCTCGCCATGCGACTGTCACCCGGCCGCCATACACCGCATCTGCTCGAGGAAGCTTTCACCTTCCTGCCGAAATGGCGGGCGGCCGGTGCCCGCCGTGTGAGCGGCGACGAACCCGTGTGAGCCGCGGGTCGCATTCCGGCCGGGGCGTGGGGCCGGCCGCGGCGCCGACCGGTCGCATGGCATCGGAATTGCCATCGCCATCGCAAACGTGGCATCGATGCCGAACGGGGAAACGGGAGTCGAGACGACGGCCGCTCCGCGTCGGCGCCTGAGGAGGAACGGAGACGATGGACCGAACGGATGTGGCCGAGGCCGGCAGCGGCTTCCCTGCGACCCATGACGTGGCCCGGGTGCGCGCGGCGATCGTCGAGAAGCTGAAGTACGCGGTCGGCAAGAATCCGATCGTGGCCTCGGGCCACGACTGGTTCGTCGCGACGGCGCTGGCGGTGCGCGACGTGATCGTCGATCACTGGATCGACTCGACCACAAAGACCTACCGAGACGACGACAAGCGGGTCTACTACCTCAGCCTCGAGTTCCTGATCGGCCGGCTGCTCTTCGACGCGCTCGGCAATCTCGAGATGACCGAGACGGTGCGGGCCGCGCTCGGCGAACTCGGCGTCGATCTCGACCTGCTCAAGGAGGTCGAACCCGACGCGGCGTTGGGCAACGGCGGTCTCGGGCGTCTGGCCGCCTGCTTCATGGAATCGATGGCGACGCTGTCGATCGCCGCCTACGGCTACGGCATTCGCTACGACCACGGCCTGTTCCGCCAGCGCATCAAGGACGGCTGGCAGCTCGAGTATCCGGAAGATTGGCTGGCCAACGGCAATCCGTGGGAGTTCGCCCGTCCGGAGGTCGCCTATCCGATCGGTTTCGGCGGCTGGGTCGAGGCGATGAGCAATCGAGACGGCACCACGCATCACGAGTGGCGACCGGCGGAGACGGTGATGGCGGTGGCCTACGACACGCCGATCGTCGGCTGGCGTGGGCATCACGTGAACACGTTGCGTCTGTGGTCGGCCAAGGCGCAGGACCCGATGCGGCTCGACGCCTTCAACCGGGGTGATCACGTCGGCGCGGCGGCGGCCCGGGTCAAGGCGGAGGCGATCTCCAAGGTCCTCTATCCGTCGGATGCGACCCCGGCGGGCCAGGAACTGCGTCTGAGGCAGGAGTTCTTCTTCGCCTCGGCGTCGCTCCAGGACCTGATCCGGCGCCACCTCAACCAACATTCCGACATCACGACGTTGCCGGAGAAGGTGGCGATCCAGCTCAACGACACCCATCCGGCGATCGCCGTCGCCGAGATGATGCGCATTCTGGTCGACATCCACGAGGTCGAGTGGGCGACGGCCTGGAAGCTGACGGTGGGGACCTTCTCCTACACCAATCACACGCTGCTGCCCGAGGCGCTCGAGACCTGGCCGGTGCCGCTGCTCGAGCGGCTGCTGCCGCGCCACATGCAGATCATCTACCTGATCAACGCGTTGCATCTCGACGAGATGAAGAGGACGCGCGAGGGTATCGACGGCGGTCTCCTCTCGGCGCTCTCGATCATCGACGAGCAGGGCGGCCGGCGGGTCCGCATGGGCCATCTCGCCTATCTCGGCAGCCACAAGGTCAACGGCGTCTCGGCGCTGCATTCCGACCTGATGAAGGTCACGGTGTTCCGCGACCTGAACGCCGCCTGCCCGAACCGGATCGTCAACAAGACCAACGGCATCACCTTCCGTCGCTGGCTGCACCAGTCGAACCCGGGGTTGAAGAACCTGCTGGTCGAGACGATCGGCCCGAAGGTGCTCGACGACGCCGGCGAATTGCCGAAGCTCGCGGGCTTCGTCGACGACGCCGTGTTCCGGGATCGCTTCGCGGCGGTGAAGCTGCTCAACAAGGAGCGGCTCGCCCGCGTCATTCGCGACAGGCTCGAGGTCAAGGTCGATCCCCAGGCGCTGTTCGACGTGCAGATCAAGCGCATCCACGAGTACAAGCGCCAACTGCTCAACATCCTGGAGACGATCGCGGTCTACGACGCCATGCGGGCCCAGCCGACGCGCGACTGGATCCCGCGGGTGAAGATCTTCGCCGGCAAGGCGGCGGCCTCCTACGCTCAGGCGAAGCTGATCATCAAGCTCGCCAACGACGTGGCCAAGGTGGTCAATTCCGACCCGACGCTGCGCGGGCTCCTCAAGGTGGTGTTCCTGCCCAACTACAACGTCAGCCTCGCCGAACAGATCATCCCGGCGGCCGACCTCTCCGAGCAGATCTCCACGGCCGGCATGGAGGCTTCGGGCACCGGCAACATGAAGTTCGGCCTCAACGGCGCGCTGACCATCGGCACGCTCGACGGTGCCAACGTCGAGATGAAGGAGCACGTCGGCGACGACAACATCTTCATCTTCGGCCTGACGGCGGAGGAGGTGGATGCGCGGCGCATCCAGGGTTACGATCCGCGCGAAGCGATCGCCAGATCGACGATCCTGTCGGAGGTTCTGGAGTCGATCGGCTCGGGCGTCTTCTCTCCGGGCGAACCCGATCGGTACAAGCCCTTGGTCGACGCGCTCACCCATCACGACTACTTCATGGTGACGGCGGACTTCGAGAGCTACTATTCCACCCAACGCGCCGTGTTCCGCAAATGGCGCGACAAGGCGGGCTGGCGGCGGTCGGCGGCGCTCAACACCGCCCACATGGGTTGGTTCTCCTCGGATCGGACGATCTCCGAATATGCCGAGGACATCTGGAATGTCCCGGTCTATCCGGTTTCGAGTTGATCGGGGACGATCCGACGGCGACATGGCGGCCGAGGACCGAAGGGGTCTCCGGTCCCTGATGAGTGTGGCGCGCGGCGGTGCCATCCGTCGGCGCGAAACCACCGAACGGGGGGCGCGATGGGCGACCGGAAGATGGGCGACCGGAAAATGGGCGACCGAAAGTGGGCCGCGGCATCGGCGGACGTCGAGGCGGTGGTCGCCGGGCGGCACGGAGATCCCTTCGCGGTGCTCGGGCGCCACGGGTCCAAGGCGGCGCCGGTGGTGCGCGCCTTCGTGCCCCACGCCGAGTTCCTCGAGGTGATCGACGCCGACGGCGAGGTTCTCGCCAAGCTGGAACGCCGCGACGACGCCGGCTTCTTCGAAGGCGTGGTCGAACCTTGGGCGGGCGGTTCCGACAAACCGGCCTACCGGCTGCGCGCCACCAACCGTGCCGCTTCCTGGGAACTGCACGATCCCTACGCCTTCGGGCCGGTGCTCGGCCCCCTCGACGATCATCTCCTCGTGGAGGGTACCCACCGGACGCTCTACGAGCGGCTCGGCGCGCAAGTCATGACCCACGAAGGGGTGGAAGGCGTCAACTTCGCCGTCTGGGCGCCGAGCGCGGCGCGCGTTTCGGTGGTCGGCGACTTCAACGCCTGGGATGGCCGCCGCCACCAGATGCGCAAGCGCGTCGACAGCGGCATCTGGGAGATCTTCGCGCCCGGAGTCGGGGTCGGCACCGCCTACAAGTACGAGATCGTCGCGGCCGACGGCCGGCTCCTGCCGCTCAAGGCCGATCCCTTCGGCTTCGCCGGCGAGATGCGGCCCTCCACCGCTTCGGTGGTGGCCAAGATCGACGATTTCGTCTGGAGCGACGACGACTGGATGGCGGGGCGGGGCGGCGACGCCCGGCGCCGGCCGATGTCGATCTACGAGGTCCACCTCGGTTCCTGGGCGCGGGGCGACGACGGGCGGTTCCTGACCTGGGACGAACTCGCCGAACGGCTCGTCTCCTATGCGATCGACCTCGGCTTCACCCATCTCGAGCTTCTGCCGATCTCGGAACATCCGCTCGACGCGTCCTGGGGGTATCAGCCGATCGGCCTCTTCGCTCCGACGCGTCGTCACGGCGATCCGGCCGGTTTCGCCCGCTTCGTCGACCGGGCACACCGCGCCGGCCTCGGCATCATCCTCGATTGGGTGCCGGCGCATTTCCCCACCGACGAGCACGGACTTCGCGAGTTCGACGGCGGACCGCTCTACGAACACGCCGATCCGCGGCGCGGCTTCCATCCCGACTGGAACACGGCGATCTATGATTTCGGCCGCGCCGAAGTGATGTCGATGCTGTGTGCCAACGCGCTGTTCTGGCTCGACCGCTATCACGTCGACGGATTGCGCGTGGATGCGGTGGCTTCGATGCTCTACCTCGACTATTCGAGGAAGGAAGGCGAGTGGCTGCCCAACGAGGACGGCGGGCGCGACAATCGCGAGGCGGTGGCGTTCCTGCGCCGGGTCAACGAGATGGTCTACGGGCGCGGCGACGGAGCGATCACCATCGCCGAGGAATCGACCGCTTGGCCGGGCGTCTCGGCGCCGGTCTATGCCGGCGGGCTGGGCTTCGGTTTCAAGTGGAACATGGGCTGGATGCACGACACGCTCGACTACATGTCGCGCGAGGCGATCCATCGCCGCTGGCATCACGACCAGCTCACCTTCGGACTGCTCTATGCCTTCGCCGAGAATTTCGTGTTGCCGCTCAGCCATGACGAAGTGGTTCACGGCAAGGGCTCGCTGATCGGCAAGATGAGCGGTGATCACTGGCAGAAGTTCGCCGCGCTCAGGGCCTACTACGGTCTGATGTGGGGTCATCCCGGCAAGAAGCTCCTGTTCATGGGCCAGGAGTTCGGCCAGTGGGCGGAATGGAACCACGACAAGGGGCTGGACTGGCATCTGACGGCGCATACGGAACACGGTGGCCTGCAATCGCTCGTCCGCGATCTCAACCATGCCTACCGGACGCTTCCGGCCCTCTCGGCGCGCGACTGCGAGCAGGAGGGCTTCCGTTGGATCGTGGTGGAGGATCGCGGCCAGTCGGTCTACGCCTTCGCCCGCTTCGGCGAATGGGGCGACAAGCCGGTGGTGGTGGTGGCGAACTTCACGCCGATACCGCGCGGTGCCTATCGCCTCGGTTTTCCGGCGGCGGGGCGCTGGCGCGAGGTCGTCAACACCGACGCGGCCTGCTACGGCGGCTCCAATCTCGGCAACGGCGGGATGATCCGAGCCTCGGCCGAGGAGAGCCACGGGATGCCGGCCTCCGCGTCGATCCTGGTGCCGCCGCTGGCCACGGTGATCTTCGAATGGGACGGTGAATGATCGAAAATCGAACGAGAACGGATTCCGGGAGGGCGAGATGAACACCATGCCGACGACGATGCCGCCGAGGAGCGCGTCGACCGCACCTCTGTCGCGTCACGCCATGGCCTACGTGCTGGCGGGCGGGCGCGGTTCGCGGTTGATGGAGCTCACCGACCGGCGCGCCAAGCCCGCCGTCTACTTCGGCGGCAAGTCGCGGATCATCGACTTCGCCCTGTCGAACGCGCTCAACTCCGGCATCCGCCGCTTCGGCGTCGCCACCCAGTACAAGGCGCATTCGCTGATCCGCCACCTGCAGCGCGGCTGGAACTTCCTGCGCCCCGAGCGCAACGAGATCTTCGACATCCTGCCGGCCTCGCAGCGCGTCTCGGAAGAGGCGTGGTACGCCGGCACGGCCGACGCGGTCTATCAGAACCTCGACATCATCAAGGACTCGGGTCCGAAGTACATGATCATCCTGGCGGGTGATCACATCTACAAGATGGACTACGAGAAGATGCTGCAACAGCACGTCGAGCAGGGCGCCGACGTGACCATCGGCTGTCTCGAGGTCTCCAAGGAGGAGGCGACCGGCTTCGGCGTCATGCACGTCGACGAGAACGACCGCATCGTCGCCTTCGTCGAAAAGCCGAAGAACCCGCCGACCATGCCGGGCGACCCGAATCGTTGCCTCGCCTCGATGGGCATCTACGTCTTCGAGGCCCAGTTCCTGTGGGACCAGCTCGAACGCGACGCCGCCGACCCGCATTCGTCGCGCGATTTCGGCAAGGACATCATCCCCTACATCGTCAAGCACGGGAAGGCGATCGCGCACCACTTCTCCAAGTCCTGCGTGCGGTCGCGCTCGGAATCGACGCCCTATTGGCGCGACGTCGGCACCGTCGACGCCTATTGGGAGGCCAACATCGACCTCACCGACGTGGTGCCGGAGCTCGATCTCTACGACAGCGAGTGGCCGATCTGGACCTACGGCGAGATCACCCCGCCGGCGAAGTTCGTCCACGACATCGACGGGCGGCGCGGATCGGCGGTCTCATCGCTGGTGTCGGGCGGTTGCATCGTCTCCGGCGCCTTCCTCAAGCGGTCGCTGCTCTTCACCGGTGTCCGGGTCAACTCCTACTCGATGGTGGAGAACAGCATCATCCTGCCGCAGTCGACGGTCGGGCGCGGTTGCCGGTTGCGCAACGTCGTGGTCGACGCCCGCGTCACCATTCCCGACGGGCTGGTGGTCGGAGAGGATCCCGAACTCGACGCCCTGCGCTTCCGCCGCACCGAGAAGGGCGTTTGCCTGATCACCCGGCCGATGATCGAACTTCTGGCGAAGTGAACCGGCGAAGCGAGGCTCTCCCCATGTCGGCACTCGAGGTGCTCTCGGTCGTCTCGGAGATCTTCCCGCTGGTGAAGACCGGCGGGCTGGCGGACGTCGCCGGGGCGCTGCCCGGCGCGCTGGCGCAGGAAGGCGTGGCGGTTCGCACGTTGGTGCCGGGATATCCGGCGGTGAAGGCCGCGCTCGAGAAGTCGAAGGTGGTGCTCAGGATCGGTGATCTCTTCGGCGGTCCGGCGAAGGTGTCGGCCGGGCGCGCCGCCGGGCTCGACCTCTTCGTCATCGACGCGCCGCATCTCTATGATCGGCCGGGTAATCCCTATCACGACGCCGACGGGGACGACTGGCCCGACAATCCGTTCCGCTTCGCCGCCTTGGCGAAGGTCGCGGCGGAGATCGGACTGTCGGGGGCCGGCGGGTTCCATCCGGCGGTGGTCCACACCCACGACTGGCAGACCGGGTTGACCGCCGCCTACATGGAATACGACGGGCGCAAGCGGCCGGGAACCGTCGCCACCATCCACAACCTCGCCTTCCAGGGCCAGTATCCCAAGGAGCTGCTGCCGGCGCTGCATCTGCCGGATCACGCCTGGGGGGTGGACGGGGTCGAGTACTACGACACCATCGGTTTCCTGAAGGCGGCGCTCAGGATGTCCGACCGGGTCACCACGGTGTCGCCGACCTATGCCGCCGAGATCCGCTCCGGCGAGGGCGGCATGGGACTGTCGGGGCTGTTGCAGGGGCGCTCGGGCGTCGTCTCCGGCATTCTCAACGGCATCGACACCGACGTCTGGAATCCGGCGATCGATCCGCTGATCTCGTCGCATTTCGACGCGGCCACGCCGTCGTCGCGGCGGCCGAACAAGTCGGCGCTGCAACGGCGGATGGGGCTCCGGGTCGATCGCCACGCCATGGTCTTCGGCGTGGTCAGCCGGCTCTCCTGGCAGAAGGGCCTCGACATGGTCCTGGATGGGATCGAGACGATCCTCTCCGCCGGCGGCCAATTGGCGCTGCTCGGCTCGGGCGATCGCGACCTCGTCGACGGCTTCCGCCGCGCCGCCACCGCCCATCCCGGCCGTGTCGCCTGCATCATCGGTTACGACGAGAGCCTCGCCCATCTGATCCAGGCGGGATCGGACGTGCTTATGGTGCCGTCGCGCTTCGAGCCCTGCGGCCTGACCCAGCTCTGCGCCCTGCGCTACGGGGCGATTCCGCTGGTGACGCGGGTCGGTGGGCTCGCCGACACGATCATCGACGCCAACGAGATGGCGCTCGACGCCGGGACCGGGACCGGCGTCGTGTTCACGCCGCCCAACGTCGACATGTTCCGCGCCGCGATCCAGCGCGCGGCGTTGCTCCACGAGGACCAGACGACCTGGCGGCGGCTGATGAAGAACGCCATGCGCACCGACGTCTCGTGGGCGCGCTCGGCGGCGCGCTACGCGAGCCTCTATCGCGGGCTGGTGGCGGAGCGGGGCGGCTGAAGGGCGGCCGGCGAGGGGGCGCAAACGCGATGATCCATGGCTCCATCGGTCCGGGCTCGCCGGAACCGCTCGGCGTCGTCCACGACGGCGAAGGCGTCAACGTCGCGGTGGTGTCGGCCTCCGGTACGGCGGTCGACTTCTGCATCTTCGACGAGACCGGCACACATGAGATCGAGCGTATCCGGCTGCCTGAACGCACCGGCGACGTCTGCCACGGGCGCATCGAGGGGCTCGCCGCCGAGACCTGCTACGGACTGAGGGTCCACGGGCCGTGGGCGCCGGAAAAGGGGCATCGCTTCAATCCGGCGAAGCTGTTGGTCGACCCCTATGCGGTGCGCCTCGATCGGCCGTTCCGGCTCGACCCGACGATCTTCGACCGGAGGGCGAGCGGCGCCGCCCAGGACGATCGCGACAGCGCGGCCGTGGTGCCGAAGGGCATCGTCGAGGCGCCGACGCCGATCCGCCCGGTGATCCGGCCGAGGTCGCGGCCGCGCGATCGGGTGATCTACGAGTTGCACGTCAAGGGGTTCACCCGGCTCCACCCCGACGTGCCGCCGGACCTCCGGGGCACCTTCGCCGGGCTCGGTCATCCGGCGGTGGTCGATCACCTCGTGCGTCTCGGGGTCGACGTCGTCGAGATCATGCCGATCTGGGCGGGCATCGACGAGCGTCATCTCGCCCCGCTCGGCCTCTCCAACTACTGGGGTTACAACCCGATCGCCTTCAACGCGCCCGACCCGCGACTGGCGCCGGGCGGCTGGGAAGAGGTGCGCGAGGCGATCGACGCCCTGCACGACGCCGGCATCTCGGTGATCCTCGACGTGGTGTTGAACCACACAGGCGAGAGCGACCATCTCGGCCCGACCCTGTCGTTCCGCGGCCTCGACAATGCGCTCTACTACCGCCTGCGCGCCGACGATCCGTCGACCTACGTCGACGACGCCGGCTGCGGCAACGTGCCGGCGCTCGACCGTCAGGCGGTGATGCGGCTCGGCCTCGACGCGCTCAGGACCGCGGCGCAGCGCGGCGGCTTCGACGGGTTCCGCTACGACCTCGCCACGACGCTCGGGCGCAAGCGTCACGGCTTCGATCCCGATGCGCCGTTCCTGGCGGCGCTGGAGCAGGATCCGGTGCTGCGCGGCCTGATCCACGTCGCCGAGCCCTGGGACATCGGCCCCGGCGGCTACAGGCTCGGCGCCTTCCCGGCCAACTGGGGTGAGTGGAACGACCGCTGGCGCGACTGCATGCG